>NZ_CAXAON010000019.1:0-104155 GCF_963970495.1 Pseudomonas sp. EA_65y_Pfl2_P78 | reverse complement strand
GATCTCTCGTCAGCGGGAGGCGAATTCTACAGCGTTACACGCTGCTGTCAACACCTCTTTTTCAACTTCTTTCTGGCTTCGATGAACTGAAGCAACTTGCTGCCGAAAACTTCATAACTCATTGAATCTCAAGGAGTTTTCCGTTTCGACTGCGCCGGAAGTGGGGCGAATTATAGGCTTCCAGAATCTGCCGTCAACCGTTAATTTCGCTTTTCTTTCAGAATCTGCTTTCTAGCCAATAAACGCGGGACTCGACGAGCAACAGGAGGAACGCGCAGCAACAGAAGCAGAGCACCTATAAAAGCATAGACAGCCCACTCCTTGAGATCAGCCCGTACGATCCACAGCATATGCAGCAATCCAAGCCCAAGTATCACGTATACCAGTCGATGTAACTTCTTCCATCGAACACCCAAAAGGCGTTGACTGTAGCGATTGGAAGTCACCGCCAAAGCCAACAATCCGAGGAACCCCAGTGTCCCGACAATAATGTACGGACGTTTACGCAGTTCTACCCCTAGCTGGGACCAATCGAAACCCAGAATAAATGCCATGTAACTGCATAGATGTAGAACCACATAGGCAAAACACCAAAGCCCCAACTGCCGACGAACTGCGATCCACCCCGCCCACCCGGTCAGCTTCTGCAAAGGCGTCATGCTCAAGGTGATCAGCAACAACACCAACGTACCAAGCCCTAACCGATCAACCAGCACCTTGCCGGGATCGGGACCAAGCAAATCCGCAAAAGCCTGATAGAACCAAAGCAAGGGCAAAACCGCCGCCGCCATGAAAACGCCTATACGCCAAAACGGGAATCGCATCAGTAGTTCTTCCGCAAATCGAGCCCTGTATATAAAGAAGCGACTTCATCCGCGTAGCCGTTGAACATCTGCGTATCGCGCACGTTCGGCTTGAACAGGCTATTGGGCAAGCGCCGCTCCCGAGCTTGCGTCCAACGCGGGTGATCAACCGTCGGGTTCACGTTCGCATAAAATCCGTACTCATCGGCGGCAATACTTTGCCAGGTCGTCTTCGGCTGCTCACTGACCAGACTAATACGCACGATGGATTTAACACTCTTGAACCCATACTTCCATGGCACTACCAAGCGCAGTGGAGCACCGTTTTGATTGGGCAACTCACGGCCATACATACCAACCGCCAGAATAGCCAAAGGATTCATCGCCTCATCCAGACGCAAGCCTTCTACATAAGGCCAGTCGATCAGGGCAAAACCAGAGCGCTGTCCGGGCATGCTCTTGGGATCCTGTAGAGTCTCAAAGCGGATGTACTTGGCATTGGAGGTCGGCTCGACCTGTTTGAGCAACGCCGAAACAGGGAAACCGATCCATGGAATGACCATCGACCAGGCCTCAACACAGCGCAGACGATAAATGCGCTCCTCCAACTGATACGGCTTCATGAAGTCTTCGAGCGCGTAACGTCCGGGCTTACCTACCTCCCCGTCAACGACCACACTCCACGGCTCGGTTTTCAGCGAGCCGGCATTTGCAGCCGGATCCCCCTTGTCGGTACCAAACTCATAGAAGTTGTTGTAATGGGTCGCGTCTTTATAAGGCGTAATCGCCTCACCCTTGACGTTGACCGCTCCCCATTTAGTAGAAGGAAGCTTTTCGGCAAACCAGGCAGGCGCTTTACCCGCCTCGACATCCGCATAGCGAGCGGCATCGTCGGCACTCGCCCAGCGCGGCAGGCTACTGACGGCGATAACGGCAGCAGTGGCACCAAGCAATTGGCGGCGAGAGAGGTAAATGGATTCAGGCGTGACATCCGACTCATGGCAGTCAGACGTTTGAGGGACTTTGATCAGCATGGCAACTCCGCAGCTTTGGAGGACAGATGCACCCATAGACTGCGGAGTATGCGGAAAATTACATCACTCGGCCTTTTTGTGCCGACGGAGATGCAACAGGTATTGCACAGGGCCGGACGCCGCATAAGCGAGGAAAACCAGCAGCAGAATGCGCGGTGGATCGCTGAAGACCACGGCAAACACCAGCACCACCGCGAGAATCGCCACGAAAGGCACGCGCCCTTTCAAGTCCAGCTCCTTGAAGCTGTTGTACTTGATATTGCTGACCATCAGCATGCCAGCAGCCGCCACCATCAACGCGACCAGAAACGACATTTTCGAGCCCTGAATGCCGTAATCACTGAACGCCCAGACAATGCCCGCCACCACGCCAGCGGCTGCCGGGCTGGCCAGACCGATGAAATAGCGTTTATCCGCAGTACCGACCTGGGTGTTGAAGCGCGCCAAACGCAAGGCCGCACCCGCCACATAGATGAAGGCGACCATCCAGCCGACTTTGCCCATGTCGCCCAGCGCCCAACCGAACGCCAGCAAGGCCGGCGCAACCCCGAACGCGACCATGTCCGACAGCGAGTCGTACTCGGCACCGAACGCACTTTGCGTATTGGTCATGCGCGCGACGCGACCGTCCAGGCCGTCGAGCACCATGGCGACGAAAATGGCGATCGCTGCAAAGGCGAAATACTTGCTCGCGTTCACTGAGTCGCCGGCGCTCAACGCAGCCTGGGCGCTCATCGAATTGATGATGGAATAAAAACCTGCGAACAGGTTTGCAGTGGTGAACAGGTTCGGCAGCAGATAGATACCACGATGCCGGACTTTACGACCTTCTGCGTCGTGCCCTTCTTCGATGTGCTCATCGATGGGCAGCATGCTTTCGGCGTCAGAAGCCTTGTTCGGCTCTTCGGGACGTTCGCTCATGGACATTACCTTGCAACGGTTTGGAAAAAATCGACTGTGTCTGTGACGACGGTTCGGCCACAAACGATGCAGCTTTATACCAGAACCACCGCCTCAAACGAAAAAACGCGGCCGAGGCCGCGTTTTTCGTACAAGAGACGAGGACTTAGTTTTTGGCTTTGTCGACGATCTTGTTGGCACCGATCCACGGCATCATGGAGCGCAGTTGCTCGCCGATGATTTCGATACCGTGAGCGGCGTTGTTACGACGCTTGGCGGTCATCGAAGGGTAGCCGGTTGCACCTTCGCTGATGAACATTTTGGCGTATTCGCCGTCCTGAATACGTTTCAGGGCGTTGCGCATGGCCTGACGGGATTCGGCGTTGATCACTTCAGGACCCGTCACGTACTCGCCGTACTCAGCGTTGTTGGAGATCGAGTAGTTCATGTTGGCGATACCGCCTTCGTACATGAGGTCAACGATCAGTTTCAGTTCGTGCAGGCACTCGAAGTAAGCCATTTCCGGCGCATAGCCAGCTTCAACCAGCGTTTCGAAACCGGCTTTCACCAGCTCAACGGTACCGCCGCACAGAACGGCTTGTTCGCCGAACAGGTCGGTTTCAGTCTCGTCCTTGAAGGTGGTTTCGATGATGCCGGTACGACCGCCACCCACACCAGCCGCGTAGGACAGCGCTACGTTTTTGGCGTTGCCCGAAGCGTCCTGGTAGATCGCGATCAGGTCAGGGATACCACCGCCTTTCACGAATTCGGAACGTACGGTGTGGCCTGGAGCTTTCGGCGCGATCATGATCACGTCGAGGTCGGCACGCGGAACAACCTGGTTGTAGTGGATCGCGAAACCGTGAGAGAAGGCCAGAGTGGCGCCGTTCTTGATGTTCGGTTCGATTTCGTTTTTGTACAGGGAGGACTGGAACTCGTCCGGGGTCAGGATCATGACCAGATCGGCAGAAGCCACAGCGGAAGCAACGTCGGTCACTTTCAGGCCGTGGGCTTCGGCTTTGGCAACGGTAGCCGAACCTTTACGCAGACCAACGGTAACGTCGACACCGGAGTCTTTCAGGTTGCACGCTTGGGCGTGGCCCTGGGAACCGTAACCGATGATGGCAACTTTCTTGCCCTGGATGATCGACAGGTCACAGTCTTTATCGTAGAAAACTTTCATGAATTTCCCCTATATATCCAGGCCGTTCAGGCCATTCGCTAATTTGGTTTAAATGCTGAGTACTTTGTCGCCGCGAGCGATGCCGGTCACGCCGCTACGGACGGTTTCCAGAATCGATGCGGTGCCGATGGACTGAATGAAGCTGTCGAGCTTGTCGCTGGTACCGGTCAATTGAACGGTATACACGCTCGCGCTGACATCGACGATCTGTCCACGGTAGATATCGGTAGTGCGTTTGATCTCGGCGCGCTGAGCGCCAGTGGCCTTGACCTTGACCAGCATCAGTTCGCGCTCGATGTGAGCACTTTCCGACAGGTCCACCAGCTTGACCACTTCGATCAGCTTGTTCAGGTTTTTGGTGATCTGCTCGATGATTTCATCGTGGCCAACCGTGGTCAGCGTCAGACGCGACAGTGTCGGGTCTTCGGTTGGGGCCACGGTCAGGCTTTCGATGTTGTAGTTGCGCTGCGAGAACAGGCCGACTACGCGAGACAAAGCACCGGGTTCGTTTTCCAGAAGCAAGGAAATAATGTGCCGCATGATTAGGTACGCTCCGTCTTGCTCAGCCACATATCGCGCATGGAGCCGTCTTTGATCTGCATCGGGTAGACGTGCTCACTGGTGTCGACCGAAATATCGATGATCACCAGGCGATCTTTCATGGCGAACGCTTCTTCCATCTTCGACTTCAAATCTTTCGAATCGGTAATGCGCACGCCAACGTGACCATAAGCTTCAGCCAATTTGACGAAGTCAGGCAGCGATTCCATGTAGGAGTGCGAGTGACGGCTGCCGTAGCTCATGTCCTGCCACTGACGAACCATCCCCAGAACACCGTTGTTCAGAATGACGATCTTCACCGGCAAGCCATATTGCAGACAGGTCGACAGTTCCTGGATGTTCATCTGGATGCTGCCTTCGCCCGTCACGCAGGCAACGTCCTCATCCGGGAAGCTCAACTTGATACCCATGGCCGCCGGAAAACCGAAGCCCATGGTGCCCAGGCCACCGGAGTTGATCCAGCGGTTCGGCTTGTTGAACGTGTAGTACTGCGCAGCGAACATCTGGTGCTGACCCACGTCGGAGGTGATAAAGGCATCGCCCTTGGTCACTTCGCACAGGGTTTGGATCACGGTCTGTGGCTTGATCTTGCTGCCGTCGCCCTTGTCGTAAGGGAACAGGCCGCGATCACCGCGCCATTCATCAACCTGCTTCCACCAACTGGCCACGGACTCCTTGTTCGGGGTCTCGCCGATGTCCTTGAGAATCGCGACCATTTCGGTCAGGACGCTCTCTACCGGCCCCACAATCGGCACGTCGGCCTTGATGGTCTTGGAAATCGAAGCCGGGTCGATATCGATGTGAATGATCTTGGCATTCGGGCAGAACTTCGCCGCGCCGTTGATCACGCGATCGTCGAACCGCGCGCCGACAGCCAGGATCACGTCAGCATGGTGCATCGCCAGGTTAGCGGTGTAGCTGCCGTGCATGCCGAGCATGCCGATGAACTGACGATCGGTGCCAGGGAACCCGCCCAGGCCCATCAGTGTGTTGGTCACTGGCAGGTTGAGCATTTTTGCCAGTTCGGTCAGCGGTGCGGAACCGTTGCCCAGAATCACGCCGCCGCCGGAGTACAGCACTGGACGCTTGGCCGCCAGGAGCATTTCTGCTGCCTTGCGGATTTGCCCGGAGTGACCGCGAACGGCCGGACTGTAGGAGCGCAGCTTGGCTTTCTTGGGGAAGACGTATTCGAACTTCTCGGCCGGGTTGGTCATGTCTTTCGGGATATCGACCACGACCGGGCCCGGACGACCGGATTGTGCCAGGTAGAAGGCTTTCTTCATGACTTCCGGGATTTCCGAGGCGTGCTTGATCATGAAGCTGTGCTTCACGATCGGCCGGGAGATACCGATCATGTCGGTTTCCTGGAACGCGTCGGTGCCGACCATGGTGCTTGGCACCTGACCGGAAATGATCACCATTGGAATCGAATCCATATAGGCCGTGGCGATACCGGTGATGGCGTTTGTGGCGCCTGGACCGGAAGTCACCAATACCACGCCGGCTTTACCGGTGGCACGGGCATAGCCGTCAGCCATATGGGTAGCCGCTTGTTCGTGACGAACCAGGATGTGGGTCACTTCCGGTTCTTTGAACAGGGCATCGTAAACATGCAGGAGAGCACCACCCGGGTACCCGTAAATATATTTGACGCCTTCGTCACGCAAGAAGCGGACGAGCATCTCACCGCCAGATAAAAGCTCCACGTTGTTCACCTCTAAAACGCCAGAATACCGTCCACAAAATAGGGGCGGGTCTTAATAGGTTTACTTCTCGGCAGAGCATGAGCGACGGTGGTCGCCGACTACGTCAGCACTGACTGAGCAAGTATTGGGATCGTCCCAAGTGTTGCGGGCCTTTCCCACCCAGCGCGAGGTAACGCGTTGCGGGTGTAACAGGTCGGCGCGGATGTGCGCCTCATGATCTACCGAGAGGGTCTGCTTCTGGCAGTCCCTCTACAGCGGACTTTGGATTCTTCTGTTTCGCCCTCTCCAAGTCAAGTCGTCTGTGTGCTTAATTGTGGGTAAGCACATGAGAACGCAAGAAAAAACCTGAAAACCGCTACTCTGTTAGCGTCAATTGCGCAATTTTGCCAAGGAATCAGCATGCGAACGCTCCTCCTCACACTGCTGATCGGCCTCAGCCCCTGGTGCTCGGCCGCTCAGATCTACAAATGGGTCGACGCCCAAGGTGTCACGCATTTCGATGCACAACCTCCCCAAGGCCAGCCGTCCACCTCTGTGCAGACACCCTCCTCGCCCGCGCCGAAACCTGCGGCAATGCCCGGTAGCGGCGTACTCGGCGATCAGAAAGCCATCGACGCCAAGGTCCAGAAACAGGTCGCCGACCAGCAAGCGCAGCTCAAAGCATTTTGTGAACAGGCACGCACCAACCTTGCGCAATTGCAGAACAATCCGCGCTTGCGGGAGGAAGTAGAGGGACAATTGCGGCGGCTTGATGATGCGCAGCGTCAAGAGCGCATCGGCGAAACGCAGAAGCAGATAGCGGAAAACTGCCAGTAATGACTGGCAGCTTCCGGTTCAGCGCGAAGCAGTAATGAGCAGGTCAAACTCTTTGAGCAATACCTGAAGCTGCCGATCCTTGCCCTGCAGATTGCGCTGGGCGAAGACCATTTCAGCCATTTCCTGAATACCCGAGGCATTAGGTAACGGCAGATCCTGTTCGAGGATCATCTTCATGCGTGGCAGGAATATCCATTGCAACCACTGCTCGAAATCGAGCGTGTCGACCGAAAACGGCTCGACACTGCTCAAGGCTTCGGCGGACGGCGAGACTTCATCCCACATGCCCTGCGTACGCAGTTCACGCTCGATCAACAAAAGCTGATCGGCGATTTTCGGAAAACGACTGTCCATCACAGCGAAACCTTGGCCTTTTGACGGGCCAGAGCGGCACCAGCGGAGTCACCCTGCTTCTCACGGGCCTGCGCGATCAGTTCCCACAGACTGGCCTGTAAATCCGGACGACCGTTGGCCAGGGTCAAGGCACGACGGGCGAACTGTTCGGCCTGCGGCGCATCGCCTTGAGCCATGCGCACCTGCGCCAGGCGATAGAGCACTTGCGGCTCACGCGGGGCTACACGTTGCGCGCGCTCCAGGCTGGAAGACGCGCCGTTGAGGTCGCCACCGGCCTGTTGCTGTTGAGCGGTGGTCAGCAAGGCGAGAACCGGACCGTCCAGTTGCTCATCCGCTGACAAGCCACCGCCACTGTTGGCCGAAGGAATGCCACTTGGCGTCGAAGGCATGCTGTAGCTGCCGGAGTTGATCGGCGCCGCTTCCACTGGCGAAGGGTTGTACGGCCCCGGCGTGATGCCACCGGACGCCGGACCCGGCACGATCGGCGAAGTGCTGATCGGCGTCGAGGTGGTCGCGCCGCCACCTGGCACCATCACAACTACACCAGAGTCACCTTGTGGAATGGCCTGAGTCTGGCCCTGAACAGGACGCTTGACCGTGGTTTGACGGAAGCCGCCATTGGCCGAAATTCGTTCGCTGTTGGACACGGCCGTACCGGAATCAACCACCGGGATCGAACCACGCTGTACGGTAGAGCAGCCGCTGAGCAAAGCTACGGCGGTCACCGCTGGAATCAACCACTTGTTCACTTGAAACCCTCTTTGCTTAATTCATCCAGCCCTTGACCCAATCCATCACCGACTCGCCTGTAGCAGGCGTTTCGCCCGCACACGAGGCGCCGGGTGGCGGTTCGCTGCCGCGAATATACGGCATCTGCACCGCACCCGGGCAGTTGGCATCGGAGCCTTGCCCGGTATGAGAGTCAACCCACGCCTGTACGATGTTGTCCGGTTGCGGCATGTCCAGCGGCAGGGGATCGGCCTTGCGCATGAAACTGGTCCAGACCTGCAACGCACCGGTGGCGCCGGTGAACGGCGTCTTGCCGTTGTCATCACGCCCCAGCCACACCACCGCCAGCACGTCCTGACTGAAACCTGCGAACCAACTGTCGCGAGAATCGTTACTGGTGCCGGTCTTGCCGGCCAGGGTCAGGGTTTTCGGCAGCACGTTGTAAACCGATCTGCCGGTACCTTCACGCATCACGCGCTGCATGGCGTTCTGGATCAGATAGATGGACGCCGGATCAAAACGCTGCTGAATCTGGAACGGATAACGCTTGAGCGGCTCGCCTTCGGCGGTCAGTACGCTGCGGATCCCGCGCATTGGCGTGTTGAAACCGCCGTTGGCCAGCGTCTGGTACATGGTCGCCACTTCGATCGGGGTCATGCCGCCGGCGCCCAGCAACATCGACGGGTATGCCGGAAACTCACGCGTAACACCCAGGCGCGCCAAGGTCTTGAGTACATTGGGCACACCCACTTCCAGACCGAGACGCGAGGTCGACAGATTGTAGGAATGCGCCAGGCCCTGATAAAGGAACACGGTGCCATGGGAGCGGCGATCATAGTTCTGCGGTTTCCACACCTGACCGTCGGCACCTTTGACCGCTAGCGGTTCGTCAGACAACCAACTGGTCAGTGTGTACTGACTTGGTTTCTCCAGCGCGGTCAGATAAACCGCTGGCTTGATCAACGAACCCACCGGACGCACGGCATCGAGTGCCCGGTTGAATCCGGCAAAACTTGCCTGCCGGCTACCGATCATCGCCTGTACTTCACCGGTTTCCGGGTTGGTCACGACCATGGCCGCTTCCACATCATCGGAGCCTTTGCGCCCTGACAGACGTTTAAAGGTGTCATTGACCGAGGACTCGGCCTTCATCTGCAGAATCGGGTCGAAACTGGTGAAGATCCGCAGGCCTTCTTCGGTCAAGTCTTCGTCGCGATAGTCTTCGCGCAACTGGCGTTTGACCAGATCCATAAAGCCTGGAAACGAGCTGTCCGCCAATTTGCCGCGAGTGGTCACACCCAATGGCATTTTCTTCGCAGCTTCGACCTGCTCTGCCGTTGCCACGCCTTGTTGCTCAAGCACGTCGAGCACCAGGTTGCGACGCTCAAGCGCACGCTCGGGGTTGCGACGCGGGTTGTAATAGGACGGGCCTTTGACCATGCCGACCAGCAACGCTATTTGATGCAGTTTCAGCTCGGACAAGGGTTGACCGAAGAAAAACTGGCTCGCCAGACCGAAACCATGCACCGCGCGCTGGCCATCCTGACCGACGAAGACTTCGTTGAGGTACGCCTCAAGGATGTCTTTCTTGTCGTAATGCAACTCCAGCAACATCGCCATCATTGCTTCGGTGAGCTTGCGGGTCAGGCTGCGTTCATTGGTCAGGTAGAAGTTCTTGACCAACTGCTGGGTCAGCGTACTGCCGCCCTGAGTCATCTTGCCGCCGGAGGTATTGACCCAGATGGCGCGGGCAATCGACTTCGGCGATACACCCCAGTGACTGTAGAAATCGCGATCTTCTACAGCAACGAGGGTGTCCAGCAGATACGGCGGCACCTGATCGATCTTGATCAGAATGCGGTCTTCAAGGTTTTTCGGGTAAATCCCGCCGATCAGCAGCGGTTCCAGGCGAACCACGGACAATTTCGAACCGTTGATTGCCGAAAGCTCAGCAACGTAGTCACCGGAGAAGCGCACATGCACCGGCTGCGGTTTCTCCATACCTTCATAAAACTGGAAGCCACGGGTATTCAGATCGACGGTATTGCCGTTGACCGCTGCGGAGCCCGGCCCATTGCTCACGGCTTCGCGGCGATAGCCCAGGGCATCGAGTTCGGTGAGGAAATCGTTTTTGCTGAGCTTTTGTCCGACGAACAGCTCAAGCGGACGCGCGTACACCTTGGCCGGGATGGTCCAGCGCTTGCCGGAGAACTTCTCCTGCACCACGGCATCGAGGTAAACGGCGAATCCGGCCAGCACCACAAGGCCGACCAGACTGAGTTTAATGGCCCAGCCCAGCCATGGGCGCAGGCCCTTGGAAGGTGGTTTTTTCTTGGTACGGGGAGATCGAGTTCGAGTCATGGCGGCGGATTATACGCACTTTATTCAGACTCGACAGAAGCGCTCCGAGGTTTGCGTCGGGCTGGCGAGCGGCCATAATGGCGACCTCGAATTTCCCCCAGCCTCTGAAGGATCGCCCGTGAGCCAGTCACTGATCGCTGCCCTGCAAAACCCGGCCCTCTACCCGCACCCCGTCGAAGGGTTCCAGGTCATCGAAACCCATATCTCGTGGGTGATCCTCACCGGCCCCTTTGCTTATAAAGTGAAGAAACCGGTGAATTTCGGCTTCCTCGACTTCACCAACCTCCAGGCGCGTGAGCATTTCTGCGGCGAAGAGCTACGCCTGAACCAGCGTCTGACCGACGATTTGTACCTGGAAGTGCTGCCCGTCACCGGCAGCGTCGAAGCGCCACAACTGGGCGGCGATGGCCCGGCTATCGAATACGTGCTGAAAATGCGCCAGTTTCCGCAAACCGGTTTGCTCAGCACCCTGCAAGCCAACGGCGAGCTGACCACCCGGCACATCGATGAAATGGCCGAGCAGATCGCCAAATTCCACCTCAGCGCCCCGAAAGTCCCGGCCGAGCATGACGCGGGCACCCCGGACAGCGTGATGGCGCCGGTATCGCAAAACTTCGAACAGATTCTGCCGTTCCTCAGCGACAAAAACGATCTGCTGCAACTCGAGGCACTTAAAGCCTGGGCCGAAAGCAGCTTCGCCCGCCTCAAGCCACTGTTCGCCCAGCGCAAGGCCGAAGGCTTCACTCGCGAGTGCCACGGCGATATCCACTTGGGCAATGCCACCGTCATCGACGGCAACGTGGTGATCTTCGACTGCATCGAGTTCAACGAACCGTTCCGTTTCACCGACGTCTGGGCTGACACCGGCTTCCTGGCGATGGACCTCGAAGACCGTGGTCTGAAATCGTTGGCTCGCCGCTTCATCAGCCAGTACCTGGAACTGACCGGCGACTATCAAGGCATGGAAGTGCTGAACTTCTACAAAGCCTACCGCGCGCTGGTTCGCGCAAAAGTGGCACTGTTCAGCATGCCGGCAGACGCAACCCCGGTGCAGCGCGCCACCACCCTGCGTCAGTACCGCAACTACGCCAACCTGGCGGAAAGCTACAGCACCATTCCTTCGCGGTTCATGGCGATCACCCACGGTGTTTCCGCCGTTGGCAAAAGCCACGTGGCCATGCGTCTGGTCGAAGCACTGGGGGCAATTCGTCTGCGCTCCGATGTTGAGCGCAAGCGTCTGTTCGGTGAGCAAACCGTCGCCAATGATGTGCAGGCCGGCATTTATAGTGCCGATGCCAGCACCGCGACCTACGCACGCCTGCATGAAATCGCTGAAGTGATCCTGCACGCCGGTTATCCAGTGGTGATCGATGCCACTTACCTCAAGCGCGAGCAACGTGACAACGCGGCGCAAATCGCCGAAGCCACTGGTACGCCGTTCCTGATCCTCGACTGCAATGCGCCGCAAGCGGTGATCGAGAGCTGGCTGGCCATTCGTCAAGCAGACAAGCAGGATCCATCCGACGCCACGCTGGTCGTGATCGAAGCTCAACAAGCCAGTCGCGAAGCGCTGACGCCGGAAGAAATCCTGCGCAGCAAACGTGTGCAGACCAATGAATCCGGCACGCTGGACACCGTGGTGGCGCAGATCCGCCAACGCCTGCCAGGCCTGTAAGAAACTATTTCGGCCGTGAAGCCCTCGCTCGCTTCACGGCCGTCAAATAGTGGCACTATACTGGCGTCATAAAACCAACAGGTGATGTGACATGAGCCAACCCAAACTTCTCGACACTCCGCTGTATGCCTTGCTGCACAAAGATGACATCACGGGTTTTAACAAAGAGCGCCCGAAAGACGGGCCGATCGACATGGTCGGCGGTGACTTCCGCGGTCTCGACCTGCGCGAACTGAACGCCGATGGCGTGGACTTCCGGGACGCGTATTTCCGCTCCGCCGATCTGCGTGGCATCGATTTCCGTCATGCCTCGCTGGAAGGTGCAAGCCTGGCCCACGCACAGATTTCCGGTGCGTACTTCCCGCCGGAGCTCAGCGCTGACGAGATTCTGATGTCGATGAACTTCGGGACGCGCCTGCGTTATCGCACCCGCTGATAGCTCTGACACGACGCCCACCCTGCGAGGGCGAGCCTGCTCGCGAAGACGGAGTGTCAGTTACCCTGATCGTGAAAGTCAGACCGCTTTCGCGAGCAGGCTCGCCCCCACATTTGATATTTGTTTGCACCCATCTTTCTGCGTTCGCAGGCCTTTCACCCCGCCCGGTTGTCGTTTCTTAGAAGCGTTTGCGTTGATTGCAACCAAACAACCACGCTTTTCCTACTGATGGCTACACTCCTGAGAAGCTCGCCCACGCACCATTCGGCCGTCGCAAGGAGGCTTGATGAATGATGAACTGCAACACCTGAAGAATCTTGGCAAGACGTCAGCGCAATGGCTGCATGCCGTGGGCATCCACAGCGCCTCGGACTTGCGGCGCCTGGGCGCGGTGGACGCCTACCGGGCCGTGCGTACCCGCGGGTTTCGCGCATCGAAGGTGTTGTTGTATGCGATTGAGGGTGCGCTCATGGATGTGCATTGGAATGACATCCCAGCCGAGCGCAAGGACGCCCTGAACAAGCAACTCGAAGCCATTTCCTCGCGTCACAAGAATTGAACAGGCGCTGACCGTTATGTACCTGCTAGGGGAACAATCGGCGCTTGCCGACGCACTGATCAATCGTTTGCAGAACTTGCCGGCGCAATGGCTGGAAGGTCTGGCGCCGTGCGCAGAAACCCTGGAGTTGGGCGCGACGGATGACCTGATGGCGCAATTACCCGGCGATCAGATGTTTCTGCTGACCGATGGCGTGATCAACGGCTGCATAGGCACCCGGGCGTTGTTTTACTGGCAGGAAGGTGACTTGATCGGCCTGCAGCGCGGTGACGATTGGGCCGATTGCCGTTTGCGCAACGATGGACCAGTGCGTTTGCTGCCCTATCGGCGCAGCGATGTGATCCAGCATTTGTATGCCGAACCGGGCCGGGCGGATCAGTTTCTCGAGTATTTGCTGGGGCAAATGGCAATCCTGGCTCACGCGGTGGCTGAATTGAAACCTCGGGAGTTTCGCAGCACCAATGGTTTTAAACGGGTCGACGCTGGAGAAACCCTGATTCAGCAAGGCGATGCCGCCGATCACGTATTTGTGATCATCGACGGGCACGCCGAAGCCTACGTCGATGGGCACAAGGTCGGCGAGGTGCCCAAGGACGAGATTTTCGGTGCCATGGCGGTGTTCACCGGCGAGCCACGCAATGCCACGGTCATCGCCTGCGAACCGAGTACGGTGATGTTGATTCCCGGTGATCAGTTTTTGAGCCTGACCCGCACCAATCCGAAGATCGCCCACAGCCTGATCGAAAGCATGGCGCGGCGCATCGATCAACTGAACAAGCAGATCAGCCAATTGAGCTCGAACCGAAATTAACGCCAAGCCCACTTTTCTCTGGGCCGGGCGCCCATTGACGAGATGAAATCAGGGGAATGGAAAAACAGTGGTTGACTCGGTAATGAGAATCTCTATGATTATCACAACTGATCGCGAGATCGGTCGATATTCTGAAAAGCCCTTGGTTCGGACTCTCAGATTATCTCCTCATCAGGCTAATCACGGTTATTTGACCCGGTTTTTACCGGGTCTTTTTTTGTCTGTGGAAAAATCATTTGCCGAACTCGCGGCGCGGCGACCTGCTGAGACCCCGCGAGCAACAACACTGCCAACGGCCACATCCCACGCATGCAATCACCTCGATGAAAACATCAGCGGGCGATGATCAGCGGATGCCCACGCTCCGGGTGCGGCTCCACCAATACTTCAAGACCGAACACGGCTTTGAGCATATCCGGACGCAACACTTGCTGCGGCGTATCCAGTGCAACCGGACGCCCACCTTCGAGCAGCAACACGCGATCACAATAACGTGCCGCCAGATTCAGATCATGCAGGATCACCAGCACGGCAGCGCCGCGATCGGCAAACTCGCGCACAGCCTGCAAGGTTGTGTGCTGATGCAATGGGTCAAGCATTGACGTCGGCTCGTCCAGCAGCAACGTTTGCCCAGCCTGCCCCGGCCAGAGTTGCGCCAGCACCCGCGCCAGATGCACACGCTGGCGCTCCCCGCCCGACAGCGCCAGATAACTGCGACCGCTCAGATGCGCAGCGTCAGCCGCTGCCAGCGCCGCAGCAACAATCTCGTCATCACGTACCCGACCACTTTGATAAGGCAAACGGCCCATGCCGACCACTTCTTCAACGCGAAAGGCAAAATCCAGCGTCGACACCTGCGGCAACACCGCCAAGCGCTGAGCGCGTTGCGTACCGCTCCAATGGCTCAAGGCTTCGCAGTCGAGGGAAACTTCGCCCTCACTGGCCGTCAATTCGCCGCACAAAGCACCGAGCAAGGTACTTTTACCGGCGCCATTGGGGCCCAGCACGCCGAGCACTTCGCCCGGTTTGAGTTCCACGCTGACCCCGCCAAGGACAGTCTTGCGGCCGCGAAGGATATGCACGTTGTGCGCACGCAACATCAGGCACGCCCTCGCAACAACAGATAAAGAAAGAACGGCGCACCGATAAATGCCGTGACAATACCGATTGGCAACTCCGCCGGCGCCAGCGCCAGACGCGCCAGCAGATCCGCCAGCAACAACAGACTCGCCCCGGCCAGCACAGAGGCTGGCAGCAACACTCGATGATCGGGACCTGCCAACAACCGCACCAGATGCGGCACCACCAACCCGACAAAACCGATCATCCCCGCCGCTGCCACTGCCGCGCCGACACCCAGTGCCGTGCAGAACACCAGTTCGCGCTTGAGTCGCTCGACATCAATGCCCAAATGCCCCGCCTCGGATTCACCGAGCAGCAAGGCATTCAACGCTTTCGCCCGACGCGGCAGCCACAGCGCAACGCCGGCGCTGATGATCAACAACGGCCACAACCGCGCATAACTGGCGCCGTTGAGGCTGCCCAGGTTCCAGAACGTCAGCGTGCGCAGGGTTGCGTCGTCCGCGAGATAGGTGAACAGTCCGACCGCCGAACCGGCCAGCGCCGTCAGCGCGATCCCCGCCAGCAACAGGGTTGCAACGTTGGTTTGCCCATTGCGCCGGCCGAGTCGGCAGACCAGCGCCGTCACCCCGAGCCCGCCGAGAAACGCACACACCGATAACAGATAAGGCCCGAACGATTCAGGCAACCCCCCAAAAAAAGAGCCGCCGACAATCGCTATCGCCGCCCCTAACGCCGCGCCACTGGAAACACCGACCAGCCCTGGGTCCGCCAGCGGATTACGAAACAACCCCTGCATCGCCACGCCAGACAATGCCAGTACACCGCCGACCGCTAGCCCGAGCAACGTTCGCGGCAGGCGAATCTGCCCGAGAATCAGTTCGGCCTGCTCCAGCCCCTCCGGTGCCAGCGGCACACCGATCAGGCGCAAAGCCGCGCGTAACGTATCGAACAGCGGCAGACTGACCGGGCCGAGCGCCAATGACAGCCAGATCGCCAGCACACACAGAAGCGTCAGGCCAATGAACAAGCCTCGGGGTTTGACCCGTGTGGTCATGGGTTGCTCTTGGCCGGGTAGAAAGCGTCAGACAGGGTTTTCACAACGCGCAGACTCAGGCGCATACACAGCTTCCTTTAACAAGGTTTCCCGGGCGTCTGGGTGGCAGGCCAAGTATCCTCGGCATCAGGCAAACGCCGGTGGGCGAAGGCCGCCATTTGATAATTGCTTGCATTTAAACGTCAAGCTCGAACATATCCGAACACGAGCCAACATTAGAGGATAGTCATGAAGTTTCTCTGCGCGGGTGCCGATCTGGCCGAGGCCGGCAGTCGCGGTTTTGATGTCGACGGAAAAAAACTGTTTGCCGTGCGCCGCAACGGCCAGGTCTATGTCTACCTCAATCGTTGCCCGCATCGAGGCGTTGGCCTGGAATGGCAGGCGGATCAGTTTCTCGACCCGAGCAACAGCCTGATCCAGTGCGCCACCCACGGCGCACTGTTTCTGATCGAGGACGGTGAATGCGTCGCAGGGCCCTGCGCCGGGCAATCGTTGACCCGCATCCCTTGCCGGGAAGACGTACAAGGTGTGTGGATCACCCTTTAACCGCTGAGCAGTACCTCCAACCGACGATCAATGACCATTTCCTCATGGTTCAACCGCACACCGTACGCCAGTACTTCAACGCCACTGGCAACCGCTTCACGCAGCGCCTCGGCATAGGCCGGGTCGATTTCCACAGCCGGACGCACCGCCTCAATCCCGGTGAGACTCACGCAGTACAACTGCACCGCACGAATCCCGTCCCGCGCCAGATGCGCCAGTTCACGCAAATGCTTGGCGCCACGCTGGGTCACGGCATCGGGAAACGCCGCCACATTCGTGCCATCAAAGCCCAAGGTGACGCTTTTCACTTCCACATACGCCGGGCCGCTCGGGTATTCGAGGCGAAAGTCGATGCGGCTTTTTTTTTGTCCGTAAGCCACTTCGCGCTTCAACGCGGTAAACCCGTTCAACTCGGTGATGACGCCAGCCTGCAAGGCTTCTTCGACCAGCCCGTTGGCGCGCGCGGTATTGACACAAAACAAACGGCCCTGCGGGGTTTCGCCGATTTCCCAAGTGCCGGGCAATTTGCGTTTCGGGTCGTTGGAGCGACTGAACCAGACTTGCCCGCCCTCGACCTGACAATTGAGCATCGAGCCGGTGTTTGGGCAGTGAATCGTCAGCAACTCGCCGCCAACGGTTTCGATATCGGTGAGAAAACGCTTGTAACGACGGATTAGCCGCGCCTCTTCCAGAGGAGGATGAAAACGCATCAGCCTTGCCAGCTCTTCAAGCCACGCGCGATCCGCTCCACCGCTTCCTGTAAGCGAGGGAGGTTTTGCGTGTAGGCAAAACGCACATGGTGGCTGGCCTGATAGCGTCCGAAATCCAGACCCGGGGTAAACGCAACGTGCTCGGTTTCGAGGAAATGTTGGCAGAACGCGAAGGCATCGCCGCCGAACTGGCTGATATTTGCATAAAGATAGAATGCACCTTCGGGTTCCACGGCAATGTTGAAACCCAGTTCGCGCAACGCCGGCAGGAGGAAATCGCGGCGACGGCCGAATTCGGCGCGGCGCTGCTCCAGAATCGCGATCGTGTCAGGTTCGAAACAGGCCAGCGCCGCGTATTGCGCCATGCTCGGTGCGCTGATGTAGAGGTTCTGTGCGAGCTTCTCCAACTCGCTGACCGCCGCATCCGGCGCCACCAGCCAACCGAGGCGCCAGCCGGTCATGCCGAAATATTTCGAGAAGCTGTTGAGGACAAATGCGCTGTCATCGACTTCCAGCACGCTCGCCGCATCGGTGCCATACGTCAGGCCGTGATAGATCTCGTCTACCACCAGATGGCCGTGCCGGGCCTTGATGGCGGTGGATAAGCCGGCCAATTCATCGCGCGTCAGAATGGTCCCCGTCGGGTTGGCTGGCGAAGCAACCAGCGCGCCAACACTCTCGTGGTCCCAATAGCGCTCGACCAGATCCGGAGTCAGTTGATAACGCACGTCCGGCCCGACGGGCACTAGCTGCGCAGCGCCTTCGACCAACCGCAGGAAGTGGCGATTACACGGGTATCCGGGGTCCGCCAGGAGCCAGTGCTTGCCGGGGTCGACCAGCAAGGCGCTGGCCAGCAACAGTGCGCCGGAGCCGCCCGGGGTGATCAGAATGCGTCGCGGATCGATGCTCAAGCCATAACGCGATTGGTAGAAACCGGAAATTGCTTCGCGCAGCTCAGGAATGCCACGGGCAGCGGTGTAACGGGTTTTGCCCGCCGTCAGCGCGGCTTGGCCGGCACGGATGATTGGCTCTGCGGTCGTGAAGTCCGGTTCGCCAATCTCCAGGTGAATGACATCGTGCCCCTCGGCCTGCAATTCATTGGCCCGCGCCAGCAGCGCCATCACATGGAACGGTTCGATCGCACGACTGCGCGCACTGTAGGGCTGAGCCATTGGCCTTCCTTCGACGAGGGAAAAGAAACGATTCTACCCATCTGCCGGAACGAGCGAGAACCCGCAGAGGTCACAGCCTCAAGAACTCTGGATTGTAATGACACAAGCGTACGCTCCAGGATTGACTAAAATCAGTGATTGAACAGGTCTTCCACACCGCCAGACACGGCTTGCCAAACATTTGCAAGCGCCACCCGCCGGGGCCTCGACATCCGGGAGTAGCGCAGGCCGAATTGATCTGGTAAGTTCGCCCGCTTGCAGCCGCAGGGCCGGCAGGTGTCGGTGATGGAGCAATCCTGCGCAATGGATTACAAGAGTAGAGGCGGTCCATTTCATGCCCACCCAAGCAAAGCAACAGCAACAAGCGACGATCAGCGGCTTCGAACCTTATGTTCCGAAGGCTGGCGAAGAGTACATGGGCGCCCCGATGCGAGCGCACTTCACCAAGATCCTGAACAAGTGGAAACAGGACTTGATGCAGGAAGTCGACCGTACTGTTGATCACATGAAAGACGAAGCGGCCAACTTCCCTGACCCGGCCGATCGTGCCAGCCAGGAAGAAGAATTCGCCCTCGAACTGCGCGCCCGTGATCGCGAACGCAAGTTGATCAAAAAGATCGACAAGACGCTTGAGCTGATTCAGGACGAAGAATACGGCTGGTGCGAGTCCTGCGGCATCGAGATCGGCGTCAAGCGCCTCGAAGCCCGTCCTACCGCGGATCTGTGCATCGACTGCAAGACCCTGGCGGAAATCAAGGAAAAGCAGGTCGGCAAGTAATTTCGACCTGAACAAAAAACGGAGCGTGCGAACGCTCCGTTTTTGTTTCTGCCTTTTGCCTGCCTTCTCTGTTTTCTCTGCCATTGCGGGAGGGGACTTGCTCCCGAATACGGTGTGTCATAAACAGAGATGTTGACTCATAAACCGCATTCGGGAGCAAGCCCCCTCCCACAACGGTAATGCGCGCGAAACCTGAAAAGTTATATGGCTCCCATGACTGCCAAAACCTCCCCTGCCTACATCGGCCGCTTCGCCCCAACCCCCAGTGGCCACCTGCATTTCGGTTCGCTGGTCGCAGCGCTCGCCTCCTATCTCGACGCCCGCTCTGTGGGTGGTCGCTGGCTGGTGCGCATGGAAGATCTCGATCCACCCCGTGAAGAGCCCGGCGCGCAGAGCGCGATTCTCAAGGCGCTGCAAAGCTATGGGTTTGAATGGGAAGGCGAGATGGTGCGCCAGAGTGATCGGCACGATGCCTATGCCGAAGTCCTCAACAGCCTGTTCAACCATGGTCTGGCCTACGCCTGCACTTGCTCGCGCAAACAACTGGAGCCGTATCACGGGATTTATCCCGGGTTTTGCCGCAATGCCGGGCACGACCAGCAGGATGCCGCTATCCGCCTGCGTGTGCCGGAGCTCGAATACCATTTCATCGACCGCGTGCAAGGCGAATACCGCCAGCATCTGGGCCGCGATGTCGGCGATTTCGTCATCCGCCGTCGCGACGGCCTCTATGCCTATCAACTGGCCGTGGTGCTTGACGATGCCTGGCAGGGCATTACTGACATCGTGCGCGGCGCCGATCTGCTCGACTCCACCCCGCGCCAGCTCTACCTGCAGGAGTTGCTGGGCCTGCGTCAGCCGCGTTATCTGCACCTGCCGCTGATCACCCAGCCGGACGGCAACAAACTGGGCAAGTCCTACCGCTCGCCGCCACTGCAAGCTGATCAAGCCACGCCATTGCTGCTAAGGGCCCTGCGCGCACTGGGGCAAAACCCCGGCGCCGAACTCGAATATGCGACGCCGCAGGAACTGCTCAACTGGGGCAGCACCCACTGGGACGCCACGAAGATCCCGCGCACACTGACCCTGCCCGAAGCACAACTGCGATGACGACACTTGCAGTCGCGCCGCCATCCGTTACCATCGCCGCACGTTTTCGGGCACGCGCATAAAAAAGAGAGGCCGGGATGTACATCTATCGCTTGGTCCTGCTTTTGGTCGTGGGGATCTATCTGTTTTCTCCCGCCATCATGGATTGGTGGATCGACGCTACGGGCGCCTGGTATCGCCCCTATCTGCTCTGGCTGATCCTGATTGTCGTGACCTTCATCCTGCAGAGCCAAAAAGATGCCGATGAGCTTTAGCCTGACCCAGATGATCCTGATCAGCGCCGCGTACCTGGCGGTGCTGTTCGGTGTTGCCTGGATCAGCGAACGGGGCATGATCCCGCGGGCGATCATTCGCCATCCGTTGACCTACACCCTTTCGCTGGGGGTTTACGCCAGTGCGTGGGCGTTCTACGGCACGGTGGGCCTGGCCTATCAGTACGGCTACGGCTTTCTTTCCAGTTATCTCGGGGTCTCTGGCGCGTTTTTGCTGGCGCCGGTGTTGCTGTATCCGATCCTGAAAATCACCCGCACCTATCAACTGTCGTCGCTGGCCGACCTGTTCGCCTTCCGCTTTCGCAGCACCTGGGCCGGTGCGCTGACCACGATTTTCATGCTGATCGGCGTGCTGCCGTTGCTGGCGTTGCAGATTCAAGCGGTGGCCGACTCCATCGGCATTCTGACCGGCGAGCCGATTCAGAGCCGCGTGGCCCTGGCGTTTTGCGCGCTGATCATTTTGTTCACGATTTTCTTTGGTTCACGCCACATCGCCACCCGCGAGAAGCACGAAGGGCTGGTGTTCGCGATTGCCTTCGAGTCGGTGATCAAACTGATCGCTCTCGGCGGCGTTGGCCTGTATGCGCTGTACGGCGTGTTCGACGGCCCGCAACAGCTTGAACTGTGGCTGTTGCAAAACCAGACCGCCCTCGCCGCTCTGCACACGCCGCTGCAGGAAGGCCCGTGGCGTACGCTGCTGCTGGTGTTCTTCGCCTCGGCCATCGTGATGCCGCACATGTATCACATGACCTTTACCGAGAACCTCAACCCGCGCTCCCTCGTCAGTGCCAGTTGGGGCCTGCCGCTGTTCCTGCTGCTGATGAGTCTGGCGGTGCCGCTGATCCTGTGGGCCGGTCTCAAGCTCGGCGCCACCACCGATCCGGAATACTTCACTCTCGGCATCGGCATTGCCGCCAACAGCAAACCCTTGGCCTTGCTTGCTTATGTCGGCGGGCTGTCGGCCGCCAGCGGACTGATCATCGTCACCACCCTGGCGTTGTCAGGCATGGCGTTGAACCATTTGGTGCTGCCGCTCTATCAGCCGCCCGCCGAAGGCAATATCTACCGCTGGCTGAAATGGACCCGTCGAGCACTGATCGTCGCGATCATCATGGCCGGTTTCGGTTTTTACCTGATGCTTGGTGCCGAACAGGATCTGGCCAACCTCGGCATCGTCGCGTTTGTCGCGACCCTGCAATTCCTGCCCGGCGTGTTGTCCGTGCTGTACTGGCCGACCGCTAACCGGCGCGGCTTTATCGCCGGGCTGCTGGCCGGGATTCTGGTCTGGGTCGTCACCATGCTGCTGCCGCTGGTCGGCAATCTGCAGGGTTTCTACATTCCGCTGCTGAACATGATTTACGTGCTGGACGACACCAGTTGGCACATGGCGGCCATCGCGTCGCTGGCCGCCAACGTGCTGATGTTCACCCTGATTTCGCTGTTCACCAATGCCAGCCCCGAAGAGGCCAGCGCCGCCGAAGCCTGCGCGGTGGATAACGTACGCCGTCCGCAACGCCGCGAGCTGCACGCCGCCTCGCCGCAGGAATTCGCCACACAACTGGCCAAACCGCTCGGCGCCAAAGCGGCGCAGAAAGAAGTCGAACAGGCCTTGCGCGACCTTTACCTGCCCTTCGATGAGCGTCGGCCTTACGCCTTGCGCCGATTACGCGACCGTATTGAAGCCAACCTCTCCGGGCTGATGGGGCCGAGTGTGGCGCAGGACATGGTCGAAACCTTCCTGCCGTACAAGGCCGGCGGCGAAAATTACGTCACCGAAGACATCCACTTCATCGAAAGCCGCCTTGAGGATTACCACTCGCGCCTCACGGGCCTGGCCGCCGAACTCGACGCACTGCGCCGCTACCACCGCCAGACCCTGCAGGAACTGCCAATGGGCGTCTGCTCGCTGGCCAAGGACCAAGAGATCCTGATGTGGAACAAGGCTATGGAAGAGCTGACCGGGATCGCCGCGCAGCGCGTGGTCGGCTCGCGCTTGAGCACCATTGGCAATCCATGGAAAGAATTGCTCCAGGGCTTTATCAACCTGCCGGACGAACACTTGCACAAACAGCATCTGGCACTCGACGGACAGACCCGCTGGCTGAACCTGCACAAAGCGGCAATCGATGAGCCGTTGGCACCGGGTAACAGCGGTTTGGTGTTGCTGGTAGAAGATTTGACCGAAACCCAGATGCTTGAAGACAAACTGGTCCACTCCGAGCGTCTGGCCAGCATCGGTCGTCTCGCCGCGGGTGTCGCCCACGAAATCGGCAACCCGATCACCGGCATCGCTTGTCTGGCGCAGAACCTGCGCGAAGAACGCGAAGAAGACGACGAGCTGACCGAGATCAGCGGACAGATTCTCGAACAGACCAAACGCGTGTCACGCATCGTTCAGTCGCTGATGAGTTTTGCCCATGCCGGTGGTCATCAGCATAACGACGAGCCCGTTTGTCTGGCCGAAGTGGCCCAGGATGCCATCGGGCTATTGGCGCTGAACCGGCGCAATTTCGAAGTGCAGTTCTACAACCTGTGCGACCCGGATCACTGGGTCGAAGGTGACCCACAACGCCTTGCCCAAGTGCTGATCAATCTGCTCTCCAACGCTCGTGACGCCTCGCCTGCCGGCAGCGCCGTGAGGGTCAAGAGCGAGGCCGGAGAACACACGGTCGACCTGATCGTTGAGGACGAAGGCAGCGGTATTCCGAAGAACATCATGGACCGATTGTTCGAACCTTTCTTCACCACCAAGGATCCTGGTGAAGGTACCGGTCTGGGCCTTGCACTGGTCTATTCCATCGTTGAAGAGCATTATGGACAAATCACCATCGACAGCCCGGCTGATGTACAAAGCCAGCGCGGCACCCGTATCCGGGTGACCTTACCGCGTCATGTCGAAGCGACGTCCGCTGTGAACTGAGACCGTCGAGAGTATCGAATCAATGCCGCACATTTTGATCGTCGAAGACGAAACCATTATCCGCTCCGCCTTGCGCCGCCTGCTGGAACGCAACCAGTACCAGGTCAGCGAAGCCGGTTCAGTGCAGGAAGCACAAGAACGCTTCACCATTCCTACGTTCGATCTGATCGTGAGCGATCTGCGTCTGCCGGGCGCTCCGGGTACCGAGCTGATCAAGCTCGGCCAGGGCACGCCGGTGCTGATCATGACCAGTTATGCCAGCCTGCGCTCGGCGGTCGACTCGATGAAGATGGGCGCGGTGGATTACATCGCCAAGCCTTTCGACCACGATGAAATGCTTCAGGCCGTTGCGCGGATCCTGCGTGATCGCCAATCGGCGCCGGCAGCGGGCGAAGCCGTTGCCAGCAAATCTGCCAATGGCAGCGGCAAAACAGCCACCGACAACAGCAACGGCGAAATCGGCATCATCGGCTCCTGCCCACCGATGCAGGATCTGTACAGCAAGATCCGCAAAGTCGCGCCGACCGATTCCAATGTGCTGATTCAGGGCGAGTCCGGCACCGGTAAAGAGTTGGTGGCCCGCGCCCTGCACAACCTGTCGAAACGCGCCAAGGCACCGATGATCTCGGTGAACTGCGCCGCCATTCCGGAAAGCCTGATCGAGTCCGAACTGTTCGGCCACGAAAAAGGCGCATTCACCGGCGCCAGCGCCGGTCGTGCCGGCCTGGTGGAAGCGGCGGACGGCGGTACGCTGTTCCTCGATGAAATCGGCGAGTTGCCGCTGGAAGCCCAGGCCCGCCTGCTGCGCGTGTTGCAGGAAGGTGAAATTCGCCGTGTGGGCTCGGTGCAATCGCAGAAGGTCGATGTTCGTCTGATCGCGGCGACTCACCGAGACCTCAAGAGCCTGGCGAAAGTCGGCCAGTTCCGGGAAGACCTTTATTACCGCCTGCATGTGATCGCGTTGAAACTGCCAGCCCTGCGCGAGCGCGGTGCCGACGTCAACGAGATCGCCAATGCCTTCCTCGCTCGCCAGAGCGCGCGGATCAACCGTACCGACCTGAAATTTGCAGCGGATGCCGAACAGGCCATCCGTCACTATTCCTGGCCGGGTAACGTTCGTGAACTTGAAAACGCGGTCGAGCGCGCGGTGATCCTCAGCGAGAGCCCGGAAATCTCCGCTGAACTGCTGGGTATCGACATTGAGCTGAGCGATCTGGACGACGATGAATTCATTGGTCTGCCGCCGCAAACCTCAGGTAACGCCAGCAACAGCAGCCACGAACCGACCGAAGACTTGTCGCTGGAAGACTACTTCCAGCATTTCGTCCTCGAGCATCAGGACCACATGACCGAGACCGAACTGGCGCGCAAACTGGGCGTCAGCCGTAAATGCCTGTGGGAACGGCGTCAGCGCCTGGGCATTCCACGACGCAAGACCGGGGTCGCCAGCGAGAGCTGAACGTTACCTGTCGAGTGTGCGGGTAACGCTTGAAGATGTGAAAAAACTGTTACCTCAGTCTTTCCACGTAACAGAAGCCGGGGTTATCGGTAACGAAACCCCGGCTTTTTTTGGCCCTGACAAAAGGGCCCGATCGACCTAACCCCTTGTTTTATTGGGGTTCGCAAAAGTTGGCACGGCACCTGCTATATGTTTGGTACAAGAACAATAACAAGCAATGCACAAGACAATAAAAATAAGACGAATCGACTCACGCACAATAAAAACAAGACGGCGAGAGGCGCAGCTAACTGATTCTTTTGGAGAGGCGTTGTATTTGGGGCTTGCCCCACGACCAGGCCGAGAACAACAAAAACTGTCCTAAGACAGAGCCTGTACTGGTTGGATCGAGAGATCACTGCAATTCAGCGACCAAAGCAATCCGTTTGCTCTTGGCTCCCGATTGGGAGGGTCACGAAGCAAAAGCTTCGTGACGAGGGCACTCAACAAAAACAAGAAGCCCGAATCAATAATAAAAAGAGCACGCAACTACTTCTTGGGGAGCTCCGGCTCCCCTTGTAGTTTCTCCCATCCGGGAAATCCTGCTGTTTTGCCCTCCTCGACCCTTGCAGCTTGCGGCTTACAGCTCAAATCTGCCGTGTCCTACACCATCCCCCGACTAAATGCTAGAATCTGCGCCCATCATGCGGTCATTCTTTGGTATGGCCGAACATTCCTTCAAACAGTGCATCCCATGCTGAAGAAGCTGTTCCAGTCATTCCGAACTCCCGTGCGTCGTACGCAACACATCCGCAGCACCCCTGAAGTGCTTAACAGCGGCCAACATTCGCTGCAGAAAACGCAATTCAGCCGCTATGCGGTCAATATCGTCGAACGCTTGCAGGGCGCCGGTTACCAGGCCTATCTGGTCGGTGGCTGCGTGCGTGACATGCTGTTGGGCATTACGCCCAAGGATTTCGACGTCGCCACCAGCGCCACGCCCGAACAAGTGCGCGCCGAATTCCGCAATGCGCGGATCATCGGCCGTCGCTTCAAACTGGTGCATATTCATTTCGGTCGCGAAATCATCGAAGTCGCGACCTTCCGCGCCAATCACCCGATAAACGAGGACGACGAAGACAGCAATCAGTCTTCGCGTAACGAAAGCGGGCGAATTTTGCGCGACAACGTCTACGGCACCCTGGAAGAAGACGCGCAACGCCGCGACTTCACCATCAACGCCCTGTATTACGACCCGGTCAGCGAGCGCATCCTCGACTACGCCAACGGCGTGCACGACATCCGCAATCACCTGATCCGCCTGATCGGCGATCCAAAGCAGCGTTACCAGGAAGACCCGGTGCGCATGCTGCGGGCCGTGCGTTTCGCCGCCAAGCTCAATTTCGGCATCGAGAAACACACGGTTCAGCCAATCCGCGAACTGGCGCCGATGTTGCGCGAGATCCCGTCGGCACGCCTGTTTGAAGAGGTGCTCAAGCTGTTCCTCTCCGGACACGGCGCGATCACCTTCGAGATGCTGGTCGACCTGCAACTGTTTGCCCCGCTGTTCCCGGGCAGTGCCGACGCGCTGGAGCACAACCCGGAATATACCCACACGCTGATCAGCGAAGCGCTGACCAACACCGACTTGCGCATCAAGCAGAACAAACCGGTCACGCCGGCGTTCCTGTTTGCCGCCCTGTTGTGGCCAGCCCTGCCGGCCCGCGTGCTGCGTTTGCAGGAACGTGGCATGCCGCCGATCCCGGCGATGCAGGAAGCCGCACACGAGTTGATTGCCGAGCAGTGCCAGCGCATCGCGATTCCGAAACGCTTCACCATGCCGATCCGCGAGATCTGGGACATGCAGGAGCGCCTGCCACGGCGCAGCGGCAAACGTGCCGATCTGTTGCTGGACAATCCACGTTTCCGCGCTGGTTACGACTTCCTGCTGCTGCGTGAAAGCGCGGGCGAGCAAACGGATGGCCTGGGTGAATGGTGGACGGACTATCAGGACGCCAACGACAGCGAGCGTCGTGACATGATCCGCGATCTCAGCGGCAAAGGTGACGACGCCAGCGGTGCGCCGCGCAAACGTCGTCGCAGCGGCGGTTCCAAGCGCAAACGTGCCGGTGCACCGAGCGCAACGGGCGAATAGGCATGGAACGGATCTATATCGGCATGGGCAGCAACCTCGCTGACCCGGCCGAACAATTGCGCAGCGCCGTCGAGGCGCTGGGGCAATTGCCGCAAACCATGGTCGCCGGTGTTTCCGCCTTCTATCAAAGCGACTCATTGCTGCCGGGCCAACCGCGCTACACCAACGCCGTGGCGGCGCTCGACAGCGATCTTGCGCCGCTGGATCTGCTCGATGCGCTGCAAGCGATCGAAAACGATCAGGGCCGCGAACGCCTGGAACGCTGGGGCCCGCGCACGCTGGATCTGGATATTCTGCTGTTCGGTGATCGGTTGATCGACGAACCACGGCTGAAAGTCCCGCATTACCAGATTCAGGAAAGGGCGTTCGTCCTGTATCCACTGGCCGAGCTGGCTCCCGAGGATCTGCGCCTGGCCGATGGCCGCAGCCTCCCCGACCTACTGGCCGCGTGCCCGTTCGTCGGACTGGAACGCCTCTCCAAAACTTAAAATCAGTTCCCCCTTGTGGGCACGGGCTTGCTCGCCAAAGCGCAGTATCCGTTGATTCAGATACCGATGGACACGACACCTTGGCGAGCAACCCCGCACACATTGACGATTCCCCATTAGATGTTGTCGGACAAGAAAGCCTCGAATCAGCCCCGCCGCGCCGCTGAATCGGATCAGTAACGCCGGTAACACTCCCCTCGTAACAACGCGGTAACACACGCAATTGACTTCCTGTTGGCTCATCACGACTATAGGCGTCCCGCTGCCGCCAACCCGGCACATACGGGCGCCATCCAGGCCTTATAAGCACGACAAAAGACCGTGCGCCTGAGTAAATGAAGAATCACGCGCGTTACTCGCAGTAGTTTCCATAGCGCCTGAACGAGGATTTTTTACATGCCAGCCATCACCCTGACCACGCTCCAGAGCCTCAAGCAAAAAGGTGAAAAGATCACCATGCTGACCTGCTATGACGCGACCTTCGCCCACGCCTGCAACGAGGCCGGTGTCGAAGTGCTGCTGGTGGGCGACTCCCTCGGCATGGTCCTGCAAGGTCACGACAGCACATTGCCAGTGACCACTGCGGAAATGGCCTACCACACCGCCTGCGTCAAACGCGGCAACACCGATGCCCTGATCCTGGCCGACTTGCCCTTCATGGCCAACGCGACTCTCGAACAAACCATGACCAACAGCGCCCTGCTGATGCAGGCCGGTGCGCACATGGTCAAGGTTGAAGGGGCGCTGTGGCTGGCGGAGTCGATCCGCCTGCTGGCCGAACGCGGTGTGCCGGTCTGCGCGCACATGGGCCTGACCCCGCAAGCCGTGAACATTCTCGGTGGCTATAAAGTGCAGGGCCGCAACGAGAACCAGGCACGGCAGATGCGTGCCGACGCGATCTCGCTGGAACAGGCGGGTGCGGCGATGTTGCTGCTTGAATGCGTGCCGAGTGAACTGGCCGCTGAAATCAGCCAGGCCGTGAAGATTCCGGTCATTGGTATCGGCGCCGGTAACGCCACCGACGGTCAGGTCCTGGTGCTGCACGACATGCTCGGCCTGTCGATCACCGGCCGCGTGCCGAAATTCGTCAAGAACTTCATGGACGGTCAGGACAGCATTCAGTCGGCCTTGAAGGCTTACGTCAGCGAAGTCAAAGCCACCACGTTCCCTGGTATCGAACACGGATTCTCTGCATGAACACCGTAAAAACCGTACGCGAACTGCGCGCCGCCGTAGCCCGCGCCCGCAGTGAAGGCAAGCGCATCGGCTTCGTGCCGACCATGGGCAACCTGCACAGCGGCCACATCGCACTGATCACCAAAGCCACGCAACGGGTGGATTTCGTGGTCGCGAGCATTTTCGTCAACCCGCTGCAGTTCGGCGCTGGCGAAGACCTCGACAAGTACCCGCGCACCCTCGCTGCGGATCAGGAACAACTGCTGGAAGCCGGTTGCGATCTGCTTTTCGCTCCGACCGTCGAAGAAATGTACCCCGACGGCATGACCGGGCAGACCCGGGTCAGCGTGCCGCAACTCTCTGAAGGCTTGTGCGGCGCCAGCCGTCCGGGGCACTTCGAAGGCGTGGCCACGGTGGTCAGCAAGTTGTTCAACATGGTCCAGCCGGATCTGGCGATTTTTGGCCAGAAGGACTACCAGCAACTGGCGGTGATACGTGCCCTGGTGCATGACTTGAACATGCCGATCCAGATCATCGGCGAGCCGACTGTGCGTGCCACTGACGGCTTGGCGCTGTCCTCGCGCAACGGTTTCCTCAGCGAAGAACAACGTGCCATCGCCCCCGTGGTCTATCGCACCCTGAGCACGATTGCCGAGTCGATCAAACAAGGTAATCGCGACTTCCCGGCGCTGATCACTGCCCAATTGCAACAATTGGAAGCCGCTGGCCTGCGTCCTGATTACCTGGACATTCGCCATGCGCTGACACTGCGTCCGGCGACGGCTGAAGACCGCGATCTGGTCATTCTGGTGGCGGCGTTCCTTGGCACCACACGGTTGATCGACAACCTGCACCTGAACCTCGATACGCCGACCTGAAACACCGCGATACCCCTGTGGGAGCAAGCCTGCTCCCACAGTTGTTTCAGGCCCCCTCGCGGCCTGCATTGCCGGCCTCAAAGCCTTGGGGCACACTGCCCGCCGTTCGCTTCCAACCCGAAAAAACACTCATGTGCGCCATTAAGTCGCCTGTGCTCTTCCGTTTGTCGGCCCATTGCCGGCATCAATGTTAAAAAAGTACAGGGAATGGGTCAGACAAAGTCAAGACAGAACGCAGCGCGAGGTTTACTGTATTCGCCCTGTGTCCAAAAACCGTGTCGACGCAGTTGGCCTGCGCCCAACCAAGGCGTGCTGGCCTGTTCAGTGTTCAAAAGGCCGTTCAAGTAAAAAGGAAAACCGCAGCGATGGCGTACTACCGCACTCCTCACGACGTTACCGCTCTGCCTGCCTGGCAAGCGTTGAAAGATCACCGCCAAGCCATGCAGGATTTCAGCATGCGCGAAGCCTTCAACGCCGATCCGCAGCGCTTCAATCAGTTCACCCTCAGCAGCTGCGGACTGTTTCTCGACTATTCAAAGAATTTGATCAACGCCCAGACCCGCGATCTGTTGGTGGGTCTGGCCAATGAAGTCGATCTGAAGGGCGCGATCAAAGCGCTGTTCGACGGCGAAATGGTCAACTCGTCCGAAGGCCGCCCGGCGCTGCACACAGCCCTGCGCCGCCCGGTGGGCGACAAGTTGTCGGTCAATGGCGTCAACGTGATGCCCGAAGTTCACAAGGTACTCAACCAGATCACCGATCTGGTCGGCCGCATCCACGACGGTCTGTGGCGCGGTTACACCGAGAAGCCGATCACCGACGTGGTGAACATCGGCATCGGCGGCTCGTTCCTCGGCCCCGAGCTGGTCTCCGAAGCCTTGCTGTCATACGCGCAGAAAGGCGTGCGTTGCCACTATCTGGCGAACATCGACGGCAGTGAGTTCCACGAACTGACGCAAAAGCTGCGCGCCGAAACCACGCTGTTCATCGTTTCGTCGAAATCGTTCAACACCCTCGAAACCCTCAAGAACGCTCAGGCTGCACGCGCCTGGTATCTGGCTCAGGGGGGTTCGGAAGCCGAGCTGTATCGTCACTTCATTGCCGTATCGAGCAACAATGCGGCAGCCGTGGCGTTCGGTATCCGTGAAGAAAACATCTTCCCGATGTGGGACTGGGTCGGCGGCCGTTACTCGCTGTGGTCGGCCATCGGTTTGCCGATCGCCCTGGCCATCGGCATGTCCAACTTCAAGGAGCTGCTGTCCGGGGCCTACACCATGGACCAGCACTTCCAGACCGCACCGTTCGAACAGAACATGCCGGTACTGCTGGCGTTGCTCGGCGTGTGGTACGGCAACTTCTGGGGCGCGCAAAGCCACGCGATCCTGCCGTACGATCACTACCTGCGTAACATCACCAAGCACCTGCAGCAGTTGGACATGGAATCCAACGGCAAGAGCGTTCGTCAGGACGGCACCCCGGTGTCGACTGACACGGGCCCGGTGATCTGGGGCGGCGTCGGCTGCAACGGTCAGCACGCTTACCACCAGTTGCTGCACCAAGGCACCCAACTGATCCCGGCCGATTTCATCGTGCCGATCGTCAGCTTCAACCCGGTCGCCGACCACCATCAGTGGCTGTACGCCAACTGCCTGTCGCAGAGTCAGGCGCTGATGCTCGGCAAAACCTTGCCGGAAGCCGAAGCTGAACTGCGCGACAAAGGCATGAGCGAGCAAGAGGTGCACAAACTCGCACCGCACAAGGTGATCCCGGGTAACCGTCCAAGCAACACGCTTGTGGTGGAACGCATCAGCCCTCGTCGCCTCGGCGCGCTGGTGGCGATGTATGAACACAAAGTGTTCGTGCAAAGCGTGGTCTGGGGCATCAACGCCTTCGACCAGTGGGGTGTGGAATTGGGCAAGGAGCTGGGCAAAGGCGTTTACAACCGTCTGGTCGGCAGCGATGAAACCACCGCTGACGATCCATCGACCCAAGGCCTGATCAACTACTTCCGCGGTCGTCACCGCGGTTGATTTGAACGCACCGCTGTAACCCTGTGGGAGGGAGCAAGCCCCCTCCCACAGTTGTTTCCGGTGCATTCAAAATCAGATTCCGAATCTGGCTTGAACCTGTTGACCGCTCGGCGCATCTTTATCCTTGTCGCACCACAAGAATAAGGAACCGTCATGTTCGATATCAGCACGTTCCCCAAAGCCGATGCCGTCCGCCGGGCTGCGCAGTTGAGTCAAGACGACTACCGACGCCTGTATCGCGAATCCATTGAACACCCCAGCGCCTTCTGGGCCGAACAGGCCACGCGGTTCCTCGACTGGAGCACGCCGTGGCAGACCGTTCAGCGTTATGACCTGAAAACAGGCGAAGCCTCCTGGTTTACCGGCGGCCAACTGAACGTCAGTTACAACTGCATCGACCGCCATCTCGAACAACGCGGCGATCAGACCGCCCTGCTCTGGGAAGGCGATGACCCCGCCGAATCAGTGCAAATCACCTACAAAAAGCTCCATCACCATGTCTGCCGACTGGCCAACGTGTTGAAAAGCCGTGGCGTCAAGAAAGGCGACCGCGTGTGCATTTACATGCCGATGATCCCCGAAGCCGCGTACGCCATGCTCGCCTGCGCGCGGATCGGCGCCATTCATTCGGTAGTGTTTGGCGGCTTCTCCCCGGACTCCCTGCGTGACCGCATCCTCGATGCTGATTGCCGCACGGTGATCACCGCCGATGAAGGCGTGCGCGGCGGTAAATTCGTGCCACTGAAAAACAACGTCGACAAAGCCCTGCAAAGTTGCCCCGACGTCAGCACCGTCCTCGTGGTCGAGCGCACTCAGGGCAAAGTCGATTGGGTCGAAGGCCGCGATCTCTGGTATCACCAGGCCGTGCGCGAGGTCAGCGACGATTGTCCGCCGAAGGCGATGGACGCCGAAGATCCGCTGTTCATCCTCTACACCTCCGGCAGCACCGGCAAACCCAAAGGCGTGCTGCACACCACTGGCGGCTACCTGCTGCAAGCGGCGATGACCTTCAAGTACGTGCTCGATTACCGCGACGGCGAAGTGTTCTGGTGCACCGCCGATGTCGGCTGGGTGACCGGTCACAGCTACATCGTCTACGGTCCGCTGGCCAATGGCGCGACGACGTTGATGTTCGAGGGCGTGCCGAGCTATCCGAACAGTTCGCGCTTCTGGCAGGTGATCGATAAGCACAAGGTCAACATCTTCTACACCGCCCCCACCGCCCTGCGTGCATTGATGCGCGAAGGTGCCGAGCCGTTGAAGGACACTTCTCGCCAGAGCCTCAGATTACTCGGCAGCGTCGGTGAGCCAATCAACCCGCAAGCGTGGGAATGGTATTTCAACGTGGTCGGCGAACAGCGCTGCCCCATCGTCGACACCTGGTGGCAGACCGAAACCGGCGGCATCATGCTCAGCCCGTTGGTCAGCGCACAACGGATCAAACCCGGCTGCGCCTCGCAACCCATGTTCGGCGTACAACCGGTGCTGCTCGATGAGCACGGCAAGGAAATCAAAGGCGCCGGCAGCGGCGTGCTTGCCATCAAATCGAGCTGGCCGGCGCAGATCCGCAGCGTCTACGGCGACCCGCAACGGATGGTCGACACTTATTTCAAACCCTACCCCGGCTACTACTTCACCGGCGACGGCGCCCGTCGCGACGAGGACGGCGATTACTGGATCACCGGGCGTATCGACGATGTGATCAACGTTTCCGGCCACCGCATCGGCACCGCCGAAGTGGAAAGTGCGCTGGTGTTGCACGACAGCATCGCCGAAGCCGCGGTGGTCGGTTATCCCCACGACGTCAAAGGTCAGGGCATCTACGCCTTCGTCACGCCCATTAACGGCACCGAGCCGACCGATGACCTGAAGAAAGAACTGCTGGCCCACGTCAGCAAGGAAATCGGCAGTTTCGCCAAACCGGACCTGATCCAGTGGGCGCCGGCCTTGCCGAAAACCCGCTCAGGCAAGATCATGCGGCGCATCCTGCGCAAGATCGCTTGCAACGAACTCGACAGCCTCGGTGACACCTCGACCCTGGCCGACCCGAGCGTGGTGCAAGGCCTGATCGACAAGCGCCTCAACCAGTAACATCCCGGGCGCGGTCACCCGAGCGCGCCCGCCCTTTATCAATGAGTGGTCATGGAATTCATCCGCCGCCGTATCGAAAACCAACTCATGAGCCTGACCGGTCTGTCTCTCGGTCAGCTCGATCTGGAAAACCCCAAGGGCGATCCCGGCCTGTTCGGTCCCGACTCAATCAGTTGGCAGGTGCACGGCGACTTCAGCAGCATGCTGATCGGCGGCATCAGCGCGTTGTTGCTGCAAGCACTGCATCCGCTGGCCCTGGCCGGGGTGTGGGATCACTCGAACTTTCGAGAAGACATGCTCGGGCGCTTGCGCCGCACCAGTCAATTCGTTTCCGGCACGACCTTCGGTTCGCGCCGGGACGCCGACTGGCTGATCGAGAAAGTGCGCACCATTCACCTGCAAGTGGTCGGCACCGCGCCCGATGGCCGGCCTTACGCGGCCAGCGATCCCGATCTGCTGACGTGGGTGCATGTGGCAGAAGTCAGCAACTTCCTTGCCGCGCATGTGCGTTACCGCAATCCGCAATTGTCGCTGGCGGATCAGGATCGTTATTACGCCGAAATCGCGGTGATTGCTGAGCGCCTTGGCGCCCGGGATGTGCCGAAATCGCGAGAAGCTGTGGCGCACTACCTGCAACGCATGCGCCCGCAGTTGTTGTGTGATGAACGCAGCCGTGAAGTCCTGCGCCTGCTGCTCGACGCGCCAGCGCCGAGCGCTCTGGCCCGCCCGTTTGGCGATCTGATGATGAAGGCCGGTATCGACCTGCTGCCGGACTGGGCCAGCGACATGCTCAATGTCCGGCAGAATCCGCTGCAACGGCAACTGATCCGCGCCAGCGTCAAGCGCAGCGCGCCGATGCTGCGCTGGGCGATGCGCAATGGTTCGGTGCAGCGGGCCAAACGACGGATGGGGCTCAGCTGACGCTCAGAGCGATAAGCTGCAAGCTCATAGCTCGTAGCTCGTAGCTTCCCCCCCAGTAACTGCTAAACTCCCGCGCCCCAATTCCCTCCAGCAAGGCGCCCGCATGTCTTCCTTGAATCAGGCGCTGCGCGCCGCCCTCGATCAACGCCAGGACCTGCTCGCTGAGTTGCACAGCCAGGGCACCGATTGCTATCGGCTGTTCCACGGCAGCCAGGAAGGCGCCGGCGGCCTGACCATCGACCGCTACGGCCCGCAATTGCTGGTGCAAAGCTTCCACCAGACGCTGGAGCGTGACGATCTGCTGCAACTGCACGCCATGGTCAATCAAACCCTGGGCCTTGAGACGCTGCTGGTCTACAACGACCGCTCCCGTGGCAACTCGCGTATCGACCGCCAAGACCCTGTCTACCGCGCTGACGACGCCGCGCTGATCGATCTGGTCGGTCATGAATGGGGCCTGAACTATCGCGTCCGCGGACGTCACGCCGGGCAGGATCCGCTGCTGTTCCTCGACCTGCGCAACACCCGTGGCTGGGTCAAGGATCACGCCAAAAGCAAATCCGTCCTCAACCTGTTTGCCTACACCTGTGGCGTTGGCCTCAGTGCCGCTGCCGGTGGCGCGAGTGAGGTGTGCAATCTGGACTTCGCCGAAGGCAATCTGGCGGTCGGTCGCGAAAACGGCCTGCTCAACCCGACATTGCCGACGATGCAATTCATCCAGTCCGATTACTTCCCGGCGATCCGTCAACTCGCCGGCCTGCCGATCAGTCAGCGCCGAGGGCAGAAACTGCCCAGCTATCAGCGCCTCGAACAGCGCCAATACGATCTGGTGCTGCTCGATCCACCGGCCTGGGCCAAGAGCGCGTTCGGCACCGTCGACCTGCTGCGCGACTACCAAAGCCTGCTCAAACCGGCCCTGCTGACCACCGCCGACAACGGCGTGCTGATCTGCTGCAACAACCTGGCAAAAGTCAGCATGGACGACTGGCGCGAACAGGTTTTGCGCTGCGCCGAAAAGGCCGGGCGCCCGGTGCGTGAATGGAGCGCAATGACCCCGGGCCGGGACTTTCCGTCGCAGGATCAACAGCCGCCATTGAAAACGCTGATCCTGCAATTCTGAGCCTCACTCACAACTTTCAGACACTTGCTGCAAGGCGTGAGCACTTCGGAACCAGAATCGCGTGCCATACTCCAAGGCACTCCGATTCAGACAGATGAAGCCGCACATGCACAAAGGATTGATTCGCGCGATTGGCGCCTTGTTGACCGCCCTGGCCCTCTACAGCCTGCTGGGGTTTCTGATTTTGCCGGGCATCGCCCTGCGCGTGGCCAATCAGCAACTGGCCAACTACGCGACGGTGCCTGCGCATATTCAGCGCATCGAACTCAATCCGTTCAGCCTTGAGGTCACCCTGTGGGGGTTGGGCATCGGCGAACCGGGCAAGGAACAGGTCGGCTTCGAGCGCCTGTATGCCAACCTGCAACTCGACAGCCTGTGGACAAAAGCGCTGCACCTGTCCGACATCGAACTCGACAAGCCCAAGACCGAAATCCTCTTCGCCAAGGACGGCAAGCTCAATCTGCTTGGGTTATTCAACATTCCCGCCAGCGAACCGACCCCGGCAGACCCAGATGCCAAGCCGTTTCCACTGCGCATAGAACGAATCAAGCTGGCCGACGGCTATGTCCACTTTGAAGACGCGCGGCCCAGCGAGCCCATCGAATTTCTCTACGACAAACTCGACTTCGAACTGAAAAACCTCAGCACCCTGCCCGAAGACAACGCCGACATGACGCTGGTGGCCGCTGGCCCGGCCGGTGGGCAAATCGACTGGAAAGGCAACCTCAGCCTGATTCCATTCACCTCCCAAGGCACATTGAAAGTCACCGATGGCCAGATGAAATCCTTCTGGCCCTATGTGCGGGACGCGGTGCCGTTGGTATTGGAAAACGGCGTGGTCAGCCTCAGTACCGACTACAAACTCAATCTGTCGAAAGAAACCGAATTGCTGCTCAACAATGTCGCGGTGAGCATTGCGCCATTCGCGATCAAAGCGCCGGACGGACGCCCGCTGGCGAAACTCGAACGCCTCGATGTCAGCGAAACCACGGTCGATCTGGCCAAACAGCAGGTGGTGGTCGGCAAGATCCGCAGCCAGAAACTCGAAACCTGGGCCGCCCTTGAAGCCGACGGCCAACTGGACTGGCAGAAACTGTTCGCCAGCCAACCCTCGAAACCCGCCGCCCAAGCCGCCGCCGAACCCAAGGCTACCCCGGCCGCCGCCGACTCGCCGAAACCCGAGCCCAGCGCACCGAGCAAGCCGTGGCAAGTGCTGCTCAAAGACGTGCAATTGCGCAACTACCAAGTGCATCTGGCCGACCGCTCGGCCAATCCACCGGTGGCGCTGGACGTCGGCCCGCTGAACGCGGACCTGCAGGATTTCGACAGCCTCAACGGCTCGCCCTTCAAGGTCAAACTCGACACCGGACTGGGCAAGCAAGGCAAGATCATGGCCGACGGCGTGGTCAACCTCGCCCCGGTCACTGCCCAGCTCAACGTGAAAACCCGGGACATCGACCTGCGTGTCGCGCAGTCCTACATCAACCCGTTCATTCGCCTGGAACTGCGTAGCGGCATGCTCGGCAGTGACTTGAAGGTCAACCTCAAGAGCACCGAGCCTTTGGCACTCAGCGTCACGGGGCGCGCCCAGATCGATCAACTGCACACCCTGGACACCCTGAAAACCCGCGATTTCCTCAAGTGGCAGCAAGTGGTCGTCGAGGGCCTGAACTATCAGCACGGCGACAGCCTGTCGATCGACAAGGTCAATCTGTTCCAACCGTATGTGCGGTTCATGATCAACGATGACCGCACCACCAACATCGATGACTTGCTGATCCCGCAGCCTGCCGACAGTGGCGCCAAAACCGCAGCAGCCAAACCGGCCAGCAAAGACAAACCGCTGGGCATTCACATCGGCGCCATCGCCATCAATGACGGCTCGGCCAACTTCGCCGACTTCAGCCTGACCCCGAACTTCGCCACCGCCGTCCAGCAACTCAACGGCCAGATCGGCACCATCGACAGTCGCGAGGCGAAACCAGCCAGCGTCGACATCAAGGGCAAGGTCGACCGCTATGCGCCAGTGACCATCAAGGGCGCGGTCAACCCATTCGACCCGATGGCCAGCCTCGACATCGCCACCCGTTTCCAACGGGTTGAACTGACCACGCTGACGCCCTACTCCGGCAAGTTCGCCGGTTACCGCATCCGCAAGGGCCGCCTCAATCTCGACCTGCATTACCTGATCACCAAAGGCCAGTTGAAAGCCGAGAACAAAGTGGTGGTCGAACAGTTGCAGCTAGGCGAGAAAGTCGACAGTCCCGACGCCGTGAGCCTGCCGCTGAAACTGGCGATTGCCTTGCTCAAGGACGTCGACGGCAAGATCTCCATCGAATTGCCGGTAACGGGCGACTTGAACAACCCGCAGTTCAGCGTGATGCCAATTGTCTGGCAGACCCTGCGCAACCTGATCGTCAAAGCCGCCGCTGCGCCGTTCAAACTGATTGGCGGGCTGGTCAGCGGCGGTGGTTCGCAAGACCTCGGCACCGTGTCCTTTGCCCCCGGCTCCAGCGAACTGAACAAGGACGCTGAAGCGGCGCTGATCAAGCTGTCACAAGCGCTGAAGGAGCGTCCGGCCCTGCGCCTGGAAATCGAAGGCACCGCCGCGAAAAGCAGCGACGGCCCATTGCTTGCCGAACAGCGTCTGGAGCGTGAATACCAGTACAACTACTACAAGATGCTCCAGCGTCGTGGCGACAAAGTCCCGGCCCAAGCGTCCTTGATCAACGTCCCCGATGGCGAGAAAGGCCCGCTGCTTGAAGGCATCTACCGCACCCGTCTGAAAACCCAGCCACCGGCTCAATGGAAGGATCTGGGCAAGGAAGAGCGCACCGCGAAAATGCGCGAAGGCGTGATCAAGTTCTGGAGCGGCAGCGATGTGTTGCTGCGCCAGTTGGGCCAGGATCGCGCCAGCAGCATCAAGGATTATCTGGTGGACAAGGGCCAGTTGGCGGACGACCGCGTGTACTTCATCGACGCCAACCTTGGCGAGGCACAAAGCGACGGTCGAGTGGTCACGCAAATGCACCTGGATGCCGAATGATGAAGCGACAATGGCTGGCCGCGATGGCCCTGACACTCATTGCCGGAAACACTTGGGCGTCCGATACGCTGCGCTGCGGCAGCCAACTGGTCAGCATCGGTGACCGCGCAAGCGAAGTACTTCACAAGTGCGGTGAGCCGGTCAGTCGTGATCTGTTGGGCTACAAGCGCAGCGCCAATCGCCGCGAAGAGTTTCAGGTCGAGGAATGGACTTACGGCCCGAACAACGGCATGTACCAATACCTGCACTTTGAGGGCAACCGCCTGCGCCAGATCAACAGCGAACGCGGGCATTAACCCCAGCCCCCCGCAGTTGTTTTTTGTGGCACCGCGAAATAGAACAGGCCCCGACACAAGTGTCGGGGCCTGTAATGGTCACATCCATGTGACCAGTCGCATGAACTCTAAAGTGGCGACAGACGTATGGCTCGGCCCGTCTGTCGCGCCTTCTCCCGGTCCAGGCGAGAAGCCTTTGCCTTACTCGGCTTTCAGGCCGTCAGCGGAAACCGCTTTGACGCCTTTGATTTTCTCGGTGATGCTCACAGCCATTTCTTTTTGAGCATCGGTCACTGCAACAGTGGAGGACAGGGAAACGACGCCTTTGTTGGTTTCAACTTTGATGTCGGTGCCTGGGATGCCTTTTTCGGTCACCAGATCGCTTTTCACTTTGGTAGTGATCCAGGTATCGGAAGTAACTTCTTTAGCCTTGGTCATTTCACCGGCAGCCAGCGTCATGGGTGCCTGAGTAGCCTGGGTGGATTGTGCGAATGCACCGCAGGACATGGTCAGGGTCAGCGCGGTAGCAGCAGCGGCAGTGATAGCGAACTTCTTCATACGAGTAACTCCTGTTTTTCTGGAAAGTCTGCTGGATGTCTTGTCAGCAGGGTTACTGGAGATATTGCGAACGCTGTGCCAACTTTCATGACGCAATAAAAACGATATAAATCAACAACTTACAAACAAGGCAAATTTTCGGATTCATGCAAATTGCATGACTTGCGCAATATGCACATGCAAGTTGCGGCTTTTGGAAAAGTTCCTAAGATGCTGAAATTATTGAGGCTTTTATAAAGCGCCGCGCCATGAAAAATGCCCCGCTGTGCGGGGCATTCCGTGACGCCGTTGAACGCCTCAGGCACCGCTGCCCGGGCAACCTTTAGGCGCGTAGTCGGGATTGACCGTGGACGCACAACTCCAAGTGCCAGAGGTACTGCCCGTTGCAGCGCCAGTGCGGGTCAATGTGATGGTTTTACCCAACACGGGCCCTGGCGCGTTCACCAAAGTACAGGTGATGGTGCCAGCGCCTGTGGACGCTGTACCCGAAGCGGCCAGCGTGCAGTTGGAGGTGGTGGCCGTGGCACTGCCGGCGACGTTCGTCAGTGACGGATCAGTACCTTGATTGATGGTGTCTTCGAAAGGGACTTTCAGAGCACTGATTTCCGCCAACCCCGCCGTCACTTTCGACCGTGCCTGATATTTCGAATACTGCGGCAACGCGATGGTCGCCAGAATCCCGATGATCGCCACCACGATCAGCAGTTCGATCAGCGTAAAACCTTGTTGTTTTTTCATAGACACGCTCCATGCATGAGTCGAAATCTCATGATCTGAGAAGGACCGAGCATAGCCCATGCCAATCGCCATAAAGCCCTGCTGACTGGGCGCGAGCAGCGGGCGGCGCGGTTTCCTACAACCTGTAACCGCACTATCTGACACTTTTTGTCACCTGCATGGGCCGTGTTTGGCGCTGTCACTTGACTAGGCTATAAGTCATGAACGGCAAGTGCGCGGAATCCCCATGAATGACATCGCTCTGAGCGGTCTGGCCAAGCAATTGGTGCAGGCCGAACTGCTGACGGAAAAAAGCGCCCAGCAAGCCTGGCAACAGGCCCAGCGCGACAGGCTGTCGCTGGTCACTTATCTGGTACAGAACAAACTGCTGAAAAGCGCTCAGGTGGCCGAGATCGCCTCGGAGCACTTCGGCATGGCGTTCCTTGATCTCAATTGCCTGGACTTGGAAACCCAGCCCAAAGATCTGGTCAGTGAAAAACTGGTGCGCCAGCACCACGCCCTGCCCTTGTGGCGTCGCGGCAACAAACTGTTCGTGGGCATTTGCGACCCGAGCAATCATCAAGCGATCAATGACATCCAGTTCAGCACCGGCCTGAGCACCGAAGCCATTCTGGTGGAGGACGACAAGCTCACCGACGCCATCGAAAAATTCTTCGACACCCACACCTCAGGCCTTGAAGACATGGCCGATGTCGATCTCGACGGTCTCGATGTCGAAGCCATCGACGACAGCAATCAGGACGCCATCGGCGGACTCGATGTCGACGATGCGCCAGTGGTGCGTTTCGTCCACAAGATGCTGCTCGATGCGATCAAGAGCGGCTCTTCCGACTTGCACTTCGAGCCCTACGAGAAAACCTATCGGGTACGGGTACGCACCGACGGCATTCTGCGCGAAGTGGCCAAACCACCCATTCAACTGGCCGGGCGCATCGCCGCACGCCTGAAAGTCATGGCCAGCCTCGATATCTCGGAGCGTCGCAAACCCCAGGACGGGCGAATCAAAATGCGCCTGTCGAAAAGCAAATCGATCGATTTCCGGGTCAACACCCTGCCCACTCTGTGGGGCGAAAAAGTGGTGATCCGGATTCTCGACCCGTCCAGCGCGCAGATCGGGATCGATGCCCTGGGCTATGAGCCAGCGCAAAAAGACCTGTACATGGCCGCGCTCAAACAGCCGCAAGGGATGATTCTGGTCACCGGCCCTACCGGCTCGGGTAAAACCGTATCGCTGTATACCGGCCTGAACATCCTCAACACCGTCGACATCAATATTTCCACCGCCGAAGACCCGGTGGAGATCAACATGGAAGGCATCAATCAGGTCAACGTCAACCCCAAACAAGGGCTCGACTTTGCTCAGGCATTGCGTTCGTTTCTGCGCCAGGACCCGGACGTGATCATGGTCGGCGAGATCCGCGATCTGGAAACCGCCGAAATCGCGATCAAGGCAGCGCAAACCGGCCACCTCGTGTTGTCCACGCTGCACACCAACAGCGCAGCCGAAACCCTGACCCGCCTGCACAACATGGGCATCCCCGGTTTCAACATCGCCACCTCGGTCAGCCTGATCATCGCGCAACGGCTGGCGCGCAAGTTGTGCAGCCACTGCAAGAAACCCATCGAGATCCCGCGCGAAACGCTGATCAAGGAAGGCTTCCCCGAGGAACGCATTGGCAGTTTCACGATCTACGAGCCGGTCGGTTGCGATCATTGCAACGGCGGTTACAAGGGGCGTGTGGGGATTTATGAAGTGGTGAAAAACACACCGGAACTGCAACGGCTGATCATGGCCGAAGGCAACTCGCTGGAAATCGACAGCCAGATGCGCCGTGACGGCTTCGACGACTTGCGCACCTCAGGCTTGCACAAAGCCATGCAAGGCATCACCAGCCTTGAAGAAATCAACCGGGTCACCAAGGACTGAACATGGCGGGCAAGGCAGCGAAAATCAGCGTCTACGCCTGGGAAGGCACGGACAGGAAAGGCAGCAAGATCACTGGCGAATTGAGTGGACAGAATCCCGCGCTGATCAAGGCGCAATTGCGCAAGCAAGGTATCAACCCCGGTAAGGTGCGCAAGAAATCAGCTGTCCTGCTGAGTTTCGGCAACCGCATCAAGGCCCGGGACATCGCCCTGTTCACCCGGCAAATGGCAACCATGATGAAGGCCGGCGTCCCTCTGCTGCAGTCGTTCGACATCATCGGCGAGGGCTTTGAAAACCCGGCCATGCGCAAACTGGTCGACGACGTGAAACAGGAAGTCGCTGCGGGCAACAGTTTCGCCAACGCCCTGCGCAAAAAGCCGCAATATTTTGACGAGTTGTATTGCAACCTGGTGGACGCCGGCGAGCAGTCCGGCGCCCTCGACACCTTGCTCGAACGCGTCGCGACCTATAAAGAAAAAAGCGAAAGCCTGAAAGCCAAGATCAAGAAGGCCATGACCTATCCGACCGCCGTGGTGTTGGTGGCTGGGGTCGTGACCGGGATCCTGCTGGTGAAGGTGGTGCCGCAATTTCAGTCGGTGTTCGCAGGCTTCGGCGCCGAACTGCCGGCCTTCACCCTGATGGTGATCAGCCTCTCGGAATTCATGCAGCAATGGTGGTGGGCGGTACTCGGCGCACTGGTGGCGGCGGTGTTCGGCACCCGCCATGCGCTGAAAAAATCCCAGGGTTTGCGTGACCGTCGAGACACCTGGCTGCTGAAGCTGCCCTTGGTCGGCACGATGATGTACAAATCCGCCGTTGCGCGTTTCGCCCGAACCCTGTCAACCACATTCGCTGCCGGTGTACCGCTGGTGGAAGCCCTCGAATCGGTGGCAGGTGCCACCGGCAACGTGGTGTTCAAGCGTGCGGTGCTGCGGATTCGCCAGGACGTTTCTACCGGCATGCAGCTGAATTTTTCGATGCGCGCCACGGGCGTCTTTCCAAGCATGGCGGTGCAGATGACGGCGATCGGCGAAGAGTCCGGCGCACTGGACGACATGCTCGCCAAGGTCGCGGGGTTTTACGAGGACGAAGTGGACAACATGGTCGACAACCTCACCAGCCTCATGGAGCCGTTCATCATGGTGGTGCTCGGGGTAATCGTCGGCGGTCTGGTGGTGGCCATGTACTTGCCAATTTTCCAACTCGGCTCAGCGATCTGACATGCCTATCGACGAACTGTTTGCCCTGTATCCGCCGGCCTTTGTTTTCACTGCGCTGCTGCTCGGGCTGGTGGTCGGCAGCTTCCTCAATGTGCTGATCTGGCGCCTGCCGAAAATGCTCGAGCGTGATTGGCGCCAGCAGGCTCAGGATGTACTTGGCCTGCCCGGCGAAACGTCACGGCCGGCCTACAACCTCATGCTGCCTCACTCCGAGTGCCCGCATTGCGCTCATCGAATTCGCCCGTGGGAGAACATTCCGCTGCTCAGCTATCTGTGGCTGCGCGGACGCTGTTCTGCGTGCGCCGCGCCGATCAGCAAACGCTATCCGCTGACCGAACTGGCCTGCGGCCTGCTCTCGGCGTTCATCGCCTGGCATCTGGGTTTTGGCTGGCCGGCGTGCCTGTTGATCTTTCTGACCTGGGGCTTGCTGGCGATGAGTCTGATCGACACCGAGCACCAATTGCTGCCCGATGTGCTGGTACTTCCGCTGCTGTGGCTTGGGTTGATCGTCAACAGCTTCGGGCTGTTCGTGCCGTTGCACGACGCACTGTGGGGCGCGGTGGCCGGGTATATGGCGCTGTGGTCGGTGTTCTGGCTGTTCAAGCTGATCACCGGCAAGGACGGTATCGGTCACGGTGATTTCAAGCTGTTGGCGTTGCTCGGAGCGTGGGGGGGCTGGCAGATTCTGCCGCTGACAATTCTGCTGTCATCGCTGGTGGGCGCAATCATCGGCGTGATTATGCTGCGTCTGCGTCAGCAGAAAACCTCGACGCCGATCCCCTTCGGCCCCTATCTGGCAATTGCCGGCTGGATTGCCTTGCTCTGGGGTGGTCAAATAACCGACTTCTATTGGCAGTTTGTCGGTTTGAAATGAATACCCCTGTGGAAAAACCCTGGATTCTCGGCCTGACCGGTGGCATCGGCAGCGGTAAAAGCGCCGCGGCGCAGCACTTCATCGACCTCGGCATCCATGTGGTCGACGCCGATCACGCGGCGCGCTGGGTGGTTGAACCGGGGCGCCCGGCGCTGGCCAAGATCGCCGAGCACTTCGGTGCTGGCGTGCTACAGGCTGATGGAACGCTGGATCGCGCCGCCCTGCGCAAGCTGATCTTCGAAGTCCCCGAAGAACGCCGCTGGCTCGAATCCCTGCTCCATCCGTTGATCGCCGAGGAAATCGCCCATCATCTAGCGCTGGCAAAATCGCCCTACGCGATTCTGGTTTCGCCGTTGTTGATCGAATCCGGGCAATACGCGATGACTCAGCGCATTCTGGTGATCGACGCCCCGCAACAACTGCAAATCGAACGCACCTTGCAGCGTGACCAGACCAGCGAACAGCAGGTCCAGGCGATCCTCAAGGCCCAGTCGAGCCGCGAAGACCGCGTGAGCCGTGCCGACGACGTGGTGGTCAACGACCGCGACCTCGCCTGGCTGCACAGCGAGGTCGAGCGTCTGCATGACTTTTACCTGACTTTAAGTGGAGGCCAATCATGAGCCAGATCCCAACCGTAGAATGCCCAACTTGCGGCGCGCCCGTTGAATTCACGCCTGAGAACACGTTTCGGCCGTTCTGTTCCGATCGCTGTAAACTGATCGACCTCGGCGCCTGGGCATCCGAAGAACACAAGATTCCGGTCGCCCCGGATGCCGAAGATGAACTGTTTTCCGGCGACTTCGACCCGCGTCACTGATCCCGCTCAGGGCCGCATGAAACCGTAGTCCTGATCGTCGTCGAGGTTCTGCGCCAAAAAGCGCAACTCGTCGGCCAGGTCTTCGGCGTTGCGCACGGTCTTGCTCTGTTGCACCACTGCGCTGAGCAAGGCGCGCAGGCTCAAACCCGGATCGAACCCCACCTCCTGCGCCATCTCCAGACTCTGCCGGGTCTCCTGTCTTGCCCACTCGTAAACACTCATGCTGCTGCTCCTGAAGGGATTTGCACGAGCATGAAATTTCCCGCGTGTGGCGGGTTTGATATGGATCAAGATTTGGGATCGTCGTCCTTCCACGGCGCCGAAAGGTAGCGGGTGCGGTTGAATGTCTCCAGCCATTCCGGGCAGAACACCACCAGCGCACTGATGACCATGCCGTTGATGAATGCTTCGGGGAAGATGATCAGCCACACGTAGCCAATGAAGTCCTCCAGCCACTCTGGCATGGCAAAGAGGCCGTCGTACCAGAGCAACGTCAGACTGAACAGCAGGCACATCAACGCCGACAATGCCGCCGCCAGAAACCCGGAACAGAAGATGTAAACAAATGGATTACGCGGCTGCGCACGCTCGACGAGGATCGCCACGCACTCAGTGACCAGCACGGGCAGCACTATGAACAATGCGCCGTTGACCCCAAGCGCTGCGAGGTCCTGACGTCCGAGCAGCACCAGGCCGACTTGCGCCACTAGCCCGCCGACAACCGCCAGCGGCCAGTCCAACAGCAACGTCACCGCTGTCATGCCGATGAAGTGATAAGACACTCCCGTGTCAAAATCCCTGCGCACCAGCCACAACAGAAACAGCGCGAACACGGTGCCGAACAGCAAATGCTGACGGCGGCGATCGCTGAACAATTCGACCCAAGGTGCGCGAAAGATCGCCCAGAGCAGCACCGGCAAATAAATCAGCCAGCCCAGTACCAGGCTTCCAGTGGACAGCACCTCGGCGCCGATCATGGCCGCGCGTTCTCCAGTGCCTCGCGCAGTCCGGCGGCGTTGGCATATTCATGCTGTTCAAGCAATCGGCGATCCTTGAGTTGCAGCCACAACACCTGACCCTCTGCGCCGGGATAGCGTGACGCAACCCGACCCTCGCGATCGAGCATGACCCGATAGCTGTAGTCACGCATGGCGGGCACAGCGAACATCCTGGCAATCAGCGTCGGCATACGCTGGATGTCGGCAACGAATACCGCGTGACGCGCCTCCAGATAGCCCTTGGGCTGATCCTTCAGCGCTTCCTTGATCAGTTTGGCGCCCTCCATGTCCCGGGCCACCAGCAGCGTCGTGGTTGTGTTGTCGAGCGTGTATGCCTGATCGTTCTGATCCAGCAACGTCCAGGGGGCGAGTTGCTCGCCGGTCTCAAGCGCATGAGCCAACAGCGGAACAAGAGCGAACAACAGTAACCAGCGTGATTTCACGTTCAATCCCCTCGGTTTACGTTCAATGGACGATTTCCGTCAGTCTACACCGCCCATCCAGACTGCCCACTGACGCACTTTGCCACGCAAGGCTTTCTGCTTGTCGCATTTGAACGCTAAGCTTGGGCCTATGGATGACTCAGATTATTTACGCCTGCTGACCATCGCGGCCGAGCAAGCCAACGCGTTCCTGTCCAATGCCCGCAAATGGGAGCGTGAGCGTTGGGTTTGCCAGCGCCTGCTGCAAGGCCTCAACATTCCCTACCGCGCCGACGAGTTCGCCCCGGCCGGCGAACCACCGGACGTGCTGTTTCGTGATGCCAATTTCGAGGTGTTCTTCGTTCTGGATGAAGGCCGGCGACTCAACGATGAATGGCGCGATGAATTGCAGCGTCGGCGCAGTGCGTTCTCCCTCAGCCAACTGGTGCGCCGGGAGGCCAAGCCGCGACGAATTCCAGCCAATGAATTTCTGCTCAGACTGGCGCCGACCTTGCGCAAGAAAGCCCACAACTACAAGGAGCGCGGCATGGATCTGGGCGAACTGGACATCATCGCTTTCGCCAGCCTCAAGCGTGAGGTTCTGGACCTCAACAGCCACTTTCCGCCCCCCACCGAATATTTGCGCCAAGGCTGGCGCTCGTTGTCCCTCGTCGGCCCGACATTCGCCCGCGTGCTGTTCGCGCACCCCGATGCTCCGGATTTTCTGCGCAGCAACCTGGGCCGTAGCATCGTTTTCGACGTAGGAATCAGCCTGTGACGCCACTTCAACAATTGATCGCCGACGTACCGCAAACCGGCCGTGTGCGCTGGATCGGCGTGCGACCGGAATCCCGTGGGCCGATGATCGAACTCGATGCCGTGGAAGCGCGACTGGAGGCCGGACTGACTGGCGATCACGCTCGCCCCGGCATCCGCAACGCGCGGCAGGTGACGTTGATCCAGTGGGAGCATCTCGCCGTGATCAGCGCCTTGATGGGGCGCTCGCACGATCAACCGGTCAAGCCTGAGGATCTGCGGCGTAATCTCGTTATCAGCGGCATGAACCTGTTCAGCCTCAAGGGCCGACGCTTTCGCATCGGTCAGGCGATTTTCGAGACAACGGGCTGGTGTCAGCCTTGCGCCCGCCTGCAAAACAACCTCGGCCCGGGCACCTTTCAAGCGGTGCGCGGGCATGGCGGTATCACCGCACGAGTGTTACAAAGCGGAATCATTCGCCTCGACGATGGCGTGTCCGTCGAACCGGTTCCGGACAGCGGCTATGCTGCGTTCAACCCCGGTTGAAAACCGCTGTAGCTTCTGCACATTCAGCAACGTCTATCTGACGAGGCCATTATGACCAGCCGCCTGAACCCCGAAGACCAGAAACATGTCGAAGAGTACCTGCAACTGTCCCAACACCGAGTCGAGCGCCGGCCTTTCCGGCCGTGGATGCTCCTGGTGCTGGTATTGGCAGTGACCATTGGTCTGGGCCTGCTGAGCCGATTTATCAGTTACCTGACGCTATGAGCTGCATCGCGCTCGCTCGGGTAACCGCACCGATTTCCTTTAAAAACCTTGCGAGTTATCCCCATGTCCCATCGTATTGTTATTGTCGGCGGCGGCGCCGGCGGTCTGGAGTTGGCTACCCGTCTGGGTAAGACGCTGGGCAAGCGCGGCACGGCCAGTGTGATGCTGGTCGACGCGAACCTGACGCACATCTGGAAACCGCTGTTGCACGAAGTGGCCGCCGGATCGCTGAACTCTTCCGAAGACGAACTCAACTATGTCGCCCAAGCCAAATGGAACCACTTCGAGTTCCAGTTGGGCCGCATGAGCGGGCTTGATCGCACACAGAAGAAAATCCAGCTGGCCGCGACCTACGACGAAAACGGCATCGAACTCGTGCCTGCGCGCGAAGTGCAGTACGACTCGCTGGTGATCAGCGTCGGCAGCACCACCAACGATTTCGGCACTGAGGGCGCAGCGCAGCACTGCCTGTTCCTCGACACCCGCAAACAAGCCGAGCGTTTCCACCAGCAACTGCTCAACCACTATTTGCGTGCGCACGCCGGGCAAACCGATGTGGTCGAGCAGATCAGCGTGGCGATCGTCGGCGCTGGCGCCACGGGCGTCGAACTGGCGGCAGAACTGCACAACGCCGCCCATGAACTGGCAGCCTACGGGCTGGACCGGATCAAACCGGAAAACATGCACATCACCCTGATCGAGGCTGGGCCACGGGTGTTGCCGGCCCTGCCGGAACGCATCAGCGGGCCAGTGCACAAGACCCTGGAGAAACTCGGGGTCAATGTGATGACCAACGCCGCAGTCAGCGAAGTGACGGCGGACAGCCTGATCACCGCCGACGGCAACGTGATCAACGCCAGCCTGAAAGTCTGGGCAGCCGGCATTCGTGCACCGGGCTTCCTCAAGGACATCGACGGCCTGGAAACCAATCGCATCAATCAACTGCAGGTGCTGCCAACCCTGCAGACCACCCGCGACGAGAACATCTTCGCCTTCGGTGACTGCGCCGCGTGCCCGCAACCGGGCTCCGACCGCAACGTACCGCCACGCGCGCAAGCCGCGCACCAACAAGCGTCGCTGCTGGCCAAATCGCTGAAACTGCGCATCGAAGGCAAGACCCTGCCGGAGTACAAATACACCGACTACGGCTCGCTGATCTCGCTGTCGCGTTTTTCGGCTGTGGGTAACTTGATGGGCAATCTGACCGGCAGCGTGATGCTCGAAGGCTGGCTGGCGCGGATGTTTTACGTGTCGCTGTATCGCATGCACCAGATGGCGCTGTACGGGCCGTTTCGCACGGCGATGCTGATGCTGGGCAGCAAGATTGGCCGCGGGACCGAGCCTCGCCTGAAACTGCATTGATATAAAAACCTGTGGGAGCGGGCATGCTCGCGAAGGCAGTGGATCAGTCGGCCAATGTGCTGGCTAATAGACCGCTTTCGCGAGCAAGCCCGCTCCCACGGGGTTTGTGTTGAGCGAAAGATGAGGTGCCTGACTGAGCTCACCACCGTTCTTTGCGCCGGCCAACTTACAACTGGAATCGCCGCACCATGCCCTGCAAGGCATTGGCCAGTTGCGACAACTCAAGACTGGCAGCGCTGGTCTGGTCGGCTCCGGCAGCGGAACGTACAGAAAGGTCGCGAATATTCACCAGGTTGCGATCCACCTCCCGCGCCACCTGAGCCTGTTCTTCGGCGGCACTGGCAATCACCAGGTTGCGCTCATGGATCTCATGCACCGAAGACGTGATGGTTTGAAGCGCCTCACCCGCACGCTCTGCCAATGTCAGCGTGGTCGTGGCTCTCGCGGCACTGGCCTGCATCGAATCGAGCGCCTGGCTCGAACCGTTGCGCATGCCTTGCACCATCTGCTCGATCTCTTGGGTCGATTGCTGCGTACGATAAGCCAGCGCTCGCACCTCATCGGCGACGACAGCAAAACCTCTACCGCTCTCGCCTGCCCGTGCCGCCTCAATGGCCGCATTGAGCGCCAGCAGGTTGGTCTGCTCGGCAATCGCCCGGATCACGTCCAGCACTTTGCCAATGTCCTGCGATTGGTTGGCCAATGACAACACCAGATCCCCCGTGTGTTGCACATCGCCGACCAGCGCATTGATGGCACTGGCAGTTTCACTGACCCGCTCTTGCCCCAGATGCGCCGATTCACTGGATTGCCGGGTGGCGTCAGACGTCGACACCGCGTTGCGTGCAACCTCTTCCACGGCCGTGGTCATCTCATTCACAGCCGTCGCTGCCTGCTCAATTTCGTTGTTTTGCTGTTGCAGGCCTTGTGTGCTGTCGAGCGTCACCGCACTGAGCTCGTCGGCAGCGGTCGCTAACTGCGTGGCCGAACCGCTGATCCCTTGCAGGGTTTCGCGCAGGTTCTGCTGCATGGTCGCCAACGCTTTGAGCAAGCGGCTGACTTCGTCGTTGCCGTGGGTCTCGATGGGGCGGGTCAGGTCCCCTTGCGCCACACTCTCCGCGGCGCTGACGGCGCTACTTAGCGGGCGCACGATGCTGCGGGTGAGCAACATCGCCAACGCAACGGTCGCCAGTGCCGCCAGAGCGATGAACACGCTAACGATCATTCGCGACGCTTCATAGTGCGCTGCAGAGTTCTGGCTTTCGACGGCAACTTGTTTGGCGAACAGATCCGCCAGGTCATTGAGTTGTTTGCCGGAGCCGTCGACCACGGTTTTCATATCGACCAGCAGCAGCTTGGTCAACTCGTCCCGCTTGCCCTGTTCTGCAAAGGTGAAGGATTGTGCAATGCCGTTACGGTAAGCCGCGAAGGTCTTTTTGAACTGCTCATAAATCTGCTGGCCTTCAGGGGTGGTGACCAGTTTGTCGTAGGCGGCGATTTTCTCGCTCAACTCTTTGTCACGGATGTCCATCTGGCCGCGGTAAGTGGCGATGTTCTTCGGATCCTGATCCAGCGCCATGCGCAAAGAAATGGTGCGAATACGCAACATCAGCTCGCGAATTTCGTCCCCGCCACGAATACTCGGCAACCACTGATTTTCTACCGCAACCTCACTGTCGCGAATACTCGACATCTGTCCGAGCGCAAACACCCCAAGCAATGCCACCAGTACCGCGATCAGGGCAAAGCCCAATGCTGCTCGAGGAGCAATATTCAACTGACGAAGCAACATGACGAGCGCCCTTATTCTTGTAGTGGTCAGAATCAAGGGGCAAAGCAATGGCAGCCCCTCTTGTTAGCGGGCTATCGGCAAGTTGTACGATGACTTGAAGGGATTTGTCTTTCGTGAAGGCAAAAAAAATCCCCGTATCTTTCGATACGAGGATTTTTAATATGGTCGGGGTAAGGGGATTCGAACTCCTGACATCCTGCTCCCAAAGCAGGCGCGCTACCGGACTGCGCTATACCCCGGTAAAAAAAAGGCGATCCTTTCAAAGATCGCCTTCTTCGATCAGCGCTTTTGGCCTCTGATCTTAAGATTCGATCCCAGCGCTAACTGGTTTCAAAAATGGTGGGTCGTGTGGGATTCGAACCTACGACCAATTGGTTAAAAGCCAACTGCTCTACCAACTGAGCTAACGACCCAAAAATGGTCGGGGTAAGGGGATTCGAACTCCTGACATCCTGCTCCCAAAGCAGGCGCGCTACCGGACTGCGCTATACCCCGGTTTGAAATTGGCTCCGTGACCAGGACTCGAACCTGGGACCCAATGATTAACAGTCATTTGCTCTACCGACTGAGCTATCACGGAACTACATATTTCAATTTACAACGGTGAAACTTACAGCTCTTAGACCCTTGTTCGCATCGCTGCGTTCGTGTGTCTGAGGCGCGCTATTCTACAACCTAGATCACCTCTGTCAACCCCCTAAATCGCTTTCAAGTTAATGATTTGCAACTTATTTCAGATTTCTGCTCAGTGAGCTGAAACCTTGTGGGTGACTGACTGCGGGGCGCACTTTACAAGCCTTTTCCTTTGAGTTCAACAGCCTGGCGAAAAAAAGGCCTCGCAAAGCGAGGCCTTCCTTATTTCATTGACGCTGCGGCTCAGTTGAAAACGATTTCGTCGTCCGCAACGGTACCGGTTGCCGTGTCCCCCGGCATGAAATGCCCCGAGAGGATCAATTGTGCCAGCGGGTTTTCGATCCAGCGCTGGATCGCCCGTTTCAAAGGTCGCGCGCCGTAGACCGGGTCGTAACCGACGGCAATCAGCTTATCCATCGCTTGCGGACTCAGCTCCAGCTTCAATTCGCGCTCGGCCAGACGACTGCGCAGACGGCCCAACTGAATCTCGGTAATGCCCGCGATCTGATCCCGCGCCAAAGGCTCGAAGATCACCACTTCGTCAACCCGGTTGATGAACTCCGGACGGAAGTGACTGGTCAGCGCATCCATCACCGCCGCACGTTGCGCCTCACGATCACCCACCAGCTCCTGAATCTGCACTGACCCCAGGTTCGACGTCATGACGATCACGGTATTACGGAAGTCCACCGTACGACCGTGGCTGTCGGTCAGGCGACCATCCTCAAGCACTTGCAGGAGGATGTTGAACACATCCGGGTGCGCTTTCTCGACTTCGTCCAACAGGATCACCGAGTAAGGCTTGCGCCGTACCGCTTCGGTCAGATAACCGCCCTCTTCGTAACCGACGTATCCCGGTGGCGCACCGATCAATCGTGCCACGGAATGTTTCTCCATGAACTCGGACATGTCGATCCGCACCATCGCCTCTTCGGTATCAAAGAGGAATTCAGCCAGCGCCTTGCACAGCTCGGTTTTACCGACACCGGTCGGGCCGAGGAACATGAACGAGCCACTCGGGCGATTCGGATCCGACAACCCGGCGCGGGAACGCCGAACGGCATTGGCCACCGCCACGACCGCTTCGTCCTGGCCGATCACACGCTGGTGCAACAGGCTTTCCATCTTCATCAGCTTGTCGCGCTCGCCTTCGAGCATTTTCGACACGGGAATGCCGGTCCACTTCGACACGACTTCAGCGATTTCTTCCTCAGTCACCTTGCTGCGCAGCAACTGGTTTTCGCTCTTGCCGTGCTGATCGACCATTTGCAGGCTGCGCTCCAGATCCGGGATCACCCCGTACTGCAACTCGGCCATGCGGTTCAGGTCGCCTTTACGGCGCGCCGCTTCCAACTCCTGACGGGACTGTTCGATCTTCTGCTGAATCTGTGCAGAACCCTGTACCTCGGCTTTTTCCGAGTTCCAGATTTCTTCCAGATCCGAATACTCACGCTCGAGACGGACAATTTCCTCCTGAAGTTTTTCCAGGCGTTTCATCGCGGCTTCGTCGCTTTCTTTCTTCAGTGCCTGCGATTCCACCTTCAACTGAATCAGGCGGCGCTCCAGACGATCCAGCACTTCCGGCTTGGAGTCGATCTCCATACGGATACGGCTGGCGGCCTCGTCGATCAGGTCGATGGCCTTGTCCGGCAGTTGCCGATCAGTAATGTAGCGATGGCTCAGCTTGGCCGCTGCGATGATTGCACCATCAGTGATCGCGACCTTGTGGTGAACCTCGTAACGCTCCTTGAGGCCACGCAGGATCGCGATGGTGTCTTCTTCGCTTGGCTCATCCACCAATACTTTCTGGAAGCGCCGTTCGAGGGCTGCGTCCTTCTCTATATATTGGCGGTACTCGTTGAGCGTGGTCGCCCCGACGCAGTGCAACTCGCCGCGAGCCAGCGCTGGCTTGAGCATGTTGCCAGCATCCATTGAGCCTTCGCCTTTACCGGCGCCGACCATGGTGTGCAGTTCGTCGATGAACAGAATGATCTGCCCTTCCTGCTTCGACAGCTCGTTAAGCAGCGATTTCAGGCGCTCTTCGAACTCACCGCGGTACTTGGCACCGGCAATCAATGCGCCCATATCCAGCGAGAGCAGACGCTTGCCCTTGAGGCCGTCCGGCACTTCGCCGTTGATGATGCGCTGGGCCAGGCCCTCGGCAATCGCGGTTTTACCCACACCGGGTTCACCGATCAGCACCGGGTTGTTCTTGGTACGGCGTTGCAGAACCTGAATGGTGCGACGAATTTCATCGTCACGACCGATCACCGGATCGAGCTTGCCTTCTTCGGCACGTTTGGTCAGGTCGACAGTGTATTTATCCAGCGCTTGACGCGACTCTTCATGGTTGGCGTCGTTGACCGCGTCGCCACCGCGCAGGTTGTTGATCGCGTTCTCCAGCGCTTTCTTGCTCACGCCTTGGCCAAGCAACAACTTGCCGAGCTTGCTGTTCTCATCCATCGAGGCGAGCAGCACCAGCTCGCTGGAGATGAACTGGTCGCCCTTCTGCTGAGCCAGACGGTCAGCCTGGTTGAGCAGACGCGCCAGGTCCTGCGACATGTTGACGTCGCCGGTGGGGTTCTGGATTTTCGGTAATTGGTCGAGCTCTTTGGTCAGCTCTTTACGCAAGCTATTGATGTCAAAGCCCACCTGCATCAGCAGAGGTTTGATCGAACCGCCCTGCTGCTCAAGCATGGCTTGCATCAAGTGCGCCGGCTCGATGGCCGGATGATCATGGCCGACAGCCAACGATTGGGCGTCGGACAAGGCCAACTGTAATTTGCTGGTTAAACGGTCTATACGCATGGGTCACCTTCCTTTTGAGCAGGCCGGACCTGAAAACCATCCTGAATGAAGAAACCTGCCAGATACCACTGTAGATGCGGTCGATTCTGCGAGATTCAAGCGGCGGAGAGTTGATGCAGGTCAGGCAAGTCTAGCGGGTGAGCCAAACCAGGGAGGCAAAGCGACCCGTGCGCGACGCACGGCGGTAAGAAAAGAAACGCGGATCGGTCACGGTGCAGAAATCGCCGCCGTAAACCGCAGTGACACCACGAACTGCAAGACGCAGGCGGGCCAGCTTATAGATGTCAGCCATGAACTTGCCCGCATTGTGGCTCGGGACAAAGGCTGTCGCCGCTTCGGGCAGTTGATCGATAAAGACCTCCCGCACTTCCGGGCCAACTTCAAACGCTTGCGGGCCGATGGCCGGACCGAGCCAGACCAGCACCTCTTGTGCCGGGACATCGAGCGTATCCAGCGTGGCTTCGAGCACACCGGCCGCCAGACCACGCCAACCGGCATGGGCCGCTGCAACGCGGGTGCCGGCGCGATCACAGAAAAGCGCCGGCAAACAATCGGCCGTCATTGCCGTGCAGGCAATACCGGGGGTTGCCGACCAACTGGCATCAGCCGTTGCAACCACGCCCGGATCAGCATGCGCCACGCAAATGCCGTGAACTTGCTGCAACCAGGCAGGCTTTATAGAGAAGTGATCAGTCAGACGCCGACGATTTTCGGCAACAGCCTCCGGGCGATCATCAACATGATCGCCCAGATTGAGGCTGTCGAACGGTGCCTCGCTGACACCACCCTCGCGGGTGGTGACACAGGCCCTGACGCTGGCCGGCGCAGGCCAGTCCGGCGTCAGCCAGTTCATCCGACGAAAGCCTCGCGATCCTGCTTGAGCAGGGTCAGCAACCAGACGAAGTCTTCCGGCAGCGGCGATTCCCAGCTCATGCGCTCACCGCTCGTCGGATGATCCAGTTCAAGGAAGCGCGCATGCAGGGCCTGACGCGGGAAGTGCTTGAGCGACTCGACCATGGTCGGGTTTGCGGCTGGCGGAATGCGGAAACGACCGCCGTACGCCGGGTCGCCGACCAACGGGAAGTTGATGTGCGACATGTGCACGCGGATCTGGTGGGTACGGCCGGTTTCCAGTTTCACCCGAACGTGGGTGTGGGAACGGAAACGCTCCAGCACGCGGTAGTGGCTGACGGCAGGCTTGCCGCCTTCCATCACCGCCATGCGCTGGCGCTGCTGGCCGTGACGGCCGATCGGGGCGTTGATCTTGCCACCGGCGGTCACCACGCCAATCACGATGCACTCGTAGATGCGGCTAACGCTGCGGCTCTGCAATTGTGCAACAAGCTTTGTCTGCGCCTGAATGGTCTTGGCCACCACCATCAAACCGGTGGTGTCCTTGTCCAGACGATGCACGATACCGGCGCGCGGGACATTGATGATGTCCGGCACGTGGTGCAGCAAAGCGTTGAGCAAAGTGCCGTCGGCGTGACCGGCAGCCGGGTGCACCACCAGGCCCGCAGGCTTGTTGATCACCAGAATGTCGTCGTCTTCATAGACGATGTCGAGTTCGATGTCCTGGGCGATCCACTCGCCCTGGGCTTCCTGCTCGGCAGTCAGCTCAAGGATGGCACCGCCATGCACGATGTCGCGAGGGCGGATGACCGCCCCGTCCACAGTCAGGCGACCTTCTTTGATCCAGGCGGATAGGCGCGAGCGTGAGTGCTCAGCGAAGAGTTGGGCGGCGACTTGATCGAGGCGTTGGCCGCCCAAATCGGACGGCACCTCTGCGCGAAGTTCAATTTTATCGGACATGCTCTGACTGGGCGTCGGCACAGCCTTTGGTTTCGGCTGCGCGCTTGTGGTTAAATACGGCGTCTTTTGCCCCGAGGCTTTTCAACGGGGCGCTCATCATAACAGGACGGCCCCGCCCAAGACAGCGGCCGTCATAGGGACGCAAGCCGCCATGCAAGTGAAACACCTGCTGCTGATCGCCATCCTCGCATTGACCGCTGCTTGCTCATCGAAGGAAGTCGTAGACGAAAACCTCAGCGAAGCCGAGCTGTATCAGCAGGCTCAGACTGACCTGGACAACAACAGCTACACCAGCGCCACAGCCAAGCTGAAGGCTCTGGAGTCGCGGTATCCGTTCGGTCGCTACGCCGATCAGGCACAGCTGGAGCTGATCTACGCCAACTATAAAAACGCCGAGCCGGAAGCTGCAAAGTCCGCTGCCGAGCGTTTCATTCGTTTGCATCCGCAGCACCCGAACGTGGATTACGCCTACTACCTGAAAGGTCTGACGTCTTTCGACCAGGACGTCGGCCTGCTGGCGCGCTTCCTGCCGCTGGACATGACCAAGCGTGACCCGGGCGCTGCCCGCGACTCCTACAACGAGTTCGCCCAGCTCACCAGCCGCTACCCGAACAGCCGCTACGCGCCGGACGCCAAGCAGCGCATGATTTACCTGCGCAACCTGCTGGCGGCCTACGAAATCCACGTCGCCGACTACTACCTGACCCGTCAGGCCTACGTTGCTGCGGCCAACCGTGGCCGTTATGTCGTGGAGAACTTCCAGGAAACCCCATCGGTCGGTGACGGCCTGGCGGTGATGACCGAAGCCTATCAGCGTCTGCACCTGGACGAACTGGCGGCCACCAGCCTGGAAACCCTGAAGCTCAACTACCCGAACCACCCGAGCCTGCAAGACGGTCAGTTCGTGCCATCGGTCGCCGAAGCCGACAACCGTTCGTTCCTGAGCAAGGCGACCCTCGGTCTGATCGAGTCGCGTCCACCGCTGCCGCCAGGCGAGACCCGCGCCAACCAGGACGTACAGAAGCAGTTCCAGGACGCCAAAGACGCGATCCCGAACGAGCTCAAGCCTAAAGACGAAAACGGCGACGTGATTGAAGAGCCGGAACCTGAGTCGAGCAACAGCGACCGTTCGTGGTTCAGCTACATGACTTTCGGCGTGTTCGACTGATCACACCGGATGGACAAAAAGGGAGATCTTCGGATCTCCCTTTTTCATTACCGCGCTTTAATAGGCTGTGCGCTTGTCAGGTCCTTGGCTAAACTGCCGGATCATCAGTCGGAAAGCCGCTCATCATGTTTCGTTTATTGTTCTGGATCGTCCTGATATTTGCTGCGGTATGGCTGTGGCGCAAATTCAAGGCATCCGCCTCGTCCACACAATCTCCACGCTCGCCTCGCGAACAGGATGCCGCACCAATGGTGCGTTGCGCCCATTGTGGCGTGCACCTGCCCCGCGACCGCGCGCTGAGCGTTCAACAACAGTGGTATTGCAGCCAGGCTCACCTTGAGCAAGGCCCAGGCCCCAGTGATCGCTGAGGCCGCCAACGCCAACAGCAAACAGGCTCAGCGTCTGCTGCGCCTTTATCATCTCTACCGTTTAAGTGTCGGCATCACGTTGGTGCTGTTGATCTCCAGCAACATGGACAACCGTCTGCTGACGTCGGCCAACGACGATCTGCTGCGCGGTGGCAGTTGGCTGTACCTGATCCTCAACATTCTGCTCGTGGTGTTTCTGGAAAACATCCGCCGCCCCGCGCAACTGTTCAGTCTCGCGCTGGTCGACGTATTACTGCTGTGCGGCCTGTTCTATGCAGCAGGTGGCGTTGCCAGCGCCCTGGGAAATTTGCTGATTGTCTCGGTGGCCATCAGCAATACCTTGCTACGACGACGCATCGGTCTGCTGATCGCCGCCATTGGGGCTCTCGGTATTGTCGGCCTGAGTTTTGTGCTGAATTTCAGCCATCCCCTGAGCGCCAACGAATACCTGCAGGCCGGCACTCTCGGCGCCCTGTGTTTTGCCGCGTCTCTGTTGGTGCAAGGACTGGCCCGGCGCTTGGAAGTCAGCGAAACACTGGCCGAACAGCGCGCCAGCGAAGTGGTAGGCCTGGAAGCCCTCAACGCGTTGATCCTGCAACGCATGCGCACCGGGATTCTGGTGCTCGACGAGCAACGGCGGGTACAACTGGCCAACCACAGCGCCCAGACGTTGCTCGCGCAAGCCCGTCTTCAAGGCCATTTGATCGACGACTACTCGCCGGCGCTGGTCGATCGCCTGCTACTGTGGATGAATAACCCGACCCTGCGCCCGCAGAGTCTGAAAATTCCCGGCAACGGTCTGGAGTTGCAACCGAACTTCATTGCACTCGAGCAAAGTCCGAACCAGCAAACCCTGGTGTTCCTCGAGGATCTGGCGCAGATCGCCCAACAGGCCCAGCAACTCAAACTCGCCGCCCTCGGACGCTTGACTGCCGGCATCTCCCACGAGATTCGCAATCCGCTGGGCGCCATCAGTCATGCCGCGCAGCTATTGGGTGAATCCGAGGAACTCGACAGCGCGGATCGGCGTCTGACGCAGATTATTCAAGATCACTCCCAGCGCATGAACCGAGTCATCGAAAACGTCCTGCAACTGTCCCGCCGCCAGCAAAGCGCCCCCCAACGGCTGGAACTCAAGCCGTGGCTGGAAAACTTCGTCGCCGAAAGCCGCGAACAGGCCACCGAGCGCCAGCAGATTCATCTGCGAATCAACTCGGGTGACTTCACCACCCTGATGGACCCCAACCAACTCACGCAAATTCTCGACAATCTGTTACGCAACGGTTGGCGTCATAGCGCCTTGCTGCATGATCAGGCCGAGGTCTGGCTGGCACTGTTCATCGATGCCGATAGCCAGTTGGCGACACTCGAAGTGCAGGACAACGGCCCCGGCGTGCCGCCCGATGAACAGGCGCACCTGTTCGAACCCTTCTTCACCACCAGCAGCCAAGGCACCGGCCTTGGGCTTTATCTGTCCCGTGAGCTGTGCGAAAGCAACCAAGCGCGCCTAGACTTCAAACCACGCCAAGGCGGCGGCTGCTTTCGCATCACCTTTGCTCACGGACGGAAACAAAGTTGAACACGAGCCCACGGCAAAAAATCCTGATCGTCGACGACGAACCGGATATCCGCGAACTCCTGGAAATCACCTTGGGACGGATGAAACTCGACACCCTCAGCGCACGCAACTTCAGCGAAGCCCGGACGCTGTTACACAGCGAGTCGTTCGACCTGTGCCTGACCGATATGCGCTTGCCCGACGGTACGGGGCTGGAACTGGTGCAGCACATCCAGCAACGTTACCCGCAACTGCCGGTGGCGATGATTACCGCCTACGGCAGCCTGGAAACGGCGATCAACGCCCTCAAAGCCGGCGCGTTCGACTTTCTCACCAAACCTGTCGATCTCACTCGCCTGCGCGAACTGGTCGGCACGGCCCTGCGCATGCCTGCCTCTGGCGGACTCGGCACATCGATTGATCGACGCTTGCTGGGCGAATCGCCACCGATGCGCAACTTGCGCAAACAGATCGACAAACTCGCCCGCAGCCAGGCGCCGGTGTACATCAGTGGCGAGTCCGGTAGCGGCAAGGAATTGGTCGCAAGACTGATTCACGAACAAGGACCACGCGCCAGTCAGCCATTCGTGCCGGTGAACTGTGGGGCGATTCCTTCGGAGCTGATGGAAAGCGAATTCTTCGGTCATCGCAGAGGCAGCTTTACCGGCGCCGTCGAGGACAAACCCGGGTTGTTTCAAGCTGCGAATCGCGGCACGTTGTTCCTTGATGAAGTGGCGGACTTGCCTCTGTCGATGCAGGTAAAACTGCTGCGGGCGATTCAGGAAAAAGCCGTGCGCAGTGTTGGCGGCCAGCAGGAAAGCGTGGTCGACGTGCGGGTTCTTTGCGCCACACACAAAGATCTGGAGGCGCAGGTTACGGCCGAGCGTTTTCGTCAGGATCTCTATTACCGGCTAAACGTGATTGAACTGCGCGTACCGTCCCTGCGCGAACGACGCGATGACATTGAAGTGCTGGCCAGTCATATGCTCAAGCGCCTGGCCAGCGGCAGCGACCAACCGGCGGCACGCTTGCACCCACAGGCCTTGGAAGCACTAAAAAGTTACCGGTTTCCGGGGAATGTCAGGGAACTGGAAAACGTCCTCGAACGCGCGCACACATTGTGCGAAAACCGAGTGATCGAGGTGGGGGACTTGCGACTGAGCGAAGGTAATTGCACGGCCGAGAGCGGCCTTGCCGACCTCACGCAGATCGACAATCTTGAGGATTATCTGGAGAACGTCGAGCGCAAACTGATTTTGCAGGCGCTGGAGGAAACCCGCTGGAACCGCACGGCGGCGGCGCAGCGCTTGAGTCTGTCGTTTCGTTCGATGCGCTATCGCCTGAAGAAGCTCGGTCTGGATTGAGGCCCCTTCGCGAGCAGGCTCGCTTCCACAGGTTTAGAGGGTGTACATGAATAGTGTGGACAGCAAGCCCCCTGTGGGAGCGGGCTTGCTCGCGAAAGCGGTAACGCAAACGCCAACGAATACCTGACTAGATACGGCCTTCAGGTGCATACGGCGCCGGATCAATAATCGGCGTCCGTCCCAGCATCACATCGGCAAACAACTGGCACGACGCCGGTGCCAGCACCAGTCCGTTGCGGTAATGACCGCAGTTGAGCCACAACCGATCAAACCCCGGCACCCGGCCAATATAGGGAATACCTTCCGGCGACCCCGGACGCAACCCCGCCCAATGCCCGACCACTTCGGCATCTGCCAGCGCCGGCAACAACTCAACCGCAGAAGCCTTGAGGCTTTCGAGCGCCACGTCGGTCGGTGTCTTGTCGTAGCCCTCGTGCTCCAGCGTACTGCCGATCAGGATATGCCCGTCGCGGCGCGGAATCGCATAGCGCCCTTTGGCCAGCACCATGCTTGGCAGAAAATCCGCTGCGCACTTGTACAGAATCATCTGGCCTTTGACCGGCTCGACCGGCAATGTCAGGTCCAGCGTCTTGAGCAAGTCACCGCTCCATGCGCCCGCCGTCAGAACCACTTGATCGCCCGCGATCAGCCCATTGGATGTCTCGACACCCACGACGCGCTCACCCTCGCGAACAAATCCGCTGACTTCACATTGTTCGTGAATGGTCACGTTTGGCAGCGCCAGCAGCGCCGCTTTCAGCGACTTGACCAGCCGTGGGTTCCTGACATTGGCTACATCAGCCATGTAGATCGCCCGTGAGAAACCTTCACCGAGCACCGGCACCGCTTCGTGGGCAGCCGAGATATCCACAGCCTGCAACGGACGGTTTTCCCGTTTGGCCCACGCCAGCGCTTCGGCCTCGTCATCGAGATCCAGCCAGTACAAGCCCGTAGTATGCACCTGGGGATCAACCCCGGTATCGGCGAACAAGCGCTCGCCGAGCTGTGGATAAAAATCCTGCGACCAATGCGCCAGCGCGGTAACGGCCGGGCTGTAGCGCCACGGATACAGCGGAGAAACAATGCCGCCGCCAGCCCAGGACGATTCCTGGCCGACGTTCGAGCGATCCAGCAGCACCACGCTGCGCACTTCGGAGGCGAGATTGTAGGCGGTTAGCAGGCCAATTACCCCGCCACCGACAATCACCACTTGCTGTTGCCTGGTCATGTTTGATCCAACCGTAAAAAAGACAGTGGGCGCAAAAGGCACCCTGAGAAAAGCGCTTCAGCGGCCCCAGCAATCCTTGGTGGTCAGCCCGGTAGTCGCGTTGTTCATGCTTCTGACACCGGTGTTGGTGAGGGTGAAGTCCCCGCACTTGTCGGTGGCCATGGCCGTGCCCGTTTTACGGGTGGCGGTCAGCAGGAAGGTCTGGTCAGCAATGGTCGGCGTGACGGTGTAGAAATCGTTGCCTGTGCTGAGCCCGGTAATGCCGGTGTAGACATTGTTCTTGGTGTAGAAACGCTCGAGGGTCTGCGCCTGCTCCGACAACAGCGATACCACCTCGGCACGGCGGCCCTTTTTAACGTACTCGGTGAGGCTTGGATAGCCGATGGTGATGACGATCCCGATGATCGCAATCACGATCATGATTTCGATCAGGGTAAAACCTCGGTTGAATCTGCGCATGCCTCAAACTCTCACTTACTGTATTTGTCGCCACATGATACGACGGCTGCCGCCGCCGGATTTTTCCACCAGGGTAGTCACGCCACCACTGGAGTCACTCACGATCTTGCGCGTTGCACCGTTGACGATGGCATTCAGGGTCGGGATACCGCCGGTAAACACAACGCCACTGGAAATCGTGTCGTTGCTGTCGACCACACCATCGGCGTTGGTATCGAGTACCGCGTAGTTAAGCATCTTACCGCTGAACGCATCGAGTTCGACCAGTTTGCCAGTGCCGAAACTGGCACAGGGATCGGAGGTATCGACGCTCGCCGTGGTGAAGATGATCCGACCGAGCACCAGGCTGGCCTGATTGATCACCCGCTCACCGGTCAGCGCGTTGTTATACACCAATGGCAGATACCAGCCTTTCTCCCCCGGATAAGTCGTGTCGTTCTGGGTGGTGGTAATGAATTGCCCGGAACTGCCGGAGAATACGCCCGTGACGGCCTGCGCCCGCAAACTGCTGACAGTGAGTTGCCCCGAGCCACCATCGGCATCCCACACCGAGTAGAACGCCTGCAAATCCTTGTTGGTCTTATCTGCCGTTTCGTTGAATTTACCGGTACCGACGAAAATCTGTTTGCCGCCCAGCGCGTTGTCTGCCAGCAACGGTTGCGCGGTAATCGGCTGAGTCGATCCACCTGCCGTGGTGAACAACGGTTTGCCGGAAAATGCTACACCCCAACTGCTGGTCGACGTCGCGCTCAAATCGAACTTCCACAATCGCCCTTTCAAGTCGCCGCCATAGGCAGCCTGCACCACATTGGACGAGTTGACCTTGAGTTTCACCGAGGACAGACCGTTAGTGGTTTCTGTACTGTCGATCACGATTTTCCTGATCAACGATCCATCACGTACATCCAGTACATACAAGGCGGCCACCCCGGAGTTGCTGCCATAACCGTTGGCAATGAACGCCGCCCAGCGCCCATCGGCCAAGCGTGCCACTTCCGGTCGGGCATAGGCGTAACCCAGATCATTAAAAGCGTTGGCGGTGCTGGCGGTGGCCGGTGCGCTGACTTCCCACAGAGCGCGTAAAACGTTGCCCGCAGACGCGTCAAACAGTTGCAGCGCATAGAACGTCTTGCCACCGGCACCGGTGCCACCGATGGCCAGGGTTTTCCAGGCGCTGTTGAGTTGGGCGTCATACACGCCGACCTGACCGTCGACCAGAAACTTGTGGCTGACACCGTTGATGTAAGTCGGATCGGCAATAAAGCGCAGCGACGGCAACACACTGGACGGCATGTAGGCGTAGCGCCGAGTGCCGTTGGCCGAGTTGATGACGTTGACGAAACCGTCGTTGGCATTCACCACAAGGCTGGCGTTCATGTTCGCCGCTTTGGTGGTCAGGTAGGCGCTGTAAGTGGTGTCGCCGGACAGGTCTGAGGCGGTTTTATCTGTTGGCGACGCCAGCACCAGTGGCGAGTTGATGATGTCGCCCAACAACACACTGCGAACCTTGAACCCGGCCTTGTTGGTCCCTTTGCTCCATTCCACCAGATCGTTACCCGTCATGCCGGTGGGCAGGCCCTGACTGAGTGTCGTCTGTTGTGTGGCGGAAAAGTTACCGTAGGACAGCGTTACAGCGGCATTGCTGGATGTGTTCCAGGATTGGTAAATCGGCGCCGTAGCCCCCGGCACGATGGTCGTGTCAGTGGTCCAGAGTGTCGCCGACGTGTTCACCGCCCCGGCCGCTGTGAAGCCAAAGGACTTGATCGTGCCGCGCCAGTCCTTGGGGTCGTAGCTGGTCTGGAAATAGCTGGTGCCGCTGGCGAGTGTAGTGCCGCTGGTGACACCGCTGCCGCCGGAGCCGGCCTTGGACGTAATATCGCTGAGCGCCGACGACAATGCCGCGTTCAGCCCAGTGCTGTCGGTCGCTTGATAGTACTTGCCCTGTCCGTAACTGGCCGCATCGGAGAGCATCTCGTTGTCAGCGGTGAACCCCACGGTGTAGGTGTTCATGTTCTGTTTGGGAAAATCCACTGCATTCCAGCTCTTGCCCGCCGCGTCCGTACCGGTTGAACGCATGTCGATGTCAAAAGCGAATTTGGCGATGTCATCCAGATAGAGTGTGTCGCCCTCATCGTCGCCATTGAGGTTATTGCCGTCATTGTTGACGCCATCCCAGTTCGGTAAACGGCTGCCGCCTAACGGATCGTTGGTCGGGAAGGTACGGTCGAATGTCGGCAACCCGTCAGTGATCACCACACCGTAATTTTTCTGGCAGCGATAGTGGATCGGGCTGGTGTAGGTGCTCGGCGAATTGTTGTAGTACGGCGTCATACCGCGCATGTAGCGGGTGACTTCGTAATAGGTTTCCGCCAGCGGCGTGTTCGCCACAGCGCTCAGTCCGTTGATCGAGGAGATCAGAGCGTTGTAGTTGCTGTCGGCCTGGGCCTGGGTAACGCTGCCGGTCACCGGTGACAGATCGCTGATGGTGCGGGCGATGTAACCGCCATTGCCTGAGTTGTTGCTGGTGACCGGGTTGAACGTCGACAGGCCAATGCGCAGTGTACGATTGCTGGTCACCAGAGCTGTCGATACGTTGCGCGCGACGTTGATCCGGTAGTCGTTGGGAATCGCTCCGATGGTGAAGTCACGGTTACTGCCGCTGGCCAGGCCGACCACGTAGGAAATGTAGTCTGCTGAGTATCGCGTGTTGCCACCACCCACCGGATCCGGCAATTTCAGGCAAAGCGGCGTCAGACTGTTGTTGTAAAACGCATACGCTCCGCCGGAGCACCCGGATGTCGACAGGCTCGACAAAAATACCGTGTTACCGCTGATCTCCGTCGAACTGAAGCACAACCCGAAAAAACCGTTGCACTGTCGTGCCGGTGTGCGGTCAACGGCAGGATCGAATCCCGGCGCATAAATGATGCTGTTCATGCTTCCCGAGTCGTCGATAAGCAGCATCACATTCGGCGCTACTGCTGCAGCGCTCAACAGCGGCGAGTCGGATGGTGTGAACGCATAGACCGGTGTTGCCAAATAGAACCCCAGCAGCATGCCGAACAGCAGCGATGCGCAGCGCTTAATACTTCGCATAGACACTCTCCACCACACTGCGCGAAGTGCCGGCAATGCCGACCGCAGTCACCCGATAAAGCGTTGCCGAGGTGTTGCTCGGCACGTTGACAGCGGTCAGCGTCGTGCCGATGTTCTGCACGCCATAGAAGCCGTTACCGGCGGTGATCCAGGTCACGCCCGATGTCGAATTGAACCCGGCCGCACTGACCACCGATGACTCTGCCGGCGGCGCACATTGTGTCGTGCCGCTGCACACTGCCAGCGTATAGGTATCGAGTTGCACCGCACTCTCACCCACCCGCAACGCGGCTTCAGCGGTCTGGAACGATTGATTGCGCAGGCTCACACTGCCCGCCATTTTTTCCTGAAGGGTGGCGCTTTGCATCGACGAAAGGCCGATCATCGTCAGCAACAACAGAAACACCAGGCTGACCAGCAGCACCATGCCGCGTTGCGCCTGACGTTGATGGAAAGAAATCCTCACAGGAGCAGCCCTCACTGCAAGCGGTTGCGGACAGCCGCAACCACGTTGAAGGTTTGATCGGCCACCCGTTTGCTCGGGTCGTTGAGGGTCAGGCTCAAGCGCACGCTGCGGATCCGTGCTGGATCACCGGGGTTGGTACTGTAAGTCGAAGCCGCCACATCGGTGGCTGAACTGGCCAGACCGAAAGTCACGTTGAAAGCGCTGACGTTATTCACCAACACTTGCTGAGCAGGTGTGCCGCTGCCGGTGCCCATCAGAATCTGATTGTTGCTGAAACTGTAGAGCAGACGGCGAATCGGGAAAGCGATCTGCCCGGTCGCCGGGCTTCGCAAACCGGTGTAAGCCGTTGCGCTGTTGCGGCAATCGGAGAGCACTGTCCAGGTCGGTGTGCCGCCGCTGCCGCCGATGTCGGCCGTGACCAGCGTCAGTTTCAGGTTCGCGTTGTCCCAACTGATCGGCGTGATCTGCGCCGCACTGAAGTCCCCTGACGTGCTGGCATCGGTGATCGTGCCAAGGCAGCCAAACATCCCGACCATACGGATTTCCTGAATCATTTTGCTCAACACGAAACGCGCATCTTCCTGCATGGCAGCGGCACTGTTCTGGCTGACGTAGGTATTCTTCGCGGCGATGAAAGTCTGAACCACGCCCAACACCACAATCAGCCCCAGTGCCAGGGCGACCAGCATCTCGATCAGGCCAAAACCGCGGTTGTGACGCTTCATGGCGTGGCCACCGGATCGACCGCAGCGCGACTGGTCAGCACGAAACTGCGTTGAGCGCTGGCCGTGTTGGCTGCCCGCGCGTCACTCCAGGTGATGGTGATGGTGTAAACCCGCTGGTTGAGCGTGATGCTGCCGGTCGCCGTCGGCCCGCCGAAACCGACGATGTTGGTGGTGAAATCGTAGAGATCCTGATCGCGGGCGACGCTGAGGTTGCCCGACGTCGGTGGCGTGACGGTGTAGTCGGCGCCGGAATTGGCGCGGATACGGTCCATCATGTCGTAGGCAATGAAACTGGCCTGACTGGTCATGCGCGAGCTGTCGGTGTACTTCAGGGCATTGAGTTGCACGGCCGCCGCCCCCAACAGCCCGACCGTAAGAATCAACAACGCGACCAGCACTTCGATCAGCGTCATGCCTTCCTGTGCGTTTTTACTCCCTGCCCTCATCCGCAACTTCCACCCAATTGAATTCGTCCGTTCAAACACACATTCAGCGTCCTGCTTTGCGTTCCCAAGGTGTAACTGAAGACCACCGCCGTCGATGGCGCGGCCAGACCGCCGAGATTGTTGAAGTCCAGTGCGGTCACCCCAGAGGTTAGCGCCAGAGTTGCGCCGCTGCTCATGGCTGGAACAACCCGCAACACATTGGCCGAAGTGCCAGTACTGTCGTAGACCGACAGTTCGCCGGTCCAGGCATTGCCCCCGGCCGTCGGCCGCAGCCGCGTCGTCACGCCCCGATCAATCGCTTCCAGTCGTGCGAAATTGATCGCTCGTTGCAGGTCGCCCATTTCGGTATCGGCCCTGCTGCCCTGTATCGAACGGGTAAACGCAGGCACCGCCAAAGTGATCAGGGTTACGAATATCGCGACCGCAACCAGCAACTCGATCAGCGTGAAACCTTTTGTACGAAGATCCATCGTTGCCCTCCGTTGCCGTCAGCTATACCTGCTTCTACACGCTAGAACATTCAACCGACCTGTGTCGGTTGATTTGCCCTGTGCGGCGCACGGATCGCCCCGCACATCACACGCCATGGAGGGAATTTTCATGCCGCAACGAGGCTTCAGCCTGATTGAACTGCTTATGGGACTGGCGATTGGCGCAATTGTTCTGCTGCTGGTCAGTCCGGCGTTTGCCACGCTCAGGGAGTCAAACCATCGGGATCAGGCCGCACAGTCGTTGCTCGACGGCATCCGCAATGCCCGCACAATGGCGATCACACGCAATCAAAGCGTGGTAATCCATGGCATCAATGGCGACTGGAGTCAGGGCTGGCGGATCATTCTGGATATCAGCGGCAAGGGGCCGGAGGACAGCAGCAATCCGCTGCTGGTGGAGCGTGCGAGTGACGCGAAGGTGCCGATTGTCGGCAACTGGTTGGTGAGCCGTTATGTGCGCTTCAGCAGCCTGGGGCAACCGCTGATGCCCGGTCGAGCCTTTCAGGCTGGGACATTACACATCTGTTCGACTCGCGAGCCGGTCAGCCAGCGCCAGGTGGTGCTGGCGGCGACCGGTCGAGTGCGCCTGAGCAGCAAAAACGCTGAACAGGCGTTGTGTCAGAAAACAAATACGTTTAAATCGAACGTACGCGCAGCTCTTTAGGCATCGAGAACGTGATGTTCTCTTCGCGGCCCGCCAGCTCATCGGCACCGGTAGCGCCCCAGGCCTGCAACTGTTGGATCACGCCACGCACCAGCACTTCAGGTGCGGAAGCACCGGCGGTGATGCCAATGCGCTCGACGCCATCGAACCAGCTCTTTTGCAGGTCTTCGGCACCGTCGATCAGGTAGGCCGGAGTGGACATGCGTTCGGCCAGTTCACGCAGGCGGTTGGAGTTGGAGCTGTTCGGGCTGCCGACCACCAGGACCACGTCGCATTCGTCGGCCAGTTGCTTGACCGCGTCTTGTCGGTTTTGCGTGGCATAGCAGATGTCGTCCTTGCGCGGGCCACCGATGGCAGGGAAACGCGTGCGCAAAGCATCGATAACGCGGCTGGTATCGTCCATCGACAGCGTGGTCTGTGTGACGAACGCCAGTTTTTCCGGGTCATGTACCTGCAACTCGGCCACGTCTTTCTCGTCTTCGACGAGGTAGATTGCACCGCCATTGCTGGCATCGTACTGCCCCATGGTGCCTTCAACTTCCGGGTGACCGGCGTGGCCGATGAGGATGCATTCGCGACCGTCGCGGCTGTATTTGGCGACTTCGATATGCACCTTGGTGACCAATGGACAGGTGGCGTCGAATACTTTCAGGCCACGGCCAGCGGCTTCGGTACGCACGGCTTGCGAAACACCGTGGGCACTGAAGATCACGATGACATCGTCCGGAACCTGATCCAGTTCTTCGACGAAAATGGCGCCACGGCTGCGCAAATCCTCAACGACGAATTTGTTGTGCACTACTTCATGACGCACGTAGATCGGCGGCCCGAAGACCTCCAGGGCGCGGTTGACGATTTCTATCGCCCGGTCCACGCCGGCGCAGAAGCCACGGGGGTTGGCGAGTTTGATTTGCATGCTGTGCCTCGTGTCTTGCGCGCGAAAAAACAGTGAATAACGACTGTGGGAGCGGGCTTGCTCGCGAATGCTGACTGACATTCAACCTATAAGTTGTCTGACACACCGCTTTGGCGAGCAAGCCCGCGCCCACATTTTTACAACGCCTTGACGCTGATGATTTCCACGTCAAAGGCCAGCGTCTTGCCCGCCAGCGGGTGATTGAAGTCGATGGTCACTTGCGCATCGTCGAACTCTTTCACCACACCCGGCAGCTCAGTATTGGCCGCATCGTTGAAGATCACCAGCAAACCCGGCGACAGCTCCATATCAGCAAACTGCGAACGTGGGATGATCTGCACATTCTGCGGATTCGGTTGACCGAAAGCGTTCTCCGGCTCGACGCTCAGCGTACGCTTGTCCCCGGCCTTGAAGCCAAACAAAGCAGCCTCGAAACCCGGCAGCAGGTTGCCATCGCCGACCTTGAAGGTCGCAGGGGCTTTGTCGAAGGTGCTATCGACCGTGTCGCCGTTCTCCAGGCGCAATGCAAAGTGCAAGGTGACTTCCGTGTTCTGGCCGATGCGTTGCTCAGCCAATACCTGTTCAGTCATGAACGGTTTCTCCGGTTTTCTTGGTTTTGAACATGTCCAGTGCCAGCATCACCGCGCCAACGGAGATGGCGCTGTCGGCGAAGTTGAACGCCGGGAAGTACCAGCGGTTCTGCCAGTGCACCAGAATGAAGTCGATCACATGGCCCAGGGCAATGCGGTCATACAGATTGCCCAACGCACCACCCAGCACCAGCGCCAAAGCGATGGCCAACCAGGTTTCGTTGCGCCCCAGTCGCTTGAGCCAGACCACCAGCACCGCGCTGACCACGATCGCGATCAGGGCGAACAGCCAGCGCTGCCAGCCGGAACCGTCAGCGAGAAAGCTGAACGCAGCACCGGTGTTGTAAGCCAGGGTCCAGCTGAAGTAATCGGGAATGATCACGATCTGCTGGAACATTTCGAGCTTGTTTTCGAAGTAGAACTTGCTGGCCTGGTCAATGACCAGAACCAGCAAACTCAACCAGAGCCAGCTCAACCGTCCGAAACGGCCAACGGCATTAGGCATAGTGACGAACCTCGCCGGCGCCGCTGATGTTTTCAACGCAGCGACCGCAGATTTCCGGATGCTCCGGGTTTACGCCAACGTCTTCGCGGCAGTGCCAGCAACGGGCGCACTTGGCGAAGGCCGATTTGACGATCTTCAGCTTCAGGCCGCTGACTTCGGTCGCTACCGCGTCGGCCGGAGCCTGGACAAACGGTGCAACGCTGGCGGTCGAAGTGATCAGGACAAAGCGCAGTTCGTTGCTCAGCTTGGCCAGATCGGCGCTCAAGGCGTCTTCGGCGAACAGCGTCACTTCGGCTTGCAGGTTGCCACCGACGGCTTTCGCCGCGCGCTGGATTTCCATTTCTTTGTTGACCGCGACCTTCACTTGCATGATGCGATCCCAGTACTCGCGACCCAGCTCGAAGCCTTCCGGCAGCTCGGTCAGACCTTCGTACCAGGTGTTGAGCATGACCGATTCGTTACGCTCGCCCGGCAGGTATTGCCACAGCTCGTCGGCGGTGAACGCCAGGATCGGTGCGATCCAGCGCACCAGCGCTTCGGAGATGTGGAACAACGCGGTTTGCGCCGAACGGCGGGCCTTGCTGTTGGCGCCAGTGGTGTACTGACGATCCTTGATGATGTCGAGGTAGAAACCACCCAGCTCCTGCACGCAGAAGTTGTGGATCTTGGAGTAGACGTTCCAGAAACGGTACTCACCGTAGTGCTCTTGCAACTCGCGTTGCAGCAGCAGCGTGCGATCCACCGCCCAGCGATCCAGTGCCAGCATCTCTTCGGCCGGCAGCAGGTCGGTGGCCGGGTTGAAACCGGTCAGGTTCGAGAGCAGGAAGCGCGCGGTGTTACGGATACGCCGGTAGGCGTCCGCGCTGCGCTGCAGGATCTGCTCGGACACGGCCATCTCGCCGGAGTAGTCGGTCGAAGCGACCCACAGACGCATGATGTCGGCGCCCAGGGTGTCGTTGACTTTCTGCGGTGCGATCACGTTGCCCAAAGACTTGGACATTTTGCGGCCGGACTCGTCGACGGTGAAGCCGTGGGTCAGCAACTCGCGGTACGGCGCGTGGTTATCGATGGCACAACCGGTCAGCAGCGACGAGTGGAACCAGCCACGGTGCTGATCGGAACCTTCCAGGTACAGGTCGGCACGCGGGCCGGTCTCGTGCCCCATCGGGTGCGAACCGCGCAGAACGTGCCAGTGAGTGGTACCCGAATCGAACCAGACGTCGAGGGTGTCGCTGATCTTGTCGTACAGCGGCGCATCGTCGCCAAGCAGTTCGGCAGCGTCCATCTTGAACCAGGCTTCGATGCCTTCGACTTCAACGCGCTTGGCGACTTCTTCCATCAGTTCAACGGTGCGTGGGTGCAGCTCGCCGCTTTCCTTGTTGAGGAAGAACGGGATCGGCACGCCCCAGTTGCGCTGACGGGAGATGCACCAGTCCGGACGGTTGGCGATCATCGAGTGCAGACGCGCCTGGCCCCAGGCCGGGACGAACTGGGTGTCTTCGATGGCTTTGAGCGAGCGCACACGCAGGGTGTCGCCGCTGACCGGCTCTTTGTCCATGCCGATGAACCACTGCGCGGTGGCGCGGTAGATCAATGGAGTCTTGTGGCGCCAGCAGTGCATGTAGCTGTGCTCGATGACGGTGGTGTGCATCAGCGCACCGACTTCGGTCAGCTTCTCGACGATGGCCGGGTTGGCCTTCCAGATGAACTGGCCGCCGAAGAGTTCCAGCGACGGCACGTACACACCGTTGCTCTGCACGGGATTGAGGATGTCGTCGTTGACCATGCCGTACTTCTTGCAGGTCACGAAGTCGTCCACGCCGTAGGCCGGAGCGGAGTGAACCACGCCGGTGCCAGCGCCCAGTTCGACGTAGTCGGCCAGATATACCGGCGACAGACGGTCGTAGAACGGGTGACGGAAGTTGATCAGCTCCAGCTCTTTGCCGGTAGTGGTGGCGATGACCGAACCTTCAACGCCGTAGCGAGCCAGGCAGGCTTCAACCAGCTCTTCAGCCAGCACCAGCAGCTTGTCGCCGACATCGACCAGGGCGTAGTTGAATTCCGGGTGAACGTTCAGCGCCTGGTTGGCCGGGATGGTCCACGGGGTGGTGGTCCAGATCACGATCGAGGCTGGTTTGCTCAGCGACGGCAAACCAAACGCGGCAGCCAGTTTGGCTTCGTCAGCGATCGGGAAGGCAACGTCGATGGTCGAGGACTTCTTGTTTTCGTACTCGACTTCGGCTTCAGCCAGGGCCGAGCCGCAATCGAAGCACCAGTTCACAGGCTTGAGGCCCTTGAACACGAAGCCGCCCTTGACGATTTCGGCGAGGGCACGTATTTCACCGGCCTCGTTCTTGAAATCCATGGTTTTGTACGGGTTGGCGAAGTCGCCCAGCACGCCGAGGCGGATGAACTCGGACTTCTGCCCTTCGATCTGCTCGGTGGCGTAGGCACGGCACAGCTCGCGGGTCTTGTCCGCGCCCAGGTTCTTGCCGTGGGTCACTTCAACCTTGTGCTCGATCGGCAGGCCGTGGCAGTCCCAGCCCGGAACGTACGGCGCGTCGAAACCCGACAGGGTTTTCGAGCGGATGATCATGTCCTTGAGAATCTTGTTCAGTGCGTGACCGATGTGGATCGTGCCGTTGGCATACGGAGGGCCGTCGTGCAGAACGAACTTCGGACGATCCTTGCCAATCTCGCGCAACTTTCCGTACAGGCCAATACTGTCCCAGCGCTGCAGGATCTGCGGTTCGCGCTGTGGCAGGCCGGCCTTCATTGGGAAGGCGGTGTCCGGAAGGTTTAGCGTGGCTTTATAGTCGGTCATTTAAGGCTCTTCATTAGCGATGGGCGCTAGGTGCGGCTAGTGCACGGGCGGTGGCGACATCCGCATTGATCGCCGTTTTCAGCGCCTCCAGGGAGGCAAATCGCTGCTCTTCACGCAGCTTTTGGTGGAAAACCACCGTCAAACGCCGGTCATACAGATCGCCGGCAAAATCTAAAAGATGGACTTCAAGGTGGGCCTTGCCATCACCTTGCACCGTGGGCCGCACGCCGATATTGGCGACGCCGGGCCAGGTCTTGCCGTCGATATCCACATCCACCAGATACACCCCGGTAAACGGCACGCGACGACGCTTGAGTTGAATATTGGCAGTGGGCGTCCCCAGTTGCCGGGCCAGTTTCTGGCCATGCAGCACGCGACCGACGATGCGGTAAGGGCGGCCGAGCAAGCGTTCGGCCAGGGCAAAATCGGCGGCGGCCAATGCGTTGCGCACCTGAGTGCTGCTGACGCGAATGCCGTCCAGCTCGACGGTTTGTGCAGCTTCGACGCTAAAACCGTGGACCTGCCCGGCCTGCAACAGGAAATCGAAATCACCGAGGCGGTCGCAGCCGAAGCGGAAGTCATCACCGACCTCCAGATGCTGTACGCCGAGGCCGTCTACCAGAATGGTGTCGACGAACTCACTGGCGCTGAGCTTGCTCAGACGCTGGTTGAAGGCCAGGCATAACACCCGGTCAACACCTTCGGCCGCCAGCAGTTGCAGCTTGTCGCGTAGCCGGGCCAGACGCGCCGGCGCGGTCTCGGGCGCAAAAAATTCCCGTGGCTGCGGCTCGAAAATCACCACGCAGCTGGGTACGCCCAACTCGAGCGCACGCTCACGCAGTCGGGCCAGGATAGCCTGGTGACCACGGTGAACACCGTCAAAGTTGCCAATAGTGGCGACGCAGCCCCGATGCTGGGGGCGCAAGTTGTGGAGGCCTCGAACCAGCTGCATAACGCGCTTCTTGCTCATAAAGTGGTCGATTATAACCACACCCGACGGCCGACGACAGGCAACACCGTAACGCAAAGTGATCGAGCCGACAAAACTGCCGGCCCGTGCCCACTCATAAAGGGTAAAACCTCAGCTCAAGGCTTTGCGATTGAAGTCGCGCAGACGAAAACCGAGCAGCAGCAACATACCAAAATACGCAACTACGCCGGCTGCCACCAAGGCCCCCAGACGCAGGAAGCGTTCAAGCATGTGCCCCTGATCCCAGGCTGGCATGAAATGCATGCCAATCAACAACACCGCCGACATCACCGCCACCGCCACCACCAGTTTGAAGCCGAACCTGGCCCAGCCTGGCTGCGGCTGGTACATCTGCTGTTTGCGCAGTTGATAGAACAGCAACCCGGCATTCAGGCAGGCGCCGGCACTGATCGCCAACGCCAGGCCGGCGTGAGCCAACGGACCAATCAAAACAAGGTTGAACAGTTGCGTGACGATCAGCGTGAAAATTGCGATTTTCACCGGAGTGCGAATGTTCTGTTGCGCATAAAAACCCGGGGCCAGCACTTTGATCACGATGATCCCGAGCAGGCCCACCGAATAGGCAATCAACGCGCGCTGGGTCATTTCAGCATCAAAGCCACTGAACTGGCCGTACTGGAACAACGAAACGGTCAACGGCTCGGCGAGAATCCCCAGCGCCAGCGAGCACGGCAGCACCAGCACAAAGCACAGACGAAGCCCCCAGTCGAGAATCCGCGAATATTCGTGGCGATCCTTGCTGGCGTAGGTTTTGGCCAAGGTCGGCAGCAGGATGGTACCCAACGCCACACCCAGCACGCCGGACGGCAACTCCATCAAGCGGTCAGCGTAATACATCCACGACACCGAACCTGCGACCAGAAACGAGGCGAAGATCGTGTTGATAATCAGCGAAATCTGACTGACCGACACCCCCAGGATCGCCGGCAGCATCTGCTTCATCACTCGCCAGACGCCGGTATCGCGCAAATTCAGGCGCGGCAGGACCAACATGCCGATCTTCTTCAGGTGCGGCAGTTGATAAAGCAACTGCGCCAGACCGCCCACCAGCACCGCCCAGCCCAAGGCCATGACTGGCGGATCGAAGTATGGCGTCAGGAACAGCGCAAACACGATCATGCTGACGTTGAGCAGGGTCGGTACGAATGCCGGCACCGAGAAACGGTTCCAGGTATTGAGGATCGCACCAGCCAGCGAGGACAGGGAGATCAGCAATATGTAAGGAAAGGTCACCCGCAAAAGGTCGGAGGTCAGCTGGAATTTTTCCGGCGTGTCGGTAAAACCGGGAGCTGTCGCCCAGATCACCCACGGCGCGGCGATCATGCCAAGCGCCGTTACCAGCGCCAGCACCAAGGTCAGCAACCCCGACACGTAAGCAATAAAGGTGCGCGTCGCCTCCTCGCCTTTCTGGCTTTTGTATTCGGCCAGAATCGGCACAAAAGCCTGAGAGAACGCACCCTCCGCGAAGATTCGCCGAAGCAGATTAGGCAGCTTGAAGGCAATAAAGAAGGCGTCCGTCGCCATCCCGGCCCCGAATATACGGGCGATGAGCGTGTCACGGACGAACCCGAGAACCCGCGAAAGCATCGTGATAGAGCTGACGGCGGCCAACGATTTGAGCAGATTCATTGAGGGAATTTGTGCCTGTCGATAAACAGCAGGCGAACAATGCGCCTACTTGTGCGATACTCTGCGCCGCAACAGCACAGAGCCAAAGCTCGCGAGTTTACAGGTCAAGCGCCGGAAATAAATATCCCGCCTCTTTATACCTACCACTTAGCGGAACGTTTCAAGCGCCCTTGACAAGACATCTCTTCATCGGCATGATTCGCGGCCTATTTTGTTTGCTATTTCCTAAAAAGTCTTTCGAGGAGCTCGACGGTGGCCAACTCACCTTCCGCCAAAAAACGTGCAAAACAGGCTGAGAAGCGTCGCAGCCACAACGCCAGCCTGCGTTCCATGGTTCGTACCTACATCAAGAATGTAGTTAAAGCCATCGACGCAAAAGACGCTGAAAAAGCTCAAGCTGCATACGTTCTGGCTGTGCCAGTTATCGACCGTATGGCCGATAAAGGCATCATCCACAAGAACAAGGCTGCTCGTCATAAGAGCCGCCTGAATGGCCACGTCAAAGCACTGAAAACTGCTGCTTAATCGACGTAGTCATTAAAAAACCGACCCTAGGGTCGGTTTTTTATTGCCTGTAATTTGATAAAGGCAGAAAAAATGTGGGAGCAGGCTTGTTCGCGAATGCAATCTGTCAGCTGACATACCCAGCAACTGACACGACATCTTCGCGAGCAAGCCCGCCCCCCCACATTTAGATTGACGCTTTTACTGCCCGGCCGGCATCCACGGCAAAATCGGGATCGCCGTCACCGCATTCTGCGGACTGCCCTCGATCAAGCGATCACTATAGACCAGGTACACCAGCGTATTGCGCTTCTTATCGAGGAAACGCACCACTTGCATGGTTTTGAATACCAGCGAAGTGCGCTCCTTGAACACCTCTTCGCCATCCTTAAGCTCGCCCTTGAACTTGATCGAACCGACCTGACGACAAGCAATCGATGCCTCGGCACGATCTTCAGCCAGCCCCAAGCCACCCTTCACGCCACCCGTCTTGGCGCGCGAGAGGTAACAGGTCACACCCTCGACTTTCGGATCATCGAAAGCCTCGACCACGATCCGGTCGTTCGGACCGACAAACTTGAACACTGTCGACACCTGACCAATTTCTTCAGCCGAAGCCAGCAATGGCAACACCATCAACAGACCCAACAATCCTTTTGCTACGCGCATGAGTTTTCCTTACACCAAAATCAGATTGTCACGGTGAACCAGTTCAGGTTCAGCCATGTAACCGAGCAAACCGACAATCGCATCCGACGATTGACCGATGATTTTTTGCGCCTCCAGCGCACTGTAGTTGGCCAGGCCACGAGCGATCTCACGACCATCCGGCGCCACGCAAACCACCATTTCACCGCGCCGGAAACTCCCCTGCACCAGTTTCACACCCACCGGCAACAGACTCTTGTTACCCCGGGACAGCGCCGACACCGCACCATCATCCAACACCAACGTACCACGGGTTTGCAGGTGCCCTGCCAACCACTGCTTACGCGCCGCCAGCATGCCGCGCTCAGGCGACAACAACGTGCCGATACGCTCACCCGCCTTCAAGCGATCAAGCACACGCTCAAGACGCCCACCCACGATGATGGTGTGTGCGCCGGAACGAGCCGCCAGACGCGCCGCACGCAGCTTGGTTTGCATACCACCACGCCCCAGCGCGCCACCTGTACCACCCGCCACCGCATCCAGGCCCGGATCATCGGCACGCGCCTCGTAAATCAACTGAGCATCGGGATTGTTGCGCGGATCAGCATCGAACATGCCATCGCGATCCGTCAGGATCACCAGCAGATCAGCCTCGACCAGGTTGGCCACCAACGCCGCCAGCGTGTCGTTGTCGCCAAAACGGATTTCATCAGTGACCACGGTGTCGTTCTCGTTGATCACCGGAATGACTTTCAGCTCGACCAGCGCACGCAAGGTGCTGCGGGCATTCAGATAGCGCTTGCGGTCAGAGAGGTCGTCGTGAGTCAGGAGAATCTGCGCGGTGTGCCGACCATGCTCGGCAAAGCTTGATTCCCAAGCCTGCACCAAGCCCATCTGACCGATTGCCGCCGCAGCCTGAAGCTCGTGCATCGCACTGGGTCGTGCGGTCCAGCCCAGACGGCTCATGCCGGCCGCCACCGCCCCGGAAGACACCAGCACCAACTCGACACCCGCCTCATGCAGGGCCACCATCTGCTCGACCCAGACACTCATTGCCGCGCGATCCAGCCCTTTGCCATCAGCTGTCAGCAAAGCGCTGCCGATCTTCACGACCCAACGCTGCGCACCTGTCACCTTGCTCCGCATCATCTTCAACCTTAGCTTGAGGACAGCGCGACCTGGCACTGCCCGTGACGTTAATCGTGGCTATTGGTGACCAACGATCGATTTCCAGATACTAAAACGCCGCTCGATTGAGCGGCGCTTAAGTTTACTGCAACGAATCAGTCACGCACGTAAATGATTTCCGGACCGTCTTCGTCATCCACGTCTTCTTCATCCCAATCATCGTCGCCGATGTCGTGGACCGACTTCACGCCACTGCGACGCAGGGCACGCTTGTCATCCAGCGCCTGCAACTGCGCGCGGGCTTCGTCTTCAATGCGCTGATCGAGATCGGCCAGTTCTTCCTTGTAAGACGGGTCGGCAGCAAGGCGATCGGCACGATCTTCCATGTAACGCATGATGTCGTGGCACAGACGCTCCGTACCGATCTTGGCAATTGCCGAGATCACGTAGACCGGACCTGTCCACTCCAGACGATCAACGATCTCCTTGACGCGAGCATCGTGCTCCTCCTCAAGGATCTGGTCGCACTTGTTCAGCACCAACCAGCGGTCACGCTCAGCCAGGGACGGACTGAACTTGATCAGCTCATTGACGATGACCTCAGCCGCATCAGGCGCACTGGTGTCATCCAGCGGCGCCATATCCACGAGGTGCAGCAACAGACGCGTACGCGCCAAGTGCTTGAGGAAGCGAATCCCCAGGCCGGCACCGTCGGAAGCGCCTTCGATCAAGCCCGGGATGTCGGCAATGACGAAGCTCTTCCAGCGATCGACGCTGACCACACCCAGGTTCGGGACCAACGTGGTGAACGGGTAATCGGCGACCTTCGGCTTGGCGGCCGAAACCGAACGGATAAAGGTACTTTTACCGGCATTCGGCAAGCCCAGCAGACCTACGTCGGCCAACACTTTCATTTCCAGCTTCAGGTCGCGCTGCTCGCCCGGCTTGCCCGGCGTGGTCTGGCGCGGCGCACGGTTGGTACTGGATTTGAAACGGGTATTGCCCAGACCGTGCCAACCGCCCTGCACGACCATCAACTTCTGGCCAGCCTTGGTCAGGTCACCAATGACCTCCTGAGTCCCGGAGTCGATCACGGTCGTACCGACCGGAACACGCAGGATCAGGTCTTCACCCTTTTTGCCGGTGCAGTCGGTGCTGCCACCATTGGAGCCACGCTCAGCATCGAAATGCCGGGTGTAACGGTAGTCCACCAGGGTGTTGAGGTTTTCGTCGGCCATCATGTAGATGGAACCACCATCACCACCATCACCACCGTTCGGACCACCGTTCTCGATGAACTTTTCCCGACGGAAACTCATGGCGCCATTACCGCCATCACCAGCCTTTACGCGAATCGATACTTCATCAACAAACTTCATAACCAACGCCTCTCGCCGTACGGACGAGCCGAAAAACAATCAAGACATAAGACTCTTGCAAAAATGAGCGCAGCGACCCCAAAACACGACCTGCTTCGCACGCCGACAGCCCATACAAACAGCTTTGCAAGAGACTCACCCCACAAACGAAAAAGCCCCGTCGCAAGACAGGGCTCTTCCAGCGATCTCGCGATTAGGCCGCGATTACGCTCACGTAACGACGACCGAAGGCGCCTTTTACTTCAAACTTGATCACGCCTTCGATTTTGGCGAAGAGGGTGTGATCTTTACCCATGCCAACGCCGTAACCGGCGTGGAATTGGGTGCCGCGCTGACGCACGATGATGTTGCCGGCCTTGATGACCTGGCCGCCATACATCTTCACGCCAAGGCGTTTGGCTTCTGAGTCGCGACCGTTACGGGTACTACCACCAGCTTTTTTGTGTGCCATGAGTTCAATTCTCCTAGTGAGGAATTAGGCTGTAATTAAGCCTGAATACCGGTGATTTTGATCTCGGTGAACCACTGGCGGTGGCCCATACGCTTCATGTGGTGCTTACGGCGACGGAACTTGATGATGCGGACTTTATCGTGACGACCTTGGGAGATCACTTCAGCCTTGACGGTTGCGCCAGCAACAACAGGTGCGCCGATGTTCACGTCGTCGCCATTGGCGACCAGCAGAACGCGGTCAAAAGTCACGGACTCGCCAGTAGCGATTTCCAGTTTTTCGATCTTCAGGTATTCACCCTCAGCGACCTTGTATTGCTTACCGCCGGTAACGATTACTGCGTACATGGTATTTCTCCGATAATCCTGCTCACCCAGCTCTTTATAAGAAGAGGTATTGGCTGGCATGGCTGCATGGGGCTGGAACGGCCCAAGTGCAATTGCGTAAGGCAGGTGCTGCCCAGGAAGTTCAGGGTGCGCGATTGTACGCAAGCTACCGCGGTCATGCAAGTAGCCGTCCATCGTGCCTTGACAGGTCTGGATGGGGGTCCTAGCATGCCGCGCAACCCTTCTGGAGCGACTCTCGCTGATGCAACCCCAAGCTTTCTACCGCGCGGTGGCGGACGATTTTAGCGCCGTCGACGGCATCATCAAGAAGCAGCTGACTTCCCGAGTACCGCTGGTATCGAAAATCGGCGACTACATCACGTCGGCCGGCGGCAAACGTCTGCGTCCTTTATTGGTGTTGCTGTGTGGCAAGGCACTGGGTCGCGAAGGCGACGATATGCGTCTACTGGCCGCCACCATCGAATTCCTGCACACCGCTACCCTGCTGCATGATGACGTCGTCGACATGTCCGGCATGCGCCGCGGCCGCTCAACCGCCAACGCCATGTGGGGCAATGCCCCGAGCGTGCTGGTCGGCGACTTCCTGTACTCGCGCTCGTTCGAAATGATGGTTGAACTGGGCTCGATGCCGGTGATGAAGATCCTGTCCCAGGCCACCCGCATCATCGCCGAAGGCGAAGTGTTGCAGCTGTCCAAGGTGCGCGACGCCAGCACCACCGAAGAAACCTACATGGAAGTCATTCGCGGCAAAACCGCAATGCTCTTCGAAGCCTCGACCCACAGCGCCGCCGCGCTGGCCGGTGCCAGCGCCGGGCAGAGCGAAGCCCTGCGCACCTTCGGTGATCATCTGGGCGTGGCATTCCAACTGGTCGACGACTTGCTCGATTACAAGGGTGATGCTGAAACCCTGGGCAAGAACGTCGGTGACGATCTGGCCGAAGGCAAGCCGACCCTGCCGCTGATCTACACCATGCGTGAAGGCACGCCCGAGCAGGCTGCACTGGTGCGTCAGGCGATCCAGAAAGGCGGAATCGAAGATCTGGAAAGCATCCGCGCGGCCGTGCAAGCTTCCGGCTCGCTGGAGTACACCGCGCAACTGGCCCGCGATTACGTGGCCCGCGCGATCAAGTGCCTCGATGCACTGCCCGCCAGCGAATACCGCGACGCACTGGTTGAACTGAGCGAGTTTGCGGTCGCCCGCACACACTGATCGCCACGTAATCAAAGAGCCGCAGCCTTCCTTCGAAGCCTGCGGCTTTTTGTTGTCTGCCCTATCTCGGTTAAAACCCTATACAATGTGCGACTTTTAGCGAACCACATCCCTCAAGGAGCCTTAGTGAGCACGTTGCCACCCTGCCCGAAATGCAATTCCGAATACACCTACGAAGACGGCACTCAACTGGTTTGCCCCGAGTGCGCCCATGAATGGTCGGCCAGCGGCGATACCGAAGTGGCCTCTGATGATGCCGTGAAGAAAGATTCGGTCGGCAACGTCCTGCAGGACGGCGACACCATCACCGTGATCAAGGACTTGAAGGTCAAGGGCACCTCGCTGGTGGTCAAGGTCGGCACCAAGGTCAAGAACATCCGCCTGTGCGATGGCGACCATGACATCGACTGCAAGATCGACGGCATTGGCCCGATGAAGCTCAAATCTGAGTTCGTCAGAAAAGTCTGAATCCGCTGTCATCCATCCCGCGCCAGCCGTGGGATGGAGTCTCTCCCTCCCCGCCCTGCCCCAATCAATCCAAGCAATAGCCATACGCCAGCCGTTTTGACCTTACACAACCTTTACCCGGAAAAAACCAGAAACAGCCAATAGCCCCTTGCTATTTGACGAATAAGAATTATTCTCATTGAAACCCTTCAAGGAGATGAGAACCATGACTTATTTGATCGACGCTTGGCTGGATCGCCCACATCCGTACCTCAGAATCCTGCATCGGGAAACCGGTGAAGTCTGTGCAGTGCTTGAGGAGGAAGCCCTGCATGAGTTGCAGGATCAGGGGGATTTGGATGTCAGCAGCCTGAACTCCAGCGAGCCGCTGGTATTAAAGGAGCTGGTGCGTAATCTGTTCCTGTTCTGCTACGCCCGGGCCTTGCGCCCGACCGGTGAGATGCACAACAAGATTGAAGTATGAAACGCGATAAAACCGTGGGAGCGAGCTTGCCCGCGAAAATGGAGTCTCAGGCAACACCAGGTGTGACTCAAAGAACGCCTTCGCGAGCAGGCCCGCTCCCACATTAGCTTGTCATAAGGACAGGCCAGGTCTTACAGAACGTCCAGCAGCTCGACGTCGAATACCAGAACGCTGTGCGGCGGGATGCTGCCAACGCCTTGAGCGCCGTAAGCCAGTTCGCTCGGCACGTACAGACGCCATTTGCTGCCGGCATTCATCAGTTGCAGGGCCTCGGTCCAACCAGCGATCACGCCGCCGACCGGGAATTCGGCTGGCTGACCACGCTCGTAGGAGCTGTCGAACACAGTGCCGTCGATCAGCGTGCCGTGGTAGTGCGTACGCACTTGATCTTCACGGGATGGCTTGGCGCCTTCACCCTGAGTCAGTACTTCGAATTGCAGGCCGGAAGCCAGAGTGGTGATGCCGTCGCGCTTGGCGTTTTCAGCCAGGAACGCCAAGCCTTCGCCAGCAGCCGCTTCAGCTTTTGCAGCCGCTTCGGCTTGCATGATTTCGCGGATCACCTTGAAGCTGGCGGACATTTCTTCCTGACCCACACGGCTTGGCTTACCGGCGAAAGCGTCGGTCAGACCGGCCAGGATGGCATCCAGGCTAACGCCCGGTGGCGGGTTGTCACGCAACTGGTCACCCAACTGACGGCCGATGCCGTAGCTGACGCGGGTTTCGTCGGTGGACAGATTTACTTCGGACATGACACTGCTCCGCTGTGCGGACGGCCACAAGACTTGCCGTGCGTGCACAGCGCGTCCCGGCGCGCCCGGAACCAAAAGGGCGAGCAGACTAGCACAGATGCTCAGGCGATGGGACGCAGTGCCTACAGGACCGAGCGCCAGGCGATCGGCACCTTGAGGCTTTCCTCGCCACTGGCGCCAAGGCCACACATTTCATCGTGTACCGAGGTGTGGACGAGGTTGAACGGCAACACCGGGAAGTTATGCAACATATCCCGCGCATGCTCCACCGATCGCAGCGTCAACAGGTTGCCCTTGAGATCACTTAACGGATACGCCGCCCCATGCATCCGTGCTTCGAGCAGATAGATTCCGCCCTCCATGGAAATCAGGTTCAGTTCATCGACCTTCCTGGCGATAGCAAACGCATTCAACTCTTGCAGGTTCATGAACACACCTCACGCAATGGCGAGCCGGGATCTATACAGGGATAGGCCCACGCGCATCAAAGCACAAGCCACAAACGACACCGCCCGTCTGTTTCGCAACAGACGGGCGGTGTTTTGCAGCGCTCAAACCTTGATCAGTGTTTGGTGACCTTGTCGAGGTAGCCCATGGCGAACGCCGAGACGACAAACGTCATGTGGATGATCACGTACCACATCAGATGTTCGGGATCGACGTTCTTGGCGTCCATGAAGATCCGTAGCAAGTGGATCGAGGAGATCGCCACGATCGAGGCTGCCACTTTCATCTTCAACGAGGAAGAGTCCATGGTTCCCAGCCAACTGAGCTTTTCCTTGCCTTCGTCGATGTCCAGTTCAGAGACGAAGTTCTCGTAGCCGGAAATCATCACCATCACCAAGAGGCCGCCCACCAGCGCCATGTCGATCAGCGACAGCAGCACCAGTATCAGCTCCGACTCGGCCATCGAGAACACGTTGGGCAGGATATGGATGACTTCCTGGAAAAATTTCAACGCCAAGGCCAGCAGCCCGAGGGACAACCCGATATAGATCGGCGCCAGCAGCCAGCGCGAGGCGTACATTGCGTTTTCGATAAAGCGTTCCATTGAATCTCACACAAGGGGCTGGAAAATGGCGGCGAGTATACCAGCCACCGAGGACAGCCAGAAACTGCCCGCAAGTCCGGCACCTGCGTGTGTGTGCCAAAGTTTTTCTGCTAGTGTCCAAGCCAATGACAGCCCCGTGACAGTGGACAGGACGCGTGGAAATGGATGTGCGATTGCCGATAACGATTGCCGGAATGTGCCTTGTGCTATTGATGAGCGGTTGCTCGCCCGGCGACAAGAAGCACGCAGTCAGCCTTGAGGAAAAGACGGCAACGTTCGAACAGTCTCTCGACGCCATCACTGATCCGAAGCTCAAGGACGCCGTCACCGAGCTCGGCGGCTCGCTGCTGTTGCTTGAACGGGCACAGCTCAAACTCGAAGGCAATCCACTGCGCACCGAATATGGCGAGGACGCCCTCGGCGTGCTCAAGCACTACCCGACCCCGCAGGCGCTGGTCGATACCTTCATCAGTGGCCTGTTCGTGCTGCACAAGGACGCCAGCTCCGATTACCTCACCGACCTGCAGCCAGTATTCCCGTTCAACCTCAACATTCCCGGCGGCTTCCTGTTTCCCCATCGTGTGGAATGGCAATCGGTGACGTTGAGCAACAAACGCGTCATCCCCTACCAGCCCGAGTGGTCGGAAACCGATCCCGGTATTCAGCTCAGCCCGTCCAGTTCCAACGTCACCAACCCCGATGACCTGACCGTAACCTACCCGTTCATCGAAGGTCTGGATGTGGACAAGAAAAGTCAGCCGCAACCGGTGAGCCTGCAGGGCAAGGTTGAAGTCATCGCGCCGCGACGCTTGTACAGCTTCGACCTGACGCAAAAGGACGTCGGCCAGACTCGCACCAACGACAACCTGAGCGTCAAACTGCTGAAGCTTGGAAAGAACTACGCCGAAGTCGAATTCAGCAACAACCTGCCCTTGCCAGCGCAAGTCGCCGATTCGCAACTCAATCCTTTGATCGTTCAGGCCCGCGACGCCACCGGGCAATACCTGGTGCGCGCCGGTTCAATCAATGAAAGTCCGGAACAAGTAGCCTTCTACGAAAAACAACTGGCGCACCTGCAACAACAGAAAACCTGGAGCAACGCGCTGGAAAAGCAACTCAGCGCCGATCAGCAAGCCTTCGAGCAACAACACCCGCAGCGCTATAACAAGGTCTATTTCAATGGCCCGATCGAGACGTTGGAGGTCCGCGCGCTGGACTTCTCATCCGCCACCGTCACCCGCCAGTCGCTCGATCTCCCCATTCGCGCCTTTCATCAGCACACCACGGACAAAGCCATCAAGCCGCTGGATCTGCCAGTGGTGGTGTATGACGATCTGGCCGAGAACTGGCTCAAGGGCGCGAGCCTGACTGAAGAACAGTTGAAAGCCGGCATCCGTGTCCACCAATCCGTGGAAGACCCGAGCGCCGCGCGCATCGAGTTTTCCCATCGCCGCACCTTCAACGACGAGTTGCTCGGCGACGACTTCAACCCCGGCGACAGCCCGGTGACGTTCTTCACCGAGAAACACAACGGCAAACTCGATGAGCCGATCGAACTGCCGCCCGAGGCCTATCAGGTCGATCCGCTGCGAGCGACGATCACTTACAGATCTGAATCTGTTCCCGCAAACCCCAGCGATCGCCGTAGGCTCGATGCCGTTGTTCCTGGCAACGGTGGCCAAGCAAGCGTACGACGCCAAGTCCTTGCCCAAGGGGCTGGAGATCAAGAACAACATGCTGGTGGTAGACCTGAAACAGTTTCCGGCCAACGAATGGCGCTTCTTCGTCAAGGACGACAGCGGCAACTATCTCAAGCAGATTCTCTCGGTCAGCCACGATGCGAGCGCAGAGGGCCCGGCGTTGTTCGGCGTGCATTACTTCTATGGCCGCCCAACCCACGTGGAAACCTATCAGCGAACTGACCTCACCACCCTGCAATACGGCTTCGAGGTCAAACTCGACCCAGCACAGTTGACCGACCCTGCGCTCTAACTGTTGAGACTTCGTCCGCGCCCCCCGTTGATCTGCCGAAGCTGGGCTTGCAGGTGCAGGCTCCAGATCTGCGGATCGTCGGCGAGCTCATAGCCGTGCAGCGTCAGACTTTCGACGATGGTGTCGAGGATCGACTCGGCGGCGACTGGCCCGTGGAACGGGCCTTGGGCTTTGATAGCGGAAGGTTGTTCACCGGCCATGCCGGCAGCGAAGAGCAGCGTCCACATGCCGGTATCGCCGGCCAACGGTTTGATGACACATTCGATACGGGTCACGAGACCCAGGCATTGACGGGTGAGGCAGAGGTTGCGCGACATGGCGGCGACCCTCGGTGAAGCCGGTATTCAGCCCTCACGGGAGGACTGGCTCGATCCAGTGATACTGTCGACATCCTTGAGCTGAGAATAGAAGAAAAGTTCGCCGCGCAAGCCGCACGAAACCAGAATGCGCCGAATGGTCATTGTGTGAATATTGGCGCCAGAGTAGTGGCGCTTTCTATTGGCTGCACCCTGAAAAATATGGGAAGGGGCTTGCTCCCGAAGGCAGTGTGTCAGGCAACAGATTCGTTGGCTGATACTGCGCCTCCGGGAGCAAGCCCCCTCCCATTGTTTTGATGCCGTTGCAGTTTTTGACCTGGTTAAGGTTTACGCCGGTTTGGCTTCTACCAACGCCTCTTGCGCCAGTTCCTTCTCAGCCTCCTTCAAATCCTCTTCGCTGATCATCTCGGCAATCACCCGCAGACGCTCAACCACCCGCGCATTGACGCTGCCTTCAGGGAACTGACCGTCTGCATCCGGTTCACCGGCCGGCTCGCCAACCAGCAGGCTCAGCGCCTCGTCGGCCTGACGCACCGCGTAAACGTGGAACTGCCCGGCGCGCACCGCCGCCAGTACTTTTTCGTCGAGCATCAAGGTGGCGACGTTGGCCTGCGGAATGATCGCGCCCTGCTCGCCGGTCAGCCCGCGCGCCTCGCAGAGGCGGAAGAAGCCTTCGATCTTCTCGTTGACCCCACCGACCGCTTGCACTTCGCCGAACTGGTTGATGGAGCCGGTGATCGCAAAGCATTGCTTGAGCGGTGTTTTCGACAGCGCCGAAATCAACGTGCAGGCCTCGCCCAACGAAGCACTGTCGCCATCAACGTAACCGTAGGACTGCTCCAGCGCGATGCTCGCGGAAATCGCCAACGGGAATTCCTGCGCATAACGGCTGCCCAGATAGCCGGTGAGGATCATCACGCCCTTGGAGTGAATCGGCTGGCCGAGGTTGACCTCGCGCTCGATGTCGACGATCCCGCTGCCGCCCGGATACACCGTGGCGGAAATCCGCGCCGGCACACCGAACGCCGAGTCGCCGACTTCCAGCACGGTCAAACCGTTACACTTGCCGACCGCCGCCCCGTCGGTGTCGATCAGGATGATCCCGGCGAGCATGTCGTCGAGAATTCGCGCCGACACACGCCCGGTGCGAGTGGCCTTGGCTTTCAGCGCACGCTCGATATGCCCGGCATCGGTCATTTCATCGCCGGCCAGATGACGGATGAAATCCGCCTCGCTGACCAACTGGAACAAATCACCGATTCGCGCCGACAAACGCCCCTGATGCTCGGCCAGACGGGCGCTGTACGTCGCCAGACGCGCGACCGCATCGGCGGTCAAAGGCGCCATGCCTTCTTCAGAAGTGCGGGTTTTGAGCAACTGGGCGAATTGCTCCAGGCTCTCGTCGACCATCGGAATGTCTTCGTCGAAGTCGACCAGGACGCGGAACATCTCCTGAAAGTCCGGATCGAGGTCTTGCAGCGTGTAATACAGCGAACGTGCGCCGATGATGATGACTTTGACCTGCAACGGAATGTGCTGCGGGTTGAGGGTCACGGTGGCGAAGCGGCCCATCTCGCCCAGCGGCGATTCCATTTTCAGCTTGCGCGATTGCAGAGCGCGCTTGAGCGCATCCCACACGAATGGCTCGCTGAGCATTTTTTCCGCTTCAAGAATCAGGAAGCCGCCATTGGCACGGTGCAGCGCGCCTGGACGCAACTGGCGATAGGTGGTGTAGAGCGCGCCCTGATCGGTGGTGTATTCGATACGACCGAACAGGTTTTCGTAAGTCGGGTGCGGTTCGAATACCACTGGCGCGCCGCCGCTGGCCGGATGCCCGACCACCAGACTCGGTGCGTACTGCTCCTCCAGCAGTTTGCGCGCAACGGCGTCAGTCTTGCTGTCATCGACCAGTTGCTCGACCACGGTTTTGAGCAGGTACACCTGCATCGCTTGCAGGTAACCGCAGACGGCGGCGTTCTCCGCGTATTTCTCCGACAGCGGCGACAACAGCGGCTGCAAGGCCAGGGTGATGGTTTCTTCGTTGAGCTGACGCAGCTGGTTGTTCGACTCACGCTTCCACTGCGGCAGGCTGGCGAGTTCTTCGTTCAGGCGTTCTTCGAGACCGGAGATGTCATCGTGAAAACGTTCGCGATCGGCTTCCGGCAATTGCGAAAACTCAGCCTCATCCAGCGCCTTGCCGTCGAGCATCGGCGTGAAGGCGATGTTGCTGCTGTCGCGGTACAGGGCGACGTCTTTTTCCAGAGCCAGACGCTCGATGATGTCGAGGGCCTTGTCGTAGCGCTGGTTGAAAGCCCGGTCGATGGCGCTTTTCTTTTGCTGGTAGGACGGATGCTCGAACACGGCCGGGAAGGTCGCCAGCAGGTTGTCGATCAAGCCGTTGATGTCACCGATAAACGAGCCGGCCGTACCCGATGGCAGTTCCAGAACGCGAGGCTCGCGAGGCTCGTCGAAATTATTGACATAGACCCAGTCCGCCGGGGTCTGCAGGCGTTTGCCTTCGGCCTTCAGGTAGCGTTTGACGAACGAGAAACGACCGGTGCCGGGCTCACCCATCACGAATACGTTGTAACCGGGGCGTGGCATGGCCACACCGAACTGCAAGGCTTCGACCGCACGTTCCTGGCCGAGCACACCGCGAAAGGGCTCCAGATCATTGGTGGTAGTGAAGCTGAACTGTTCAGCGGAAAACGGACGGGTCAGCGCTTCGGGCGCTATACGCAGGCTGGCAGCAACAGGATCAGGCATCGGGCTTCCTTAACAATCAGGCGGGGCAGATAGCGGCATTCTGGCGCTGCCCGTACCCCACTGGCAAGGCGCGCCCTATGACAAAGCATAGACAACCGGTCGCCCCCGCCCCCTCCCCTGTGAAATCGGGGTTATCGCCAAATCTTTTGTAAAAAATCACGGAACCCCAGGAACGTGCCTAAACTCCAAACTGCGCGGCTGGAACTAATACCGGCCCACTGGCTTCGTTTGGATCTGTTTCTACAGAGCTTGGGGGGCCAGAACCCTGTCCATTGGTATGCACACAAAGAGAACAAAGCTATGAAACGGATTCTTCTCGGTACTCTCTTCACCGCTGTATCCATCAACGCAATGGCGCAAGCCCCGGGCGGCCCGGATTGCGGTTGGGGCAACATGCTGTTCGAAGGTCAGCGTGGCACCCCGGCTCACTTCCTCGCTTCCACCACCAACGGCACGTCCGGTAACGCTACCTTCGGCATGACGTCCGGCACCAACGGTTGCTCGACCAACGCATCGCTGACCTACGGCGGCAAATCCTGGATTGCCATGAATGGCATGATGAACGAGCTGTCCGAAGACATGGCCAAAGGCAACGGCGAAGCGCTGACGACTTATGCCGTGGTACTGGGCGTGGCGCCGCAAGACCGTGCGCACTTCGCGGCCGTCACTCACGAGCACTTCCAGCAGATCTTCAGCAAGGCTGACGTGACCGCTGAAGACGTGCACACCAACACCCTGGCCGTTCTGAAGTCAGACCCACGTCTGGCCAAGTACGCCACTCAGGCTTAAGCTCGACCCCACCCGCTTCTTTCGGGAAGCGGGTTTTGTTTTTTCGGCCCGTCCCTCCTTGGGTCTTTTTTTCTTTCCTGTTTAAGTTGCCGACTATGCTCAAACGCCTTGCCTGGCTGGCGCTCTGTGTCTGCGCCCCGCTGTCCGCCGCGCCAACCATCGATCCTCAACGTTTGCAGCAACTGGCCAATGACCGCTTCTGGATTTCCCTCGGCCACTACGAAACCGCCAAGCTCGGCGGCTGGCGCAGCTATGTCAGCGACAAGAAATTCTTCCTCGCGCCCGATGGCAATGAACATCCCGACCATGAACTGGCCGCCACGGTACAAGCGCTGTACGCCCCGGCCAGCCTCGGCGAGCAGCACGCGCAATGCGTCTACCCCGCCCGCACGCGCTGGCTCAAAACGCAACTCAACCTGAGCGACCTGCCAACGCCTGCGTGTGCCGAGTACAAAAAGTGGTTCAAGGACGTTTCGCCGCACAGCGCGGTGATGATCTTCCCCGCGGCTTATCTCAACAGCCCGTCATCGATGTTCGGCCACACGTTGCTGCGCATCGATCAGGCTGACGTGCAGACCGACAAGACCTCGCTGCTCAGTTACGCCATCAACTTCGGCGCCTACATCGAAGGTTCGGACAACAGCATTCTGTACGCCTGGAAAGGCTTGATGGGGGGCTACCCGGGGCTGTTTGCGCTGGTGCCGTATCAGGAAAAACTCTCCGAATACCGCAGCCTGGAAAACCGCGATCTGTGGGAGTACCGGCTCAATCTGACGCAAGAAGAAACCGCGCGCATGGTCGAGCATGTGTGGGAGCTGAAGCAGATCCAGTTCGACTATTTCTTCTTCGACGAAAACTGCTCCTACCGCTTGCTCGAATTGCTGCAGGTCGCGCGACCGAGTTTGCGCCTGACCGAACAATTCCCGCTGACGGCAATTCCCACCGACACGGTCAAAGCGGTGAAAGAAGCCGGGTTGGTGGAAAGCATTCAATACCGCCCCTCTCGTGAACGTGAACTGCTCAGTCGCGCCGAGCCTTTGACCGATGACGAACAGGCGTGGGTACTGAACGTCAGCGCCGATCAACAGCAACTGCAAGAGCCGACATTCAAAGCGCTGCCTCGCGAGCGCCAAGCGCTGATCATCGATGCGGCTTATCGCCTGGAACGCTACCGCGCCAACGGCCAGGAGCGCGATCCGCAACGAGCGCAACGCAGTTTCGAACTGCTGCGGGCAATCAACAAGAACCCCGCCCCCGAACTGGACATTGCGCAACCGGGCCTGCCTGAAGACGGCCACGAATCACGCACCTGGCAGGCCGGTCTCGGCACCCGTGGTGATCGTGCGTTCGGCGAATACGGCTTGCGTATGGCCTATCACGACCTCAACGACAACGCCGAAAGTTTCCCGCTCGGCGCGCAGATCGAAATCCTGCAAATGAAGCTGCGCCAGTACGAAGGCAAGCACTGGCAATTCCAGCAACTGGATCTGGCGACCATTCGCTCGCTGACGCCGCGCAATGAGTTGTTGCAGCCATTGTCGTGGCAAGTCACCGGCGGCCTTGAGCGTGTGCCGGGCAAGCATGATGACGAAACCCTGGTCAGCCACGTCAACGGTGGCGGCGGTGGTACGTGGCAGTTGGGCGAAGATGTGCTCGGGTTTGCCCTGGGCACGGTACGTGTCGAACACAACAATGACTTCGCCGGTTTCATTGCGCCAGCCGCTGGTTTCAACAGCGGCGTACTGTGGAAAAACCCGCTGGGCAACCTGAGCCTGGAGGCCAAGGGTGATTACTTCACCAACGGCGAAGTGCGCCGTAGCCTGAGCCTGAATCAGCAGTGGGAATTGTCGCGCAACCTTGGTTTGCGCCTGAGTGCGCAACGCGAGTTCAGTCATCTGGCCACGCCTGAAACCGAAGTCATGCTCGAGGTGAAGTGGTATCACTACTGATCTGAAGCCCAGCAAATAACCCCTGTGTGGCGGGCCTGCTCACGAAGGCGTCGTGTCAGGCGATTCAAATGTCGGCTGACACACCGGTTTCGCGAGCAAGCCCGCCTACAGGAATCTCCAGTGTTCAACGAATTACTCACACGCCTTTCACCAACGCCCGACGAATCCCCTTCTAGACTTTCCCTATCAGCCGAGAACCGGCGCGGGAGAGTGCGATGTGGCGGTGTGCGGGTTTGCTGGGTGTTTTGCTGATGCTGGGCGGTTGCCAGACCACTCACGAAGATTTCATCGCCAAAGGTTACCCACCGGCCTTCGCCGACGGTTTTGATGACGGTTGTGTCAGCGGCCGGCAAGCGGCCGGCTCGATCAGCGGCGAATTCCGCAAGAACGTGCCGCGCTATCTCAAGGACAACCAATACGCCGAAGGCTGGACCGACGGCTTTCGCCAGTGTCAGGCGATGCTGGAAAACAAGGGTCGCGAAGAGTATCGCAACGAACACTGGGACGAACGCGAACGCGCCTGGCAGCGCCAGAAAGATCAGGGCGCCGGGCGGGCTTACCGCTCGCAGTAGGTCGCTTCCAGACATCCAGTGAAACCAAATGCCGGCGACCATGACCCAAACTCTATGAAGAGGAGGACACCATGAGCCGCGCTTTCGTTAACGAAGACAATGCCGCCGCGCAAGCCGATCAGCCCGTCGAACGGCAGGCCAGCACGCAACCCAATTACGTCACACCGCTGGGGCTCGCCCAGTTGCAGGGGAAAGTCGCCGAGCTGCAAGCCCTGCACGCCGAGCAATCGGCCAAGGGTGAACAGGCTGACAAACAACGTCTGGCCGATCTTGAACGTGATCTGCGTTACTTCAATCAACGTCTGGGCAGTGCCCAAGTCGCCGTCGCCGCGACCTCTACCGACAAGGTGCAGATCGGCAGTTGGGTGACCTATGCCGACGAACACAACACCGAGCGCCGCGTGCAACTGGTGGGTGAAGACCAGGCCGACGCCGCCAAAGGCTTGATCAACTGGGGCTCACCACTGGGCCGGGCATTGCTCGGCGCCCAGCTTAACGACGAGGTGCTGTGGCAGCGCCCCGCCGGTGATCAACTGATTGAAGTGATCCGTGTCGAACCTTCGTAAACCACGCCTTGGGCCCACATCGCATCGGCGACCAAAGTTGCCCACCTCACCTGCCGCCCATCAAAGCCCTGCTAAAAAACCAGGCACAAAAAAGCGGAGCCCGAAGGCTCCGCTTTTTATGCAACCCGCCCAGTATCAGGCCAGTTTTTTGTGGCGTACCCGGTGTGGCTGGGCCGCTGCTTCGCCGAGGCGCTTTTTGCGATCAGCTTCGTACTCGGTGTAGTTGCCTTCGAAGAACACCGCCTGGGAGTCGTCTTCGTACGCCAGGATGTGGGTCGCGACGCGGTCAAGGAACCACCGATCGTGAGAGATCACAATGGCGGCGCCCGGGAAGTCCAGCAGGGCTTCTTCCAGCGAACGCAGGGTTTCAACGTCGAGGTCGTTGGACGGTTCGTCGAGCAGCAGGACGTTGCCGCCCTCTTTCAGGGTCAGCGCCAGGTGCAGACGACCGCGCTCACCACCGGACAGGTCCTTGACGAACTTCTGCTGATCGCCGCCCTTGAAGTTGAAACGACCGACGTAGGTACGCGACGGAATCTCGTAGTTGCCGATGCGGATCTGGTCCGAACCGTCGGAGATCTGCTGGAACACCGTCTTGCTGCCGTCGAGGTCTTCGCGGCTCTGATCCACACAAGCCAGCTGCACGGTTTCGCCGACTTCGATGGAGCCCGAATCCGGCGTTTCCTTGCCCATCAGCATGCGGAACAGGGTCGACTTACCGGCACCGTTACCGCCAATCACGCCGACAATGGCGCCTTTAGGCATGGAGAACGACAGGTTGTCGATCAACACGCGATCGCCGTAGCCCTTGGTGACGTTCTTGAACTCGATGACTTTGTCGCCCAGGCGCGGACCGGCCGGGATGTAGATCTCGTTGGTTTCGCTGCGTTTCTGGAATTCCTGCGACTGCATTTCTTCGAAGCGTTGCAGACGAGCCTTGGATTTCGACTGGCGGGCCTTGGCGCCTTTGCGCACCCACTCCAGTTCTTCTTTCATGGCTTTTTCGTGAGCCGACTGCTGCTTGGATTCGGCCGCCAGACGATCGGACTTGGCTTCGAGCCAACCCGAGTAGTTGCCCTCGTAAGGAATGCCCGCGCCGCGGTCGAGTTCCAGAATCCAGCCCGCGACGTTGTCGAGGAAGTAACGGTCGTGCGTGATCGCAACCACGGTGCCCGGGAAGTCGTGCAGGAAGTGCTCCAGCCACGCCACGGAGTCAGCGTCCAAGTGGTTGGTCGGTTCGTCGAGCAGCAGCATGTCCGGGGCGGACAGCAGCAGACGGCACAGGGCCACACGGCGTTTTTCACCGCCGGACAAATGTTCGACCTTGGCATCCCACGCCGGCAGACGCAGCGCATCGGCGGCGACTTCCAGTTGGCGATCCAGGTTGTGACCGTCGCTGGCTTGCAGGATGGCTTCGAGCTTGGCCTGTTCTGCCGCCAGTTTGTCGAAGTCGGCATCTTCTTCAGCGTAAGCCGCGTAGACCTCGTCCAGGCGCGCCTGGGCGTTCTTGATCACGCTGACCGCTTCCTCGACCACTTCACGCACGGTCTTGGTGGGGTCAAGTTGTGGCTCTTGCGGCAGATAACCGATGTTCAGGTCCGGCATCGGACGGGCTTCGCCCTCGAACTCAGTGTCGACGCCGGCCATGATTTTCAGCAGCGTGGACTTACCCGAACCGTTGAGGCCGAGTACGCCGATCTTGGCGCCGGGGAAGAACGACAGAGAAATGTTTTTCAGGATTTCCCGCTTCGGCGGAACAACTTTGCCCAGCCGATGCATGGTGAAGACGTATTGAGCCATGGAGAACCTTGGGTCAGTGACAGATGAATGATTGGAGCGCAGGCGATGCCCGGCCAGACCGTGCGCGTCGTTCACTTGATGTTGATCAATGCGTGCGCGCTGAAAAAAGTCTGAGTCTAGGAGCTGGAACGCTCCCGCGTAACCGGCAAAGCTACCTGAATGACCGGTGGCAGTCCAGCCGCGCGGGGCTGGCACTTCGCCACGACTCAAGGCATGCTAGCCGCCCTTCGGGCGTCCGGCTTATAGTGCACGTCGCGCCAGTCCAGCCAAACCGCAGGATTACAGCTTGTCCAAAGTCACTCCGCCAGCCTCCGTGAGCAGCTCCCAACCGGCGCCAGGCTCCCCCCTGCGCGGAACATTAAAGGGTGCGCTGGCCACATTGGTGCTCTTGTTGCTGGCGTTGCTGTTCTGGCAATTGCTTGATCAATTGCACGAAACCCAGAAAAACCAGCGCCAATACACCATCGATTACACCGCCGACCTCGCCTCTCAGGTCAGCCTGAACATGGCGCTGAATGCGCAAATTGCCCTCAATCTGCTACCGATCGTCGAACAACCGCAATCAGCCGACGAACAGCAGGCGCTGTTACGCAAGCTTCAAAAATCACTGCCGGACCTGCGCAGCCTGGCGTTGCTCAGCCCCTCCGGGAGAATCCTCAGCGACAGCAGTGCCGAAAGCTCCGACGCCGACTACCTTAGCGAACTGGTACGCCGCAGCCGCGCCCAAGCGCACTACTTCAGCAATGCCGACGATGGCTCGGTGGTACACCTGTTATTGCATCAGGCCAGCGGCAACGTTCGTGGTTATTGGGCACTGCGCCTGACCCCGACATTCTTCGACTCGCTGACCAAGCAGAGTGAAACCGGCCTGCGTCCGCTGTGGCTGGTGGAAAACCGCCTCAACCACCAGATCATCAGTCGCGACGAAATACTGTCATCCGCCAAGCCAGGCGTGCTGAGTCCCGACGATCTGGCCAACACCGTGCTCACCGTTGCGCTGAGCAGCAGCGATTGGCAACTGCGTGGTTTGTTCGACCGCCAGCGCGTGCTCGAAGAATTGCTGCCCGCGTTCATCGGCAAATGCCTACTGGGCCTGGCCTTCTCGCTGCTGCCGGTGATCGCACTATTGAACATGCGTCGCCGTCAGCGCCAGGTTCATGAGGGGCGCCGGCGTTATCAGGACATCTTCGACGGCACCGGCGTCGCCTTGTGCGTGCTGGACCTCTCTGGCCTGAAACAGTTTTTCGACAAGGCGCAGATCCAGAGCAGCGATCAACTCAAGGCCTGGCTCGACCAGCCGCAACAGCGTCAGCAGGTGTTGCAGGAATTGCGCGTTACCGAAGTCAATCAGGTAGCGCTGCAATTGCTCAACGTCAACTCCTGCGACGACGCCTGGCAACTGTTGATCGACGGTCATCCGCACCCTCACTGCGCGATCGGCAATCAGGTACTCGACGCCGTACTTCAACAGCAAAGTCAGCTGGAACTGGAAATCAAACTGCCGGACACCAACGGTCGCGATCAACACCTGTGGATGGTTTTACGCCTGCCGCAGGAGCAGCACGACTATAAAGCGGTGATCCTGAGCATCAACGACATCACCAGCCGTAAACTCATCGAACTGTCGCTGCTGGAGCGCGAAGGTTTCTGGTCGGACGTGGTGCGTACCGTGCCGGATCATCTGTATGTGCAAGACGTGGTCAGCCAACGGATGATTTTCAGCAACCACCACCTCGGCCAAACGCTGGGCTACAACCGCACCGAACTGCATCAAATGGGGGAGTACTTCTGGGAAATACTCCTGCATCCGGAAGACGCCGACTATTACCATCGCTCGCGTCAGATGCAGCGTCACGCCGGTTACAGTCAACTGCTTCAGTGCCAGTTGCGCTTCCGGCACCGCGACGGCGAATGGCGGCGCTTCGATATTCGTGAACAAGCGCTGGCCCGCGACAAACATGATCAGGTCACGCGGATCATCGGTGTGGCCAAAGACATCACCGAGCAAATCGAGGCCAGCGAATCGCTGCGCGACAGCGAACAGCGCTACCGCATGCTCGCCGAAAGCATCAGCGACGTGATTTTTTCCACCGACAGCAAGCTCTCGCTGAACTACGTCAGCCCGTCGGTGCAAGCGGTGCTGGGTTACGACGCCGAGTGGATTTTCCAGAACGGCTGGCAATCGACCATCGCCAATCCGCAGCAACTGAGCGGTATTTACACCCTGATGGATCGGGTCAGCAAGGCGCTGGACAAACCCGAGCAACTGGCAATCTTGCGCAATCAAGTGCAGACGCAGTTATTCCTGTTCGACTGCCTGCGCGCCGATGGCCGCAAGATCCCGATCGAGTTGCGACTGGTGCTGGTGTGGGACGAGCACGGCGCGTTTGAAGGCGTGCTCGGCGTCGGACGCGACATCAGCCAACAGCGCCGCGCCGAGAAAGACCTGCGCATGGCGGCCACCGTATTCGAGCATTCTACGTCGGCGATCCTGATCACCGACCCGGCCGGGTACATCGTCCAGGCCAACGAAGCCTTCAGCCGCGTCAGTGGTTATGCGGTCAGCGAAGTGCTCGACCAGTTGCCGAACATGCTCACCGTCGACGAGCAACAGGATGCGCACCTGCGTTACGTGCTCAAGCAACTGCATCAGCACAACACCTGGGAAGGCGAGGTCTGGCTCAAGCGCCGTAACGGCGAACATTACCCGGCATGGGTCGGCATCACTGCCGTGCTCGATGACGAAGGCGACCTGGCCAGTTACGTGTGCTTCTTCAGCGACATCAGTGAGCGCAAGGCCAGCGAGCAACGGATTCATCGTCTCGCCTATTACGACGCCCTGACCCACCTGCCGAACCGCACACTGTTCCAGGATCGTCTGCACACCGCACTGCAATCGGCCGAGCGGCAGAAGTCCTGGGTGGTGTTGATGTTCCTCGACCTCGACCGCTTCAAGCCAATCAACGACTCCCTCGGCCACGCCGCCGGCGACCGCATGCTCAAGGACATGGCCACGCGCCTGCTGGCCTGCGTCGACGATGACGACACCGTGGCGCGGATGGGCGGCGACGAATTCACCCTGCTGCTGCAACATCGCTCCAGCCGCGAGATGGCGCTGAACCGCGCGATCCATGTGGCCGAGCAAATTCTTGCGAGTCTGGTGCGCCCGTTCGTGCTTGAAGGCCGCGAGTTCTTCGTCACGGCCAGTATCGGCATCGCCCTGAGCCCGCAGGATGGCAACGAGCTCAGCCAGTTGATGAAGAACGCCGACACCGCGATGTACCACGCCAAGGAACGCGGCAAGAACAACTTCCAGTTCTATCAGGCCGACATGAACGCCAGTGCGCTTGAGCGCCTGGAGCTGGAAAGCGACCTGCGCCATGCCTTGGAGCAGAACGAATTCGTCCTGTATTACCAGCCGCAATTCAGTGGCGACGGCAAACGCCTGACCGGCGCCGAAGCGCTGCTGCGCTGGCGTCATCCGCGTCGCGGACTGGTGCCGCCGGGAGATTTCATTCCGGTACTGGAAGAACTCGGGCTGGTGGTAGACGTCGGTGATTGGGTGATCGGCGAAGCATGTCGCCAACTCAAGACCTGGCACCAGAACCGCGTGCGTGTGCCCAAAGTGTCGGTGAACATCTCGGCGCGGCAGTTCTCCGACGGCCAACTTGGCACGCGAATCGCCAATATCCTCAAGGAAACCGGCCTGCCGCCGGCGTGCCTGGAGCTGGAACTGACCGAAAGCATCCTGATGCGCGAAGTCTGCGAGGCGATGCAGATTCTCGACGGGCTGAAAAACCTCGGCCTGAGCATTGCGGTCGACGACTTCGGCACCGGTTATTCATCGCTCAACTACCTCAAGCAATTCCCGATCGACGTGCTGAAGATCGACCGCACCTTCGTTGACGGCCTGCCGTCCGGCGAGCAGGACGCACAGATTGCCCGGGCGATCATCGCCATGGCCCACAGCCTGAACCTGGCGGTGATCGCCGAAGGTGTGGAAACCCATGAGCAATTGGACTTCCTGCGTGAGCATGGCTGCGATGAGGTGCAGGGGTATCTGTTTGGAAGGCCAATGCCGGCGAGCCGGTTCGAGGCGCAATTCAGTAACGATGCGCTCTTCATGTTCGACTGAAAATCTGTGGCGCGGCCTTCGCGAGCAGGCTCGCTTCCACAAGGATTGATGTCGATCACAAAATCGCAGGCTGGCCTCGGTTAGCGTGAGCGAGCCGGCTCGCGAAGCGGCCAGTAAAAACACCGCACATCTGTCATGAATGCCACTTGTCTGCGACATGATGTCGTTTCATATGCCATCCAAAACCCATTGGGTTAGAATGCCCCCCTTTTCTGCCCCCGATCCTTGAGGACCGCCATGTTCAGCCGTGATTTGACTATTGCCAAGTACGACGCCGATCTTTTTGCCGCCATGGAGCAAGAAGCTCAGCGCCAGGAAGAACACATCGAGCTGATCGCTTCGGAAAACTACACCAGCCCTGCGGTGATGGAGGCTCAAGGCTCGGTACTGACCAACAAGTACGCCGAAGGTTATCCGGGCAAGCGCTACTACGGTGGTTGCGAGTTCGTCGACGTGGTTGAGCAACTGGCCATCGACCGCGCCAAAGAACTGTTCGGCGCCGATTACGCCAACGTTCAGCCGCACGCCGGTTCCCAAGCCAACGCCGCTGTCTACCTGGCACTGCTGCAAGGTGGCGACACCATTCTGGGCATGAGCCTGGCCCACGGTGGTCACCTGACCCACGGCGCCAGCGTTTCCTCCTCCGGCAAGCTGTACAACGCGGTGCAGTACGGCATCGACGCCAACGGCCTGATCGACTACGACGAAGTCGAGCGTCTGGCTGTTGAGCACAAGCCGAAAATGATCGTGGCCGGTTTCTCTGCCTACTCGCAGATTCTGGATTTCCCACGCTTTCGCGCGATCGCTGACAAGGTTGGCGCTTACCTGTTCGTCGACATGGCTCACGTGGCCGGTCTGGTCGCCGCGGGCGTCTACCCGAACCCGGTGCCTTTCGCTGACGTGGTGACCACCACCACCCACAAGACCCTGCGCGGTCCGCGTGGCGGCCTGATCCTGGCTCGCGCCAACGCCGACATCGAGAAGAAGCTGAACTCCGCCGTATTCCCGGGCGCCCAGGGTGGCCCGCTGGAGCACGTGATTGCCGCCAAAGCGATCTGCTTCAAGGAAGCGCTGCAGCCTGAGTTCAAGACTTACCAGCAACAAGTGGTGAAAAACGCCAAAGCCATGGCCGGCGTGTTCATCGAGCGCGGTTTCGACGTGGTCTCCGGCGGTACTGAAAACCACCTGTTCCTGCTGTCGCTGATCAAGCAGGACATCTCCGGTAAAGACGCCGACGCCGCGCTGGGCAAAGCGTTCATCACCGTGAACAAGAACTCCGTGCCTAACGATCCACGCTCGCCATTCGTCACCTCCGGCCTGCGCTTCGGTACGCCGGCTGTGACCACGCGTGGCTTCAAGGAAGCAGAGTGCAAAGAACTGGCCGGCTGGATCTGCGACATCCTGGCTGACCTGAACAACGAAGCGGTGATCGACGCCGTTCGTGAGAAAGTCAAAGCCATCTGCAAGAAACTGCCGGTCTACGGCGCTTAAGTGCGACGTTAAACCCGCAGCATGAAGAACCGGCCAGTGATGGCCGGTTTTTTTTCGCCTGCAAAAAAGTTTCGGGTCAACAACCGCTCAAGATCGGGGGATTGCGCACAACTGGTAAGACCGGTCATGCCAATTCGTCATTTTTCACTTGCGATCCGTAAAAAACAGCGCCTAGACTGCGCCTGCACTGGACATACCGGTAAGACCACAATAATTAAGTCCTGAATCTGATGTGCCCCGCACACGGCAGCCAGGACACCGACCAGGATTCCTCCCATGCTCAGATGGTGCTCGCGTTCAATCTTCCTCCAAGTGGTTCTCGGACTGGTGCTCGGCATCGTCTGCGGGCTGACCCTTCCCGAATATTCCGCCCAGCTCAAACCCCTAGGCGACGGTTTCATCAAACTGATCAAGATGCTCATCGGCCTGATCGTCTTCTGCGTAGTGGTCAGCGGCATCAGTGGCGCGGGCGACCTGAAGAAGGTCGGGCGCATCGGCCTCAAGTCAGTCATCTATTTTGAAGTGCTCACCACCATCGCCTTGGTGATCGGCCTGGTGTTTGCGTTCAGCACCGGGATCGGCAGCGGCGCCAATATCCATCTGGAGCAACTGTCCGCCGCCGACATCGGCGATATCGCCGAACGCGGCCAGCACATACACACCACCACGCAGTTCCTGATGGATCTGATCCCGACCTCCGTCATCGGTGCCTTTGCCGACAACAACATTTTGCAAGTGCTGTTGTTCTCGGTGCTGTTCGGTAGCGCATTGAATCTGGTCGGCGAAGCCGCCTCCGGGATCTCGCGGCTGATCAACGAGCTGAGCCATGTGATCTTCCGGATCATGGGCATGATCGTGCGTCTGGCGCCGATTGGCGTGTTCGGCGCCATCGCGTTTACCACCAGCAAATATGGCCTGGATTCGCTGCAGCATCTGGGCAGTCTGGTCGGTTTGTTCTATCTGACGTGCATGGCCTTTGTCGCTTTGATTCTTGGCTTGGTAATGCGCTTGTCCGGACTGCGCCTGTGGCCGCTGCTCAAGTACCTGCGTGAAGAAATGCTGATCGTCATGGGCACCGCGTCCTCCGACGCCGTATTGCCACAGATCATGCGCAAACTGGAACATCTGGGCATCGGCAGCTCGACCGTCGGGCTGGTGATTCCGACCGGTTACTCGTTCAACCTCGACGGTTTCTCGATCTACCTGACCCTGGCCATCGTGTTCATCGCCAACGCCACCGGCACACCGCTGGCCATGACCGATCTGCTGACCATTCTGCTGGTATCGCTGATCACCTCCAAAGGTGCCCACGGCATTCCCGGTTCGGCGCTGGTGATTCTCGCCGCAACGCTGACGGCGATTCCCGCCATCCCCGTGGTCGGTCTGGTGTTGGTGTTGGCGGTGGACTGGTTCATGGGCATCGGCCGAGCGCTGACCAACCTGATCGGCAACTGCGTCGCCACCGTCGCCATCGCGCGCTGGGAAAAGGACATCGATGTGCAACGCGCGAACAAGGTGCTCAGCGGTCAGCAGGGCTATACCTTTCAAGCGAGAAAACCGGTCGCTCAAGCAGCCGCCAAAGAATTTTGAATGACCGCCGTGCCTGCTGACCCGCAGGCACGGCTCATGGAGCAAGACAAGTGATTACCACCTCAACCGTCGTCAACTCAGTCGTAGAAAAACTCCGGGCCGCGCTGGCCCGTGGTCAGTGGCGCTCCGGCGACATGCTGCCCGGCCAGCGCGAACTGGCCGAACAACTGGGCATCAGCCGCCCGAGCCTGCGCGAAGCGGTGATCGTCCTGGAAACCCTCGGCCTGGTGCGCTCGATGCCGGGCAAAGGCGTGGTGGTGCTCGACGCGCAACGGAGTGACAGCCAAAGCCACGACAGCGCAGTGGCCGGCGCCAGCCTCGAAGACGTGCTGCAACTGCGCTACACCCTGGAGCCGTTCATTGTCGGCCTCGTGGCCCAATCGATCAGCAGCAAGGAAGTCGGCCAGTTGCGCCTGACCCTGATGGACATGCGCGAAGCCCTGGAGGCCGGCGACAGCGAAGCCGGGGTCAGCGCCTACATCGCCTTCCACGAAGAATTGTTCACCCTGACCTCAAACCCGATTTTCCAAAGCGTGGTGCAACAGACCAGCAACGCCCTCAAGCAAAGTGCCGACGTGCTGCGCAATTCCCCGGAACATCTGGCCGAACGCCTCGAAGAAAACGAAGCGGTGGTGCGCGCGATCCGCAGCAAAAACAGCGCTCAGGCCAGTGCCGAAATGCGTCGACACATCCTGCGCGAAGGCCAGCGGATGGGCATCGAGCTGAACATTCCGGAAGACCACTTGAACACCTGAATTTCTTCACACTGGAGACCGGCCATGAACAGTCTTGCCACGCCGTCGCACCCTCGCCAGACCTCGGCGGCCCTGCCCTTCTCCCGCCTGCAAGTGCCGGTGGGCGATCTGTATCCGCGACTGTTCGACGCGATCCTCGAACAGCGTCTCGATGCTGCCAGCCGTTTCACCGAAGACAGCCTCAGGCAGATGTTCGGCGTCAGCCGCGCCGATGTGCGGCGGGTGCTGACGCAGCTGTCCCATGAACACATCATTGTGTTGCGCGCCAATCATCGCCCGCGTGTCACCGCGCTGAATGCCGAACAAACGCGGCAAACCCTGCATGCACGGCGCCTGACCGAAAGCACGCTGGTGCGCCTGGCTTGTCAGCGGCCACAGGCCGAAGAATTGAAGCGCCTGCGAGCGTTGATCGAGCGTGAACGCCAGGCTGTCGAGCAGGATCGGCGGGCGATGGCGATTCGGTTGTCCGGGGAGTTCCACCTGCAACTGGCACACATGGCGGGGAATGCACCGCTGGCGCATTTTCTCGGCAGTCTGGTGCCGCTGACGTCATTGGCGATTGCGCGCAGCGCAGGGCTCACGCGAGGTTGTTGCGCGTGGCAGGAGCATTTGGCGATTGTTGAGGCAGTGGAATGTGGGGATGCTTGCAAAGCCGGGATGCTGATGAACCAACATCTGGATCATCTGGAAGACACTCTGTTGTATTGCGTCAATGAACAGTGCGCCACCGGATGATCGGGGAGTGTCAGATTTTTTGTGTGCGGGCCGGTAACGGCCTGCCGTAAGGCAAGCCCTTTTTTCACCAGTTCAACCTGGTAAATCGATCTCCATAAAGAATCGCAAACTGATTCATTGCTGTCTTCCA
>NZ_CAXAON010000018.1:0-104468 GCF_963970495.1 Pseudomonas sp. EA_65y_Pfl2_P78 | reverse complement strand
ACATCGTTGGGTTTTACAACAACGAACGGCTGCACTCAAAACTGGGGTATCTGCCGCCGACCGTTTACGAGCGGGCGATGGCATCGAAACTACCTATCGAGGTGTCCGGAATTAGTTGACCACCACAGAATCGAGCCTTGTCCCTCCTCCTCCCTTCAAGTCCTACCATACAAGCGGGCTTGCTCGCGAAGGCGTCAGGTCAGACGCCTCAAGCCTCAAGCCTCAAGCCTCAAGCCGAAACGTGATACGGGTTTCTCGGATCATGATTCCAGTCCAGAAACGGCTTGCCCGTCTCCATCGGTACCATCTCGATGCAATCAGCCACCGGACAGGTGATCTGACACAGATTGCAGCCCACACACTCGTCATCGATCACTTCGTATTTATGCGTCCCGTCGGCCTGCTTCAGGCTGCTGATCGCCTGATGTGAGGTGTCCTCGCAAGCAATGTGGCAACGCCCACAACCAATGCACGCCTCCTGATCAATTTTCGCGATGACCTGATAGTTGATATCCAGGTACTTCCAGTCGGTGGTATTGCCCACCGCACGCCCGGAAAACTCGGCGATGTTGGCGTAACCCTGACTGTCCATCCACCGCGACAAGCCGTCTTTCATCTCCTCGACAATCCGGAAGCCATGCAACATGGCCGCCGTACACACCTGTACCGCGCCGCTGCCCAGCGCCATGAATTCCGCCGCATCGCGCCAACTTCCGATGCCGCCAATCCCGCAGATCGGCAGGCCTTGGGTCTGCGGATCGCGGGCGATTTCCGCGACCATGTTCAGCGCAATCGGCTTGACCGCCGAGCCGCAGTAACCACCGTGGGTGCTTTTGCTGCCGACGGTGGGCAGGGCGACCATGTGTTCCAGATCGACGCTGGTGATCGAATTGATGGTGTTGATCAGCGACACCGCATCGGCACCACCGCGATGGGCGGCGCGGGCGGCGACGCGGATGTCGGTGATGTTCGGGGTCAGTTTGACGATCACCGGCAGCGAGCTATACGTCTTGCACCAGCGGGTGACCTGCTCGACATATTCCGGCACCTGACCGACTGCCGCACCCATGCCACGCTCGGGCATGCCGTGAGGGCAGCCGAAATTCAGTTCGATGCCATCGGCGCCTGTGGCTTCCACCAGCGGCAGGATGTGTTTCCACGACTCCTCCACGCACGGCACCATCAACGACACGATCAGTGCGCGATCCGGCCAGTCCTTTTTCACCTGAGTGATTTCGCGCAGGTTGATTTCCAGCGAGCGGTCGGTGATCAGTTCGATGTTGTTGATGCCCAGCACTTCGCGGTTGTTGCCGTAATGGGCTGAGTACCGTGACGACACGTTGACCGCCGCAGGGTCTTCTCCCAGGGTCTTCCAGACCACGCCGCCCCAGCCCGCCTCGAAGGCACGCACCACGTTGTAGGCCTTGTCGGTCGGCGGCGCGGAGGCCAGCCAGAAGGGGTTGGGGGCTTTGATGCCGGCGAAGACAATCGAGAGATCGGCCATTTACGCAGCCTCCACATTGAGCATCAGTTGAGCGTTGATGGCCTCGGCGGCCCGTTTGCCGTGCTGCACGGCTTGCACGGTCAGATCCTGGTCGAGGCTGGTGCAGTCGCCACCGGCATACACGCCGGGAATGCTGGTGCGCAGATTGGCGTCGACCTGGATTCGTTCGCCCTGACGCTTGAGTTCGCGAGCCAGCGGGTCGGTGAGGGCGCTGCTGTCGAAGGCCTGGCCGATGGCTTTGAAGATCGCATCGGCGGCCAGTTCGAAGGTTTCGCCCGTGGTTTGCAGGCGACCGTCGACCAGATCGGTGCGGGCAAAACGCATACCGCACACGCGGCCCTGATCGTCGAGCAAGACTTCTTCCGGCTGTGCCCAGGTCAGCAGGCGTACCTGATTGGCTTTGGCGATGTCCTGTTCGTGACCGGTCGCGCCCATGTCCGCCGCGCCACGGCGATACACCAGATTGACGTCTCGGGCACCGAGGCGGGCCATTTGCACGGCCATGTCGATGGCGGTGTTGCCAGCGCCGAGGACGATGCAGCGCTGCGCCAATGGCAGTTGCGTGAGGTCATCGGCCTGGCGCAGTTCGCGGATGTAATCGGTGGCGGCGAGCAGCCCTGGCGCCTCTTCGTGGGCCAGACCGAGTTGTTTGCTGGCATTGAGGCCCAGGCCAAGGAACACCGCATCGAACTGTTGGTGCAGTTCGCTCAGAGTCAGATTGTCGCCGAGTTTCTGCCCGTGACGGATTTCGATGCCGCCGATCTGCAGGAGGAAATCCAGCTCCTTTTGCGCGTAATCGTCGACCAGTTTGTACTTGGCGATCCCGTACTCATTGAGGCCGCCGGCCTTCTCCCGCGCTTCGAAAATCACCACATCATGGCCGTGCATCGCGCTGCGGTGCGCGCAGGACAACCCGGCCGGGCCGGCACCGACCACGGCAATCCGTTTGCCGGTGGTGGCAGCGCGCTGGAACGGGTGTTCGCTGAAGTGTGCGTTGTCCACGGCGTAGCGCTGCAACAGGCCGATCAGCACCGGCGCGCATTCCTGGGCGTTGTTGCGCACGCAGGCTTGCTGGCAAAGGATCTCGGTCGGACAAACCCGCGCACAACTGCCGCCGAGGATGTTCGCCGAGAGGATTTTCTGCGCCGCGCCGGGCACGTTGTCCTGATGGATATTGCGGATGAACGACGGGATGTCGATCTCGCTCGGGCACGCATTGACGCAGGGCGCGTCGTAGCAATACAGGCAGCGCGACGCTTCCAGATGCGCCTGCCGGGCATTGAGCGGCGGCGCCAGATCGGTGAAGTGGCCGGCGAGGGCGGCTGCGCTTTCGTGCGGATGCGGTAGATGGTTCAGGGTCTCGATCACGGTTTTTTGCCTCACGGTTATTGAGGTGCTCTGCCTCTGATGGGCAGTGGTTTTTGTAGTGTCCGGGCGGGCCCCTTCGCGAGCAGGCCGCTCCCACATTTGGAATGCGTTTCCCTGTGGGAGCAGGCTTGCTTGCGAAGGCCGAAGGCCTGGTTCTCAGCGTTTCACCGCAGTGGGCTTGTGCATCTGTGCCCGTTTACTCAGCAAATCAAACACCGCCGGATACGCCGGTCGTTCGATATACCGTCCGGCACCACGCTCGGCGCGCAGGTCGCCATCGGCCCAGACCACTTTGCCCTGGCTGACGGTATGGCTCGGCACACCGCGCACGGTCTTGCCTTCGAAGATGTTGAAGTCCACCTGCTGATGGTGGGTTTTGGCGGAGATGGTGCGGGTGCCCTGCGGATCCCACAGCACCAGGTCGGCATCGGCACCGACGCGAATCGCGCCTTTGCGCGGGTAGAGATTGAAGATTTTTGCGGTGTTGGTGGAGGTGAGGGCGACGAAGTCCTGCATCGACAAGCGCCCGCTGTTCACGCCTTCATCCCAAAGCACGGCCATGCGGTCTTCGATGCCGGCGGTGCCATTGGGAATCTTGCTGAAGTCGTCGCGCCCGGCGGCTTTTTGCTCGGCACAGAAGCAGCAGTGATCGGTGGCGGTGGTGTGCAGGTTGCCGTTTTGCAAGCCGTGCCACAGCGCCTCTTGGTGACCCCGCGGACGGAACGGCGGACTCATCACGTAACCGGCGGCGGTTTGCCAGTCCGGGTGTTGGTAGACGCTGTCATCCAGAAGTAAATGCCCGGCGAGCACTTCGCCGTACACCGGTTGACCCTTGCTGCGGGCGTAGGTGATTTCGTCGAGGGCTTCTTTGGTCGAAACGTGGACCAGATACAGCGGCGTGCCAAGGGTTTCGGCGATACGAATGGCGCGACTTGCCGCTTCACCTTCGACCTGCGAAGGACGCGACAGAGGATGCGCTTCCGGCCCGGTAATGCCCTGCGCCATCAACTTGCGTTGCAGGTGATAAACCAGTTCGCCGTTTTCCGCGTGGACGGTCGGCACCGCCCCCAGTTCCAGGCAACGTTCGAAACTCGCCACCAAGGTATCGTCGGCGGCCATGATCGCGTTTTTGTAAGCCATGAAATGCTTGAAGCTGTTGACCCCGTGATGGCTGACCAGTTCGGCCATTTCCTCACGCACCTGCTCGCTCCACCAAGTGATTGCAACGTGAAAGCCGTAGTCCGAGGCGGATTTTTCCGCCCAGCCGCGCCATTGATCAAACGCCTCCATCAGCGACTGCTGCGGGTTGGGAATCACGAAGTCAATGATTGACGTGGTGCCACCAGCCAGACCCGCCGCCGTGCCACTGAAGAAGTCTTCACTGGCCACGGTGCCCATGAAGGGCAGTTGCATATGGGTGTGCGGATCGATGCCGCCGGGCATCAGGTATTGGCCGCTGCCGTCGAGCACTTCGGCACCGGCGGGAACATCAAGGTTTTCACCCATGGCTTTGATCACGCCATCAGCGCAATAGACGTCGGCGCGGTAACTTTCATCGTGGGTAACAACGGTGGCGCCACGGATCAACAGAGACATTCCGAGTTCCTCGCAGGCATGACCGACTTGTGTCGGTTCTAGATGTTTTATTGAGGTACAGCGTTGATCGGTGTATTCCTGTCATCGCTGTCAGGAATAGAAACTAGTCGCAGTTTTGCAATAGTTCAAGATAATTTTTTATAAGCTTATTGTTGGACTAAGACATTGATAAACAAGGATAAAAAGCAAAAATCACCAAAATGGTGAGGCCTCTCACCATTTTGACGCACTTGACAGGATGGAAATATGGTCAAGATTTCTTATGTGAAATCAGCCGCTTGAAGTTGAGCTGCGGTTGATCGCTCATGAATAAAAAAATGCAGTGCACCAGATTGAGTCCAGACCATTCGGACAACTTGCCAAGTGTTTAGCCTGAGCGCTCAGACAAGTTTTACCGGATACCTCGGGTGAATAATTAAAACTGATGAATATCAGAAAGTTGCACCACGTTTGAAGCACGGCGCGAGGGGCAGGCGGAGTACCCGGCACGTTTATTGATGCCGCCGCTGACACCATGGCCGGTGCATGAAAGTTGTCAGTTCCTCCGGCCATCGTCCGGCTTGTGCGTTCATACGCCAGCCGCCTGATGAGCAAAAAATAATCAGAAGAACAGTGGAGCGGCCATGCAACAGAACAGATCGCAAGTGACCGAGCGCGACGGCTTGTTTGAACTCGAAGCCGGCAGCGACGTCCTCGACAGTCCCCGTTACAACCACGACATGGCACCGACCAAGGTGCACGAACGAACCTGGAACAAATGGCATATCACCGCGTTGTGGGTCGGCATGTCGATCTGCGTGCCAACCTACACCCTGGGCGGCGTGCTCACCGCGTATTTCGGCCTGTCGGTGGGCGAAGCGTTGGTGGCGATTCTGTTTGCCAACCTCATTGTGCTCATCCCCCTGACCCTTAATGCCTTCCCCGGTACCAAGTACGGCATACCGTTTCCGGTGTTGCTGCGCTCATCCTTCGGCATCCTTGGGTCCAACGTGCCGTGTCTGATTCGCGCCTTGGTGGCCTGTGGCTGGTTCGGTATTCAGACAATGTTTGGCGGGTTGGCCATTCACCTGTTTCTCGGTTCGGTGTTCGACGGTTGGAAATCGCTCGGTGGAACCGGGGAGGTGATCGGCTTCATGATTTTCTGGGCGTTGAACCTGTGGGTGGTGATCCGCGGTGCCGAGTCGATCAAGTGGCTGGAAACCTTGTCTGCGCCGTTGCTGGTCGCGGTCGGCATCGGCTTGCTGGTGTGGGCGATGCCCAATGTATCGATGACCGAGCTGATGGCGATCCCGGCCAAGCGTCCAGAAGGGGCAAGCGTGGTCAGCTACTTCGCTGCCGGACTGACCGCCATGGTCGGGTTCTGGGCCACGCTGTCGTTGAACATTCCTGACTTCAGCCGTTACGCCAAGAGCCAGAAGGATCAGATCCTCGGGCAGATCATCGGTCTGCCGTTGACCATGTTTCTGTTCGCCGCCCTCGGTGTGGTGATGACCGCCGCGTCGGTCAAACTGGTTGGCGTCACGGTCTCCGATCCGGTCACGTTGATTGGCCATATCCAGAGCCCGGTGTGGGTGGCAGTGGCGATGGCGCTGATCATCGTCGCCACGCTCTCGACCAACACCGCCGCCAACATTGTTTCGCCAACCAACGATTTTCAGAACATTGCCCCCAAGGTGATCAACCGCACCAAAGCCGTGTTGCTGACGGGCGTTGTCGGCCTCGCGCTGATGGCCCATGAACTGCTGAAAAAACTCGGCTGGATTGTTTCCGATGTCAGCCTGGAGTCTGTGTATTCCAACTGGCTGCTGGGTTATTCGAGCCTGCTAGGGCCGATTGCCGGGATCATGGTGGTGGATTATTTCCCGATCAGGAAACAACGACTGGATCTGGCCGGGCTGTACCGCGACGACGTCTATCCGGCGTGGAACTGGGCCGGTTTTGTTGCGTTTGGCGTACCGGTGGTGTTGACCGTGATGTCGCTGGGCAGCGATGCGTTCAGCTGGTTCTACAGCTATGGCTGGTTCACCGGCTCGGCGCTGGGCGGGATTATTTATTACGGGTTGTGCGTGATGCGTGCGCAGCCCTCTGCCGTTAAAACAGCGGTGTAGCGGATGGCCTGTTCGCGATAGCGGTCTACCCGACACCACAGCAATATCCATAAGAAAAGCAGCCTGAGGAGATCCCCATGGACGCAGCCGTAGACGTTCTGCAATCGAGCCATCAGCACATCAACCGTGATCGCCTGTGGGCCTCGCTCATGGAACTGGCCAAGCTCGGTGCCACGGTCAAGGGCGGGGTTTGTCGCCTGGCCCTGACCGATCTCGACCGCCAGGCCCGCGACCTGTTTGTGCAATGGTGCAAGGATGCCGGATGCAGCGTCACCGTCGATGCCGTCGGCAACATCTTCGCCCGGCGCCCCGGGCGCAATCCCGATTTGCCACCGGTGATGACCGGCAGCCACATCGACACCCAGCCCACCGGCGGCAAGTTCGACGGCTGCTTCGGCGTGCTTGCCGGCGTCGAAGTGCTGCGCACGCTCAACGACCTCGGCGTGGAAACCGAAGCGCCGCTGGAAGTGGTGGTCTGGACCAACGAAGAAGGCTCACGATTTGCCCCGTGCATGATGGGCTCCGGGGTGTTCGCCGAGAAATTCACCCTCGAAGAAACCCTCGCCAAAGTCGATGCCGACGGCGTGACCGTTGGCGAAGCACTCAATGCCATTGGCTATGCCGGTCCGCGAAAAGTCAGCGGGCATAAGGTTGGCGCCTATTTCGAGGCGCACATCGAACAAGGTCCTATCCTCGAAGACGAACAGAAAACCATCGGCGTGGTGCTCGGCGCGCTGGGGCAGAAGTGGTTCGACCTCAAGCTGCGCGGCGTAGAGGCGCATGCCGGTCCAACGCCGATGCACTTGCGTAAAGACGCGCTGGTCGGCGCCTCGGTGATCGTCGGTGCGGTCAACCGCGCCGCCCTCGGTCATCAACCCCATGCCTGTGGCACCGTCGGTTGCCTGCAAGCCTATCCCGGCTCGCGCAACGTCATTCCCGGCGAAGTGCGTATGACCCTCGACTTCCGTCATCTGGAACCGGCGCGGCTGGACTCGATGATTGCCGAGGTGAAGCACGTCATCGACGCCACGTGCGAAGAACATGGCCTGACTTACGAACTGACCCCGACTGCCGATTTCCCGCCGCTGTACTTCGAAAAAGGCTGTGTCGAAGCCGTACGCGGCGCGGCGAAAGGTTTGGGGCTGTCGCACATGGACATCGTCAGCGGCGCCGGCCACGACGCGATCTTCCTTGCCGAGTTGGGGCCTGCCGGGATGATCTTCGTGCCGTGCGAAGGCGGCATCAGCCACAACGAAATCGAAAACGCTGCACCGGATGATCTGGCGGCGGGCTGTGCGGTGTTGTTGCGGGCGATGCTCGCGGCTTCGGCGATGGTGGCGCAAGGGCAGCGGGCGGCTTGAAGATCAAAAGATCGCAGCCTGCCGCAGGCTGCGATCTTTTTGCTGTCACCCAAATGTCATCAATCCATGCGATGTTGCCGCCCATGAAAATCATCACCTCGGGCGCGGCCTATCTGGATATCGATGCCTATGCCTGCTGTATCGCCTACGCAGAACTGTTGAACCTGCAAGGCATTCCCGCTCGTGCCGTCAGCAGCACACAACCCAACGCCAGCGTGTCGAAAACCGTGCTCGGTTGGGGCCCCAGTCTGCACGTTTACGCCGCGAAGCCGAACGACGAATTCGTCCTGGTCGACGTGTCCGACTATCACCATGTCGACCCAATAGTGGTGCTCGATCAGGTGGTGGAAGTGATCGACCATCATCCGGGTTATGAACATTACTGGGCGCAGAAGCTTGGGACTGCCGCCGATATCCGACCGATTGGCGCGGCGGCGACGCAGGTTTTTCAGCGTTGGCAGGCGGCAGGTTTGGTGTCGCAGATCAGCGAGCAAAGCGCCGCGTTATTGGCCACGGCGATTCTGGATAACACGCTCAATTTCACCGGGCAGACGACTACGGCGGCAGATATCGGGGCGTATGCCGAACTTGCGTCAAGAGCCAAGCTTTGTGCTGACTGGGCCGAACAGTATTTCCTTGAATGCCAGGCCGGCATCGAAGCTAACCTCGCCGCTGCGTTGGCAGCCGATTTGAAACGGATGAAGCCCGACAGCCATTTGCCACATGACTTCGCGCAAATGACGGTGTGGGATGCCGATGCCTTGCTGCAAAAACACCGCCCGACGATCAACTGCTGGATGGCAGAGCAGGGCGAGGACGGGGTGCTGAATGTCATCGGTATCCGCGACAGGAAAAGCTGTTTTCTGGCGCCATCCACCGTTAGCCAACAAAAATTGAATAGGTTGTTGGCTCTCGATTGGGAGGCTGGAGTGGCTGTTGTAGCGCCTTCAATGCTGCGCAAGGAATTGTTGAAACTGGGGCTTTTTGCTGCCAGTCAAGGCGCGCCAAACAGCATCGTCCAGTAACCCCCTGCATCGCTGCGCGCTAGGCTTGCTCGCGAAGTGGCCAGTCCCGGTAACACAAATTCCCAGGCCCACCATCCTCACCGATTTAACACATCCCCCATCCACTCCAGATACTGCCTGCGCTCGGAAATCGAGTTATGCCCGGAATCCGGCACCACTTTGAGCACGGCCACGCCCTTGGGGAAATACCCCAGCAAGCGCTCGGTGCTGGCCCGGGGAATCACCTCGTCATCACTCGCCGCCAGCAGCAACGTCGGCACACGAATATGCGCAGCGTACTTGCCCGACTCGAAACGATCCTTGAGCAACCACTTCACCGGCACCCACGGGTATTGCCGCGCCGCAATTTCTTCGAGGCTGTTGTACGGCGTCACCAGGATCAACTGCGCCGCCGGACGCTCACTGGCCAGGCGCACGGCGACGCCCGACCCCAGACTGCGCCCGACCACGGCAATCTGCGGATGGCGGGCAGATACCTGATCGAACAACGCCAGCGCATCTTCGGCAATCGCTTCTTCGGATGGCGAACCGCCGCTACCACCAAAGCCCCGATAGTGCAGGAAAAACAGCGCGTAATCGGGAAACGCTTCGGCAAACGCCGGCAGATTGCGCGATACATCCTCGGCATTGCCGCCGAAATAGATCAGCGCCCGAGGCCCGACGCGCTCGCGCGTAGCGACCCAGATGTCGGCGTCCGGCATCGACAGTTTCAAACGCGAATCGGCGCTCTCGACGGCAGCGGGCTGCGGAAAATAGATCAGCGAGCGCTGGAAAAAGAACAGCGCGGCGCACAGCACCACGTAAACGGCGACGATCAATGCGACGAGTGACATCAGGGTTCGGGACATTCGGCTACTTTTAACGGGGTGTGAGGGTTTGCTGTCGCAGTGTAGTCCAGCGGTTCGCCCCGGCAGCCCTCCAACACAACATGCAACAGACTCACGCAGCGGGGGAGGCAGCATGAGCCACACTGAGGGTTACTCCCGTCGCCGATTGCTCACGCTGGCTGCCGGGGTTTCGGCGGTCTTCACCTTTGAACGGGCGCTGGCCGCTGTCACATCGTGCGCCGCTACCGGAGGCCAAGCCATGCAGACCCGTGTCATCCCTTCAAGCTCGGAGCCCCTGCCTATGGTGGGACTGGGCACCTATCGCGGTTTTGATGTTGTGCCGGGCGATCTGGCCTACAAGCAACTACCGGCGGTGCTCGATGAATTGTTCGCCAAGGGCGGTACGGTGGTCGATAGCTCACCCATGTATGGCCGCGCCGAACAGACCACCGGCGAATTGCTGTCGATCCACGAACCGCGCTCGCCGGCGTTTCTGGCCACAAAGGTGTGGACGCGCGGGCGCAAGGAAGGCATCGCGCAGATGGAGCGGTCGTTCAGCCTGCTGCGCACCGAGCAAATCGACCTGATGCAGATCCACAACCTGCTCGACTGGCAAACCCACCTGCCCACCTTGCGTGAATGGAAGGAGCAGGGGCGCATCCGCTACATCGGCATCACGCATTACACGCCTTCAGCCTATGACGAAGTTGAAGCGCTACTGAAGGCCGAACAGCTGGATTTCCTGCAGATCAACTACGCCCTCGACGACCGAGGCGTGGAACAACGCATCCTGCCACTGTGCCGCGAACGCGGGGTGGCGGTGATCTGTAATCGGCCATTCGGCGGCGGTGGTTTGCTCGCCCGGCTCAAGGGTAAACCGCTCCCGGCGTGGGTCTCGGATGTGCAGGTCAACAGTTGGCCGCAACTGGCGCTGAAGTTTTTGCTGGCGCATCCGGCGGTGACTTGCGTCATCCCGGGTACCGGGAATCCGCGTTACATGGCCGATAACGTCAAGGCCGGATTCGGTCCGATGCTGACTGATGCGCAACGCCATCAGTTGATTGCATGGGTCGGTTAGGCCCGTTCAACCGCGAAACCGCAGCGCCTCCAGCAACAACGCAAACGCCGGTGCCGCCTGGCGCCGACTCGGGTAGTAGAGGTGATAACCGGCGAAGCGCGGGCACCAGTCTTGCAGAACTTGCACCAGCCGACCCTCTGCCAGATGCGCCGTGACGAGGTTCTCCGGGATGTAACTCAGGCCAAAACCGTCCAGTGCCGCGTCGAGTAACGGGTAGACACCATTCAGCGTGATCTGCCCGGACACCCGCACCTTGAGGCTTTCGCCGTCCTTTTCAAACTCCCAGGTGTACAGCCCGCCATTGGTGGGCAGGCGCAGGTTGTTGCAGGCGTGGTCGGTCAGGTCACGTGGCGTTTGTGGCGGTGGACGGCTGGCGAAGTAGGCCGGTGAGCCGACGACCACCATGCGCATGTCCGGGCCGATGCGCGTGGCGATCATGCCTTGGGCAACGTCTTCGCCCAAGCGCACGCCGGCATCGAACCCTTGCCCGGCGATGTCAACGAAGCCGTAATCGCAGCAGACTTCGACGGCGATGTCGGGGTATTTCGGCAGGAACGCCTTGAGTACCGGGCGCAGCAGCCAGTCCAGCGAATGATCGGTGGCGCTGATGCGAATCTTGCCCGCCGGGGTTTCACGCAGGTTGCTCAGGGCGGCGAGTTCCAGTTCGATCTCTTCGAAGCGCGGGCCGATGGTTTGCAGCAGGTGCTCGCCGGCCTCGGTGGGGGAGACGCTGCGAGTGGTGCGCATGAGCAGGCGCAGACCAAGGCGCGCTTCGAGGGCGCGGATGGTGTGGCTGAGCGCGGACTGCGAGATGCCAAGTTTGGCGGCGGCTTTGGTGAAGCTGCGCGCGCGCGCCACGGCGAGGAAGGCGAGCAGGTCACTGGCGTTTTCGCGAAGCATTAATGAGTTTCCTGCATAAGTTATTTCGAACTCTAGTCGATTATCTGAAGAGTCGGCGCCGGTAAAGTTCAGGCATCACTTGCTGGAGAGACCGCCATGAACCCGATTGCCGCTTCTGCGTTGACCCTTTCCTTGCTGGCCGCCGACGCCCAAGCCAGCGAAATCCCGCGAGTCACCGTTACGCCCAACGGCTCACAACCGTCGGCCCAGGGGCCGGCGGATTGGTTCACCGGAACCGTGCGGATCGATGCGCCGTTCAAGGGCACTGATCGGGCGCGGGTCAGTGGCGCTACCGTGACGTTTGAGCCGGGTGCGCGCACGGCGTGGCACACCCATCCGCTGGGGCAGACGTTGATCGTCACGGCCGGAGCGGGGTTTGTGCAGGAGTGGGGGCAGCCGGTGCGGCAGATTCGCCCTGGCGATACCGTGTGGATCGCGCCCGGCGCCAAGCACTGGCATGGCGCCGCACCGACCACGGCGATGACGCATATCGCCATCGCTGAAATGCAGGATGGAGAAGTGGTGAAGTGGATGGAGCAGGTTGGTGAGGCGCAGTATCCGCGCAGCGAGTGAACCCATGGCCCTCGTCCCAGGCCTCTCCCTGAGTGAGAGGCCTGGGCCGAGGGGTTTTTCAGATCATTTCCGGTAATGACGAAAGAATCTTGTCCAGCGTAATCGGATACTCACGCACCCGGGCACCGGTGGCGTTGTAGATCGCATTCGCCACCGCCGCGCTCACACCGCAAATCCCCAATTCACCGACACCTTTGGCCTTCATCGGCGATGAAACCGGATCGGTTTCTTCAAGGAAAATGACCTCCTGATGCGGGATGTCGGCATGCACCGGCACTTCATATCCGGCCAGATCATGGTTGACGAAAAAACCCAGTCGCGTGTCCACCGCCAACGCTTCCATCAACGCTGCGCCCACGCCCATGGTCATCGCGCCGATGACCTGACTGCGCGCTGCTTTCGGGTTGAGAATCCGTCCGGCCGAACACACCGCCAGCATGCGCCGAACACGAACCTCTCCCGTAGCGGCATCCACCGCGACCTCAACGAAGTGCGCTCCAAACGTCGACTGCTGATATTGCTCGGCGAGGTCAGCAAACTCGATGCTGTCTTCAGCCTGCAGCGCACCATCGTGTGCGGCGTTGCGCAGCGCAACCTGCTGGTCGCCGACGCGCACCAGACCGTCGCTAAACTCAGCCTTGTCGGCAGCCATGCCCAACTTGCCTGCCACTGCTTCGCGCAGTTTCATGCACGCGGCATACACCCCGGCCGTCGAGCAGTTGGCACCGAACTGGCCGCCTGATCCGGCAGACACCGGGTAACTCGAGTCGCCCAGCCGTACGGTCACGTCCTGGAGTCCAACGCCCATCATTTCAGCGGCGGTCTGGGCAATGATCGTGTAACTGCCGGTGCCGATGTCGGTCATGTCGGTTTCCACCGTGACCTTGCCGTCGCGCTCCAGTCGCACCCGCGCGCCGGATTTCAACAGTAGGTTGTTGCGGATGGCCGCAGCGACGCCCATGCCGATCAGCCAGCGGCCCTCGCGGCGCGTGCCGGGTTGCGCATTGCGCTTGTCCCAGCCGAATTTTTCGGCACCGGTTTGCAGGCACTCAATCAAATGACGTTGCGAGAAGGGCCGCTCGGTGTTCACCGGGTCGACTTGCGTGTCGTTAAGGATGCGGAACTGAACCGGGTCGAGTTTGAGCTGCTCAGCCATTTCGTCCATGGCGATTTCCAGCGCCATCAGGCCCGGGGTTTCGCCGGGGGCGCGCATGGCGTTGCCTTCGGGCAGGTCCAGCGGCGCCAGGCGCATGGTGACCAGACGGTTTTCGGCGGCGTAGAGCAATTGGCTCGGTTGCGCCGCGACTTCCACCTTGCCGTCCTCCAGATTGCCAGACCAGCCTTCGTGGGCGATGGCCGTGAGCTTGCCATCCGCTGTCGCGCCCATGCGAATGCGCTGGAGGGTGGCGGGGCGGTGGGTGGTGTTGTTGGCGATCTGCGGGCGGGCGATGGAGAATTTCACCGGGCGGTTGGCCATGCGCGCACCGAGGGCCGCGAGGATCGCGTCGGCGCGGATGAACAGTTTGCCGCCGAAGCCACCGCCAATGTATGGCGAGATCAAACGGACGTTCTCCTTCGGCAGACCAAGGGTTTGGGCAACGTCGCCGACGCTCCAGGCGATCATCTGGTTGGAGGTCCACAGGGTCAGTTGATCGCCTTTCCAGGCGGCCAGTGTCGCGTGGGGTTCCATCATCGCGTGGGACTGATCGGGGGTGGTGTAGGTCTGATCGAACTGCACCGGCGCGGCAGCGAAAGCCTTGGCGAAATCGCCGTGGGTGACGTCCGGCAATTCGTCCTTCGCTTCGACACCCTGGTCGCGCAGGCTGGCCAGATCGAACTCGCCTTTGGTCGCGACGTAATCGACTTTGACCAATTGCGCGGCGGCCCGTGCCTGTTCAAAGGTTTCGGCCACCACCAGCGCCACGGCCTGGTGATAGTGCTGAACCTGAGGCCCGGCCAGCAAGTGCGCCGAGTTGAATTTGCCTTTGCCGAGTTTGCCGGCGTTGGCCGCGGTGACGATCACCAAAACCCCTGGCGCTGCGTTCGCCTCCTCCAGATCAATGTGGCTGATTCGGCCCTTGGCGATGGCCGCACCGACCATAAATCCATAAGCCTGATTGGCCACCGCTTCATGTTGCTCGTAGGCGTAAGGCGCCTGGCCGCAGGTTTTCAGTTTGCCTTCGATACGGTCGGTGGGTTTGCCGATGACCTTCAGTTGGTCGATCGGGTTGGTGGTGGCGGGCGTGTCGAATTTCATGCTTGCTCCCTCGCTTGCGCTAACACCGAGCCGAGTGTGCGTTCGACCAGGGTCAGTTTGAACTGGTTGTCGTGGGTCGGCGTGGCGCCGTCTAGCAGGCGCGCGCTGACGGCTTTTGCGCCCTGGGGCAGCAGGGCTTCAGCCGCTTCCACCCGCCACGGTTTTGGCGCGATACCGCCAACGGCAACGCGGCCGCTACCGTCCTTTTGCAGAATCAAACCGACGGACACCAGGGCAAACGCGTAGGACGAACGATCACGCACCTTGTGATAAATGTGGGTGCCGCCCACCGGCGCCGGCAAAGTCACTGCGGTGATGAACTCGCCAGCGGTCAGGCTGGTTTCGATGTGCGGCGTGTGCCCCGGCAACTGATGAAAGTCCGCCATGGCGATGCGACGGGTGCTGCCATCGGGTTTGACCGTTTCAATCTGTGCGTCGAGGGCGCGCATCGCAATCGCCATGTCGCTTGGGTGGGGGGCGATGCAGGCATCGCTGACGCCGATAATGCCCAGTTGCCGACTGATCCCGCCAATCGCCGCGCATCCGCTGCCGGGGTTGCGTTTGTTACAGGCTTGATTCGTGTCGTAGAAGTAGGGGCAGCGGGTGCGTTGCAGCAGGTTGCCCGCCGTGGTCGCCATGTTGCGCAACTGCCCGGAGGCTCCGGCAAGCAAGGCACGGGAGAGCAGGGCGTAGTCCTTTCGCACGCGCGCGTCGGCGGCCAGATCGGTATTGCGGACCATGGCGCCGATACGCAAACCGCCCTCGGGCGTGGCTTCGATCTGATCCAGCCCCAGGTGATTGATATCAATCAGGTGCAGCGGAGTTTCGATGTCGAGTTTCATCAAATCCAGCAGGTTGGTGCCGCCAGCGATGAACTTTGCGCCTTCGACTTGCGCGGCTTGCGCTGCGGCTGTGGCGGGGGAGTCGGCGCGGCTGTAATTGAACGCTCTCATGCCGGCACCTCTGCGACTTCAGTGATGGCTTCGATGATGTTCGAGTAGGCGCCACAGCGGCAGATGTTGCCGCTCATGCGTTCCTGAAATTCAGCGGCGATCATTTGCGGTGGTTCGGTCAGGCTGGCGCTGACGTGGCTGGGAATGCCGTCGCGGATCTCCTTGAGCACCGCCACCGCCGAACAGATCTGCCCCGGTGTGCAATAACCGCACTGATAGCCGTCGTGCTTGATGAACGCGGCTTGCATCGGATGCAGGTTGTCCGGCATGCCGAGGCCTTCGATGGTGGTGATCTCGCTGCCTTCTTGCATGACCGCCAGGGTCAGGCAGGCGTTGATTCGCCGGCCATCGGCGATCACCGTGCAGGCGCCGCACTGGCCGTGGTCGCAGCCTTTTTTGCTGCCGGTCATCTGCAGGTTTTCGCGCAAGGCATCGAGCAGGGTGGTGCGATTGTCGACCTCAAGGGTCTGAGGTTTGCCATTGACGTTTAAGGTGATTTTGCTCATGGCCGATTGCTCCAGGTTGGCCGCATAGGCCTTGAGGCTGATAAAGGGGGGCATCGCAAACGCCGTCGCGGTCACGGCGCCGAGGATCAGAAATTTACGTCGGGAAATCGGCATGGTTCGATTCCTTTACTCTCATCAGGGCAGCAGGGTCACAAAAGGCCCAGAGGGGCGCGCCGGCATGTTTGCCAGTCTCGTTTGAGGAATGACCGCTGGAGAGAGGAAAAGGTTTTTGCGGATTTGCGCTATAGAGTTATGCGCATGGCTCATGAATCTTCAGATTTATTGTGGGAACGGGCATGCTGGCGAAGGGGCGTTTCAATCAACGAGAGGTTGAATGATCCACCGCTTTCGCGAGCACGCCCGCTCCCACAGGGGTTGCCTTCAGCCGTTATAAAAAATGAGCGCTCGCCTGGACGCGGGATCGCGCAGGCGTCGAGGCCTCGAGATCTAGCAAATGGGTGGCGAGAATGTCGCTCAGAAAGCGGAACTGATCGTTGATGCCGACCACTTCATTGCTGAAATGATGGGTCGCGGCGGGCATCAGCAAATCGTCGAAATCGTCGTTGAACACCAACGCCTGCGCCTTGCGTTGCACGACGTGTTGTTCGTAGTAGTTGCTGCCGAACACCGGGAAACTTACAGAGAGCGTGATGGTGTGAATCATGATGTGAACGCCTCGTTGTGGTTCGGATGGCGCAATCGTGCCTTTGATGTGCGGCGGGCGGAACGCAATCGTCGCGATGTTGGATATCGACGGTATTGATGGTTGGCGCAGACCCCTTGTGGGAGCTGTATTTGACCCAATACCAGACAAACGGCCTGTCTCCCGCACCTATACTCAAATTTGCCGCTCCTTACTCTGGGAGACCAAAACCGTGACACCGCGCGCGCTGCTCGTTGCCGCCCTGTTTCTGCTGGCCGGCTGCGCCTCTCCGGCGCGGGCCCCTGTAACGGTGCCGGCGGTGGTGGTTTCACCCGCCACCTGGCAGCAAATCGACCGCGAAATCGTCAACGCCTCGCAACAGTCCACCGAGCAGGTCAAGCTGTTCGCCCGTGGCTCGATGGAACATTGGCGCACTCGCGTCTATCAGCAAACTGAAGAAAATTTCATCCCGTGGTTCAGCAGTTACTGGACCCAGGAATGGCTGTCGATGAAGGTCAGTTGGTACACGATCAGCGCGGGTGGTGAGGAGGACGCGTCGGCCAAGCGTCTGGCGGCGTATCTGCTTGAGCAATATCAGGAAAAGGTGTTGGCGCCGGTGGCCGTGGAGATCGATCCGGACGCGATTCTTGGCCAGGCCACGGCGTTCTATGCGCAACTGATGGCCCGGCAGATGCCGCTCATCGCTCAGCGGCATGGCGTGCCGATGGCTCAGCTCAATGGACATTTGCAGAGGATTGCGGCGATCGCCCTCGGCCCGCCGCCGGCGCGGGATGCGTCGCTGTATCAGGTCATCAGCAGCGAACCGTTGAACACGCTGCCGGCCTACGCGGCGCTGATCGACAAAATCCACACCGACGGTGGTTCGAAAGGCATTGCCTCGACCGACGCCGGTATGGCCCCGGTGGCCAAACGCGCCAGCCAGCGGATGGAGGCGCAAATGGCCCCGCGCGGCGCCGCCAGCGCAGTGGCCGCTGCAGCCGGCAAGCTGGCCGGGGCGATGATTTCGGTGGGCGTGGCGGGTGTTCGCGCAATCATCCAGGCCAACGACCGCCCCGACAGTGAGGCGCTGATCCGCAGCAGTCTGGGTAACACCTTCGACAAGGCCTGGTTGAAGCTGGTGCAAAACCCGACCACCGGTGTCATGGCCGGCACGCTGCACATGGCCGGGCAGATCGAGCGCAATCTGGGCGCAGGTGAAGAGCCGTTGGTCGGGTTTGGGGCGAACCGTGTCGAATGGCAGCCGCCACCATCGACCAATCAGCAGATCGAACCCAACCTGCAAGGAGAATGACCATGGCCTACATCGATATCTTTGTCGCACCCGTGCCGACCGCCAATCGCGAGCAATACAAAAAACACTGTGTCATCGCAGCGAAACTGTTCAAGGAGTACGGCGCCCTGAGCGTCGTCGAATGCTGGGGTGAAGACGTGCCGGACGGCAAGATCACGTCGTTCCCGATGGCGGTGAAACTCAAGGAAGATGAAACCGTGGCCTCCGGCTGGCTGATCTGGCCGGACAAGGCCACCCGCGATGCGGGCATGGCGAAAATGATGGACGACCCGCGCATGCAACCGGACGTCAACCCGATGCCGTTCGACGGGCAGCGAATGATCTTCGCCGGGTTCAAATACCTCATCGAACCTTGAAACTCACGCAAGTCCCTTTGTGGGAGCGGGCTTGCTCGCGAACGCGGTATGTCATTCAAAAATAATGTTTCCTGACACACCACTTTCGCGAGCAAGCCCGCTCCCACAGGTGTGTATTTCACTCTGCCGATGGAGTAATCCGACAGCCTTTGCGATGACGAATCTGCTCATCCGTTGGCCGCTCTCGGACAAACTCGAAGCGCGGCTCACCTTCGCTGTAATGCACCAGCCAGCCCCATTCGAGCTCGGCTTCGTCCTGCCCGGGACTCGGTGGCCTGGCCCACCACGGCTCTTTGCTGAGGATCTCGCGCATGGCGGCCTCCGGTTGATGGCAATCCTTGAACTATAGACTTGTGTGGCGAGTCGTCAGAAAGGGGCAGGTAGAATCGGCAATCACAACCCTATAAGGAGCCAGGCCATGACGGATGAAAAACACGGGGATCTGCCGTCCAAGCGGCTGTTCTTTGCCCTGGACTGTCCACTGGCGCAGCGCAAGGCGATTGCCCAGTGGCGTGGGGAGTTGGGCTTGAGGGCCGGCAAACCCGTGCCCGCCGACAATTTTCACCTGACGTTATTGTTTCTCGGTGCCGTGCCATTGGCGCAGATCGGCGAAGTCTGCGAAGCCGCCAGTAAGGTACGCACGCCGGGAGAGGCTGTGCGGATTTCGCTGGATCGCTTGCAGGTCTGGCATCGCGCCGGGGTGCTGTCGTTGGCGCCCGAGCAGGCACCGCAGGCGTTATTGCGTCTGGTCTATGCGCTTGAGCAGGCCATGTTGCCGTTTGGTTTTGAGGCGCCGTCACACGCGTTTCGCCCGCATCTGACGCTGGCCCGTGATTACCGTGCGCCCGAGCCGGAAGCCGCCACACCGCCGGAGTTCTGCCTGCGTGCCGAGCGCTTTGCCCTGTTTGAATCGCACAAGGGGCGCTACCGCGTTTTGCAGGATTGGCCGCTGACCTGAGCGACAAAAAAAGGCGCCCGAGGGCGCCTGAAATTCACCTGAGCCGAGGGAGCCAGGTGAGGCCGTTCATGTGGGGGCAGCGGTGGTAAGGCGCTGCGTGAACGGGAAATCATAAATCTTCAAACCGCCACCTATCCCCTGTGGGAATGGGCTTGCTCACGAAGGCGTCAGGTCAGCCAATTCACAGGTGCCTGAGACTACGCTTTCGCGAGCAAGCCCGCTCCCACAGGGGGGGGCGGTTACTGGCCGAGTTTCACCCGCGTCCAGCCGCGGGTCATGATCCGTTGGGTGGCAATCGGCTGATCCGGCACCGCATACAACGTCGCCATCACCGCTTGCGACGGGTACGAGCCCGGATCGTTGCGGATCGCTTCATCCACCAGTGGCGTCGCCGCCGAGTTGGCGTTGCTGTAGCCGATGTTGTTGGTGACTTCGGCGATGATGTCAGCACGCATCAGGAAATTCATGAACAGGTACGCGTTGTCGACGTTCGCCGCATCACGCGGGATCGCGACCATGTCGTAGAAGCTGCCGGCGCCTTCCTTGGGGATGCTGTAGTCGATCTTCACGTTGTTGCCCGATTCCGCCGCCCGGGCCTTGGCCTGCAGCACGTCACCGGAATAACCGACGGCCACGCAGATGTTGCCGTTGGCCAAATCGGAGATGTACTTCGAAGAGTGGAAGTACGCCACGTACGGGCGGATCTTCATGAACAGCGCTTCGGCTTCGAGGATGTGCGACTTGTCCTTGTCGTTCACCGGATAGCCCAGGTAGTGCAGGGCGGCCGGGAGTATTTCGGTCGGCGAGTCGAGGAAGCTGATGCCACACGCCTTGAGCTTCTCGGCGTTTTGGGGCTTGAACAGCAAGTCCCAGGAATCGGTCGGGGCGTTGGCGCCGAGCACTTCCTTGACCTTGGCCGGATTGAACCCGATACCGATCGAGCCCCACATGTACGGGAATGCGTGAGCGTTGTCCGGATCACTGGCGGAGGCGTTTTTCAGCAGCACCGGGTTGAGATTCTTCCAGTTCGGCAGCTTCGATTTGTCCAGCGTTTGATACACGCCGGCCTTGATCTGCTTGGCCAGGAAACTGTTGGACGGCACGACGATGTCGTAACCGGATTTGCCCGCCAGCAAACGCGCCTCAAGGGTTTCGTTGCTGTCGAAGACGTCGTAGGTCACGCGGATGCCGGTCTCGTCTTCAAACTTCTTGACGGTGTCCGGCGCGATGTAATCGGACCAGTTGTAAACACGCAGCACCTTGTCGTTGGCCTGGGCGCCCATGGCCATTGCGCCCATTAAGGACAGTGTCAGCAGAGTCCTGCCAAACATTTTCATCGGTACAACTCCATTGTTCTTGTTCAAAAACTCAACGCGGTAAATCTGTGGCGAGGGGGCAAGCCCCGTCGCCACAACATCCGTTATCAAGCGCTGGCAGCGGTGCGTTGCGGTTGTTGCCACGACTCATTGGCGGTCTGATCCATCGCTTCCTGAATCGCACGTTTGCGGTTGGCTTCTGCCTTGCGGCCGAAATACCAGACCAGGAAGGTCACGATCGACACCGCCAGCAGAATCAGGCTGGCCACGGCATTGATCTCAGGCTTCACGCCCAGACGCACCGCCGAGAACACTTCCATCGGCAGGGTGGTAGAACCCGGACCCGACACGAAGCTTGCCAACACCAGGTCATCCAGCGACAAGGCAAACGACATCATCCCGCCCGCCGCCAGCGACGGCGCAATCATCGGAATGGTGATCAGGAAAAACACCTTGAAGGGTTTTGCCCCCAGATCCATTGCCGCTTCTTCAATCGACAGATCCAGTTCACGCAGTCGGGCGGAAACGACCACCGCCACATAGGCTGCACAAAACGTGGTGTGGGCGATCCAGATGGTGACGATGCCACGTTCCTGCGGCCAACCGATCAACTGCGCCATCGCCACGAACAGCAGCAACAACGACAGACCGGTAATCACTTCGGGCATCACCAACGGCGCGGTGACCAAACCACCAAACAGTGTGCGCCCCTTGAAGCGTGTGACCCGCGTCAGCACAAACGCGGCCAGGGTGCCGAGGGCAACAGCGGCAATCGCGGTGTAGCAGGCGATTTCCAGCGAGCGCAGCACCGAGCCCATCAGTTGTGTGTTGTCGAGCAGGCCGACGTACCACTTCACCGACCAACCGCCCCACACCGTCACCAGTTTCGAGGCGTTGAACGAATAGATCACCAGAATCAGCATCGGCAGATAGATGAACATCAGGCCGAAGATCAGCATGAACTTTGCAAAACCGAAGCGTTTCATCCCCGTGCCTCCATCTCTTTGGCCTGGCTGCGGTTGAACAGCAGAATCGGCACAATCAGGATCAACAGCATCACCACTGCCAGGGCGGACGCCACCGGCCAGTCGCGGTTGTTGAAGAACTCTTGCCACAACACGCGGCCGATCATCAGCGTCTCCGGGCCACCGAGCAGTTCTGGAATCACGAACTCACCGACCACCGGAATGAATACCAGCATGCAACCGGCGATGATGCCGTTCTTGGCCAGCGGCACGGTGATTTTCCAGAAGTTATTGAAGTTGCTCGAGCCCAGGTCTGACGCGGCTTCCAGCAGGCTGCCGTCGTGTTTGACGAGGTTGGCGTACAACGGCAACACCATGAACGGCAGATAGGCGTAAACCACACCGATATACACGGCCGTGTTGGTGTTGAGGATCTCGATCGGGTGATCGGTGAGCCCCGTCCACATCAGAAACGCGTTGAGCAAACCGTTGTTGCTGAGAATGCCCATCCACGCATACACGCGGATCAGGATCGCCGTCCAGGTCGGCATCATGATCAGCAGCAGCAAGACGTTTTGCGCTTCCTTGCTCGCCTTGGTGATCGCGTAAGCCATCGGGAAGCCGATCCCCAGGCACATCAGCGTGCTCAGTGCCGCGACCTTCAGCGAGCCGAGGTAGGCCGACAGATAAAGGTCGTCTTCACCCAACAGGGTGTAGTTGCCGATGTTCAGCAACAGTTGGAATTTCTGCTCGGCGTAGGTGTAGATCTCCGAGTAGGGCGGAATGGCCAGGGCTGCTTCCGAGAAGCTGATCTTCATCACCAGAAAGAACGGCAGCATGAAGAACAGGAACAGCCAGATGAACGGAATGCCGATCACCAGTTTTCGCCCGCTGGGCACCAGGCGCAGGAATTGCTGATTGAAAGTTTTCATGAGCGCAGTACCACGCCGCTGTCGTCTTCCCACCAGACGTAGACCTTGTCGTCCCAGGTCGGCCGCGCGCCACGACGTTCGGCGTTGGCCATGAACGACTGAACGATCTTGCCGCCGGGCAATTCGACGTAGAACACCGAGTGGCCGCCGAGGTAGGCGATGTCATGCACTTTGCCTTCAGACCAGTTGTAGCGGAACTCCGGTTGGGTGGTGCTGACGAGCATTTTTTCCGGACGGATCGCGTAGGTGATCGACTTGTCCTGTACGGAGGTGCTGACGCCGTGGCCGACGTAGATCTTCTGCTGCAAGTCCGGGCTGTGAATGATCGCGTGACCTTCCAGGTCTTCCACCACGGTGCCGTCGAAAGCGTTCACGTTGCCGATGAATTCGCACACCATGCGGCTGACCGGGGCTTCATAGATGTCGATCGGGCTACCAATCTGCGCGATCCAGCCCAGGTGCATGATCGCGATGCGTTCGGCCATGGTCATGGCTTCTTCCTGGTCGTGCGTCACCATCACGCACGTTACGCCGACGCGTTCGATGATTTGCACCAGTTCCAGCTGCATCTGCGAACGCAGCTTCTTATCCAGTGCGCCCATCGGTTCGTCGAGCAGCAACAGCTTCGGACGTTTGGCCAGCGAGCGGGCGAGGGCGACGCGCTGACGCTGGCCGCCGGACAACTGATGGGGTTTGCGCTTGGCGTATTGGGTCATGTGCACCAGGCGCAGCATCTCTTCGACGCGGGCGTCGATTTCGCTGGTGGGCAAACGGTCCTGCTTGAGGCCGAAGGCAATGTTCTGCGCCACGGTCATGTGCGGAAACAGCGCGTAGGACTGGAACATCATGTTGATCGGCCGCTCGTAGGGCGGCATGTCGGTGATGTCCACGCCGTCGAGCAAGATTCGCCCTTCAGTCGGGCGCTCGAAACCGGCCAGCATGCGCAGCAGGGTCGATTTGCCCGAACCGGAGCCACCGAGCAGGGCGAAAATTTCGCCCTGATGGATCTCCAGTGACACATCGTCCACGGCGGTGGTTTCGTCGAACTTCTTGGTCACGCGATCGACTTTCACCAGAACCTTTTTCGGTTGCTGATGACCTTCAAGAGCCTTCCTGTAAGTGCTGGAGGCGTTTGCCATGTGAAACTCCCAACAGGTTTCGTTCGCCGGGCCAATGTGGCCTGGCTTAAAAGTGGATTGCAGAGCGGTCAGCGCATTGCCTGTCGGATCACATCCCCCTGTGGGAGCGGGCTTGCTCGCGAATACGTCGTGTCAATCGACATCGTTGTTGCCTGACACACCGCTTTGGCGAGCAAGCCCGCTCCCACAGGGTTTTGCGTTGTCCTGACGGGCACTGCTCTTACCGATCCGGCTTGGTCGGCGCCGCCGTCCTGGCTGCCTGGGTCGTACTTGTTGTTATTACGGTTTGTCGTTTTCACGGATGACGGATGCACAAACGCGCAGCCGCCGACCCGTGGGGGCAGTAAACAGTGATGAAATCCCGGGTTGGGTCAGCGTTGGTTGCGTCGCGTCGCCCGTTGCCGGCAAGCCTGGCCGAACGCCTGGAAAATCCTCAGGTAGTTCGGGTTATCGAGTACCTGCCATTCCGGGTGCCATTGCACACCGAGGGCAAAGGTCGGGCTGTGCTCCACCGAGATCGCCTCGATCAGGCCATCCGGCGCCACCGCTTCGGCGCGCAGGCCGGGAGCGAGGCGGTCGATGCCCTGACTGTGAATCGAGTTGACCTGGAACTCGTCCGGCAACCCCAGCGCTTCGAACACGCCGCCACCAAGCACGGTGACGGCATGGGCCGGTGCGTATTGCACGGCCACATCCGGGCTGTCGGCTTCGCGGTGATCGAGCATGCCCGGCAACTCATGCACCTTCTGATGCAGGCTGCCGCCGAACGCGACGTTCATTTCCTGGAAACCACGGCAAATGCCCAGCACCGGAACGCCCGCCGCAATGGCGGCACGCAATAAAGGGAGGGTGGTGGCGTCTCGCGCCGGATCGTGATCCGTGCCGGGGACGCTGGCCGGGCCTTGATAGTGGAAAGGTTCCACATTGGAGGGCGAGCCGGTCAGCAACAGACCGTCGAGTTGACCGAGCAGGTCATCGATTTCAGTCAGGTTGCCAAGGGAAGGAATGACCACCGGCAGCCCCAGCGCCGCAACGCTGACAGCGCGAACGTACTTGTCGCCGCTGATGTGATAGGGGTGCAGGCCAATCTGTTTGACGCACGCAGTAACGCCGATTAATGGCTTGAATGCCATTTTTATTCACCTCGAAGTTTGACACTTGAACGAGCTTTTCCGGAGCTTAGCCTCGTTGATTTTAATTAACAACTGCCATGTAAAAAATTCTAAACGCCGTTCATCCATCTTTCACGGTTTCTGGGTGTCTGGCGCTTGTGTTGGCATGAAAGTGTTAAAAAAAGCCCTAAAAATAAAGGCTGGGCGGTCAGGTGTTCGCTATTGACTTCACTTTGTCTTTCGGATTGACTGGCTCGGCGAAACAGCAGTGAACATAATAATTAACAGCTAAATAGGTGCATCATGTCGGTCCCTCTGCGTGCCGTTCAACTCAACGAAGCAAACGCATTCCTTAAGAAACATCCTGAGGTTTTGTACGTCGACCTTCTGATTGCGGATATGAACGGTGTGGTGCGCGGCAAGCGCATCGAACGCACCAGTCTTCATAAGGTTTACGAGAAAGGCATCAACCTGCCGGCCTCGCTTTTCGCCCTCGACATCAATGGCTCCACGGTCGAAAGCACTGGCCTGGGGCTGGACATCGGCGACGCTGACCGCATCTGCTACCCGATCCCTGGCACCCTGAGCATCGAGCCGTGGCAAAAGCGCCCCACCGCACAATTGTTGATGACCATGCACGAGATCGAAGGCCAGCCGTTTTTCGCTGACCCGCGTGAAGTGTTGGCCAACGTGGTGCGCAAGTTCGATGAAATGGGCCTGACCCTTTGCGCGGCGTTCGAACTGGAGTTCTATCTGATCGACCAGGACAACGTGAACGGCCGTCCGCAGTCGCCACGTTCGCCGGTGTCCGGCAAGCGTCCGGTGTCGACTCAGGTCTACCTGATCGACGACCTCGACGAGTACGTCGACTGCCTGCAAGACATCCTCGAAGGCGCGAAAGAGCAGGGCATCCCCGCTGACGCCATCGTCAAGGAGAGCGCCCCGGCGCAGTTCGAAGTCAACCTGCATCACGTTTGCGACCCGATCAAGGCGTGCGACTACGCCGTCCTGCTCAAGCGTCTGGTGAAAAACATCGCCTACGACCACGAGATGGACACCACCTTCATGGCCAAGCCGTATCCGGGCCAGGCGGGCAACGGTCTGCACGTACACATTTCGATTCTGGACAAAGAAGGCAACAACATTTTCGCCAGCGAGGATCCCGAGCAGAACGCCGCGCTGCGACACGCAATCGGCGGTGTGCTGGAGACCCTGCCTGCGCAAATGGCGTTCCTCTGCCCGAACGTCAACTCGTACCGCCGCTTCGGCGCACAGTTCTACGTGCCGAACTCGCCGAGCTGGGGCATCGACAACCGCACCGTGGCGGTCCGTGTGCCGACCGGTTCGGCCGACGCCGTGCGCATCGAACACCGCGTGGCCGGTGCCGACGCCAACCCGTACCTGCTGATGGCGTCGGTGCTGGCCGGTATCCACCACGGCCTGACCAACCAGATCGAACCGGGTGCGCCGGTGGAAGGCAACAGCTACGAGCAGAACGAGCAGAGCCTGCCGAACAACCTGCGCGACGCACTGCGCGAGCTGGACGACAGCGAAGTCATGGCCCGCTACATCGACCCGCTGTACATCGACGTGTTCGTCGCGTGCAAGGAAAGCGAGCTGGCCGAATTCGAAAACTCGATCTCTGACCTTGAGTACAACTGGTACCTGCATACGGTCTGATTTGCAGACCAACACCGACCCAATGTGGGAGCGGGCTTGCACGCGAATGCGGTGTGTCATTCAAAATCATTTTGTCTGGCATGGTGCTTTCGCGAGCAAGCCCGCTCCCACAGGGGATACGGTTACCAGGTTTTGATGAGTGGGCGATCGCCTGCCATCACCCCAATCCCCCCTTGTCGAGCCACAACAATGACTACAACCCGCAACGACTGGGAACAACGCTTCCAGTCCCTGACCCTCGAATCCCGCGCGTTCATCAACGGCGAATACCGCCCGGCGATCAGCGGCGACACCTTTGAATGCCTGAGCCCCGTCGACGGCCGTTTCCTCGCCTGCGTGGCCAGTACCGACGAAGCCGACGCCAACCTCGCTGTTGAAGTCGCTCGCCAGTCTTTCGAATCCGGCGTGTGGGCGAAAAAAGCCCCGGCCGAGCGCAAGCGCATCCTGATCCGCTTCGCCGATCTGATCCTGCAACACCAGGAAGAACTGGCGCTGCTTGAAACCCTGGACATGGGCAAACCGATCAGCGACTCCATGAGCATCGACATCCCGGCGACCGCCAACGCGATCCGCTGGAGCGCCGAAGCCATCGACAAAATCTACGACGAAGTCGCCGCCACGCCGCACGACCAACTCGGTCTGGTGACCCGCGAACCTTCGGGCGTGGTTGCCGCCATCGTGCCTTGGAACTTCCCGCTGATCATGGCCAGCTGGAAGTTCGCTCCAGCGCTGGCCGCCGGTAATTCGTTCATTCTCAAGCCTTCGGAAAAGTCGCCACTGACCGCCATCCGCATCGCGCAACTGGCGCTGGATGCCGGCATTCCAAAAGGCGTGTTCAACGTCCTGCCGGGCTTTGGTCACACCGTCGGCAAAGCGCTGGCGTTGCACATGGACGTCGACGTGCTGGCCTTTACTGGCTCCACGGCGATTGCCAAGCAACTGATGATTTATGCCGGCCAAAGCAACATGAAACGCGTTTGGCTCGAGGCCGGGGGCAAGAGCCCGAACGTGGTGTTTGCTGACGCCCCGGACTTGCGCGCAGCAGCCCAGGCCGCCGCCGGCGCCATCGCCTTCAACCAGGGCGAAGTGTGCACCGCCGGTTCGCGTCTGCTGGTCGAGCGTTCGATCCGCGAGCAATTCATCCCCCTGCTGGTGGAAGCGCTGCAAGCGTGGAAACCCGGTCACTCCCTCGACCCGGCCACCACCGTCGGCGCCGTGGTTGATCAGCGTCAACTCGACAACGTGCTGCGCTACATCAGCATCGGTCGCGAGCAGGGCGCCGAACTGATCGCTGGCGGCCAACGCACCCTCGAAGAAACCGGTGGCCTCTACGTGCAACCGGCGCTTTTCGACGGCGTAACCAACGCCATGACCATCGCCCAGGAAGAGATTTTTGGCCCGGTGCTGTCGCTGATCACCTTCGACACTGTGGAAGAAGCACTGCACATCGCCAACGACAGTATCTTCGGCCTCGCCGCCGGGGTCTGGACCAGCAACCTGAGCAAGGCGCACACCTTCGCTCGCGGCCTGCGCGCCGGCAGTGTGTGGGTCAACCAGTACGACGGCGGCGACATGACCGCGCCGTTCGGTGGCTTTAAACAGTCGGGCAACGGTCGCGACAAGTCGCTGCATGCGTTCGACAAGTACACCGAGCTGAAAGCGACCTGGATCAAGCTCTAATTCTTTTACAGCGACGGTCGCAGGTGTTCTGCGGCCATCGGAGAAACGTATGAAACAACAACACGTAAACAGCTACTACGCCGCCACCCGTAACGAAGTCATCGACTTCCCGATGCTGGAAGAAGCGGTGGACTGCGACGTCTGCATCATCGGCGCCGGTTACACCGGTTTGTCCTCGGCGCTGTTCCTGACCGAAGCCGGCTACAAGGTGACGGTGCTGGAAGCGGCGAAAGTCGGCTACGGCGCCAGCGGTCGCAACGGCGGTCAACTGGTCAACTCCTACAGCCGCGACGTCGACGTGATCGAAGAGCGCTACGGCGACAAGACCGCAGAAATCCTCGGCAGCATGATCTTCGAAGGCGCCGACATCATCCGTTCGCGCATCAAGGACTACGACATCCAGTGCGACTACCGCCCAGGCGGCATTTTCGCGGCGATGAACAAGAAGCAGCTCAACGGTTTGGCCGAGCAGAAGCGCAACTGGGAACGCTACGGCAATCGCAATCTGAAGATGCTCGACGCGGCGGACATTCGTCGCGAAGTCGGCTCCGACGCCTACGTCGGTGGCCTGCTGGACATGCAGGGCGGCCATGTTCACCCGCTGAACCTGGCCCTCGGTGAGGCCGCTGCAATCACGCGCCTGGGCGGCAAGATCTACGAGCAATCGGCCGCCGTGGAGATCACCTACGGCGAGCCCAACGTCGTGCGCACCGCCAAAGGCCTGGTACGCGCCAAGTACCTGTTGATCGCCGGCAACGCCTACCTGCCGCAAGGCCTCGACAACCGCGTGACCGCGAAAAGCATGCCGTGCGGCTCGCAGATCGTCGTCACCGAACCGTTGACCGAGAAGCAGGCGCGCAGCCTGATCACCAACAACTACTGCGTCGAAGACTGCAACTATCTGCTGGATTACTACCGCCTGACGGCCGATAACCGTCTGTTGTACGGCGGCGGCGTGGTCTACGGCGCGCGGGAACCGGACGACATCGAACAACTGATCCGCCCGAAGATCCTCAAGACCTTCCCACAACTCAAGGATGTGAAAATCGACTACCGCTGGACCGGCAACTTCTTGCTGACCATGTCACGCATGCCGCAATTCGGCCGCATCGAGAAAAACGCCTACTACATGCAAGGCTACAGCGGCCACGGCGTCACCTGCTCGCACCTGGCCGGCAAACTGATCTCGGAGATGATCCGCGGCGACGCCGAACGCTTCAACGCCTTCGCCTCCCTGCCACACATGCCCATGCTCGGCGGCCGTACCTTCTCCGCCCCATTGACCGCCCTCGGTGCCGTCTACTACTCGCTACGCGACCGCTTCGGCATTTAGGTTACCTCCCCGGCGGCGGCCCCCAAGACTCCCGCCGGTTTTTTTCCTGAGTCCAGCGCTCAAACTGTGGAAGCTGATCTGCCAGCGATAGCGTCATGACGGGGTGTGCAAGGCCAACTGCTTGATCACTTCAACCACTGGCGCCACCCGTTCAGCCTGCCCATGCGGCCACACCGCATAGAGGTTGTAATGCGCCGCAATCTGCGCCAGACCGTCCGACAACACACTGGCAAACAACTGCCCGGCATCCGTCAGGTTGCTGCCGCCACCTTCACGCACGAACAGCGGCTGGCCGATGAACTGCATTTCGGTCGTGCCGCTGAGCGGTTGCATATCTGTCAGCCGCCTCTGAGCCAGCAGATTCGCCTGCTGGAAGAAGAACTCGGCACGCCGCTGTTCGAACGCAGTCATCACCGCGTCGAGCTGACAGCGGCGGGGTTGGTGTTCAAGGCGCTGACGCCACCGCTGCCGGAAGTGCCGCTGTACGCCACCTATCGGGCGGACGATGCTTCGCCGATGCTCAAGCTGTTTCTCGATACGTTGCGTGAGTGGGTGGAACACTGATCCCTGTGAGAGCGGGCCAGCCCGCGAGGAGGCCGGATAAATCAGCATCAAGTCTTATGACGGACCCTTGCAGGTGCTTCGCACGATCACGCGCCGCTGCGGTCGTAATCTTCACATGGTCGTATCACTTGTGGAGATCCAATGAGCCAGGAAGTCCTGACCCGCGAAACCAATCGTCGTCAGTTGCAACAGATCATCGCCGGGTTGTCCGACGGGGTGATTCTGCTTGAGCTTGATCAGAGCATTCTCTGGGCTAATGAAGCGGCGTTGGCCATGCACGGCGTCAACCGGATCGGCGAGCTGGGCACGAACGCCGATGAGTACGCCAAGCGCTTCAGCCTGCGTTATCGCAACAATCACCCGGTGCCGCCCGAGCACTATCCCATTAGCCGTGCCGCGCGTTGCGAAGCCTTCAGCGACGTGTTGATCGAGGTGTTCGCTGTGGATGACCCCGAGCGCATCTGGGTTCACAGCGTGCGCAGCATGGTGCTGACCGACCGTGATGGCCAGCCCGAGTCGCTGGTGCTGATCATGAGTGACGTTACTGATTGGGCCAATGCTGAGCAGCGCTTCGAAAAGACCTTCAATGCCAATCCGGCACCGGCGGTGATCTGCCGTCTCAGCGATTTGCGGTATATCAAGGTCAATCCGGGGTTCCTGGAGATGACTGGCTACACCCGCGACCAAGTGATTGGCACCTCGGCCTATGAAATCGACATCCTTGAGCAGGCCGATGATAAAGACCTGGCCATCCAGCGCCTGCGCGATGTGGCGACTATTCCGCAGATGCAGGCTGAACTGCGATTGCCCGATGGCACCACCAAGCAAGTGATCGTTGCCGGACAACCGCTGGTGCTTAATGACGAGCCGTGCATGTTGTTTTCCTTTGTCGACATGGAGTCGCGGCGCCAGGCTGAAGTGGCGCTGCGCCAGAGTGAAGAGCGGTTTGCCAAGGCTTTTCGCCTGACCCCGGTGCCGATTCTGATCTGCAGCGCCGACGAGCAACGGGTCATCGACGTCAATCAAGCGTTCCTCGATACCCTGGCCTATGCCGGCGAAGACGTCGTGGGCAAAACCGTGACGCAACTGAACGTTATCAACGACGCCGAAGAGCGCGAACGGTTGCTGGTGGCACTGGAGAAAAACGGCCGGGTTGATTGGGTCGACGTAAGCGTGCGCAAGCAGGATGCAGATTTGCTTGAATGCACGCTGTCCGCCGACACGGTCAATATTCAGGGCATACCGTGCTACCTGCTGGTGCTGATGGACATCTCCGAGCGCAAGCGTACCGAGCTTGAACTGGTGGCGGCGATTGAAGAGGTGATGAAGGACGCTTCGTGGTTCAGTCGCACGCTGATCGAAAAACTGGCCAATGTGAAGAAGGTCAACTCGCCGCAATTGCCGAGTGTGTCGTTCACCGAGCTGACCGCTCGTGAGCGCGATGTGCTGGGGTTGATCTGCGAGGGGCTGGCGGACAAGGAGATCGCGGCGCGGCTGAAACTGGCACCGAACACGGTGCGTAATCATGTGGCGACGGTGTATTCCAAACTGGATGTGCACAGCCGCAGTGAAGCAATTGTCTGGGCGCGCGAGCGTGGCTTGTTTTCGGGCGATTGGCGCAGCAAAGGCCAGCGATAGGGTGCAAATGCACTAGTGCGACAGGTGCAAATTCGTGTGTTGCTGTGAGGAGGCTGTTCTTAGTCTGGCGGGGTGCGATACGAGCCTTTTTTTGGCTTGGGATCGTGTCCCAGTGAGACAGTTCAAGGAATAGCTCCAATGATGAATCTTGCGCAGTTGCGCGCGCGGCTTGAGCACAGTTTTTCGCCGCTGGCTTGTGAGTGTTCGGTGGATGGTGATCATTCGCTGACGGTGAAGCTGTTTGACCCGGTTTCCGGGCAGGTGGATTTGGTGATCGGTGGTTTGAAACTCGATGCTTTGCGCACGTCCGGGTCTGTCGATGTGTTGATTGATGAATTGCGGTATGAGTTGCAGAGCAACTCTTTGGGGACTTCGCGGGATCCTGATCTGGCGTAGATTATGGTGTGGGCAGGTTGCTTGCTGGGGCTCTGAGTTCCTTCGTTTCGGGGCGCACCAATAGCAGCCGTGGTCGCCGACCCATTTCTGTCGGATGCCCGCGATCCCTGTGGGAATGGGCTTGCTCGCGAAAGCGGCCAGACTGGCCAGCGGCTTGTGCAGGCAACCTGCGCCGGGAGCACAACGCAAAATCGACAGCCAGTCTTCCCTGATCTGACCGTTTTACTGGCGCTTGCGAGGGGCTCGGCTATAAAGAATGAGTGGTCAGGTCTTCCGTGGTCGGTTTGGTCGCGGGAGTTTGTCTCTCTTTTCGCGGGTCGTCCTATGAACAATCTTGGGAAACGCGTGTGTTCGCCGTTGTCGTTGGTTTTTTCTGTGGCGCTGTTGGCCGGTTGTGCCAGTGCGCCGCCACCGCCACCGGTAATGCCACCTGCGCCGCCGGAACGCACCTGCCAGGTCCTCGAGAATACCGAGGTAGCCGGCGATGTGTATGCCGACGGGCAAGTGACTCGTCACATCACCACTACCCGTTGCATCACCCAATAGCGTGCGCAGGGCAATAGTCTCGGTCTGAGCTGATTGTGCTGGAGGCTGGCGAGGTGGGCGGGACGGTGTTGAGTTTCGGTTGGCAAGTGCCAAGGCTCTTGGCCTGGTACACATGCCCTGTGGACGCGAGCACGCTCACCTCCACAGGGTTATTGATTGACCGCCAGGATCAGGACAGGAACCCGCCGTCCACGTTCAGTGAGACGCCTGTGGTGTAGCTCGACGCATCACTGGCCAGGTACAGCACCGCACCGGCCATTTCACTCGGATCGGCCACACGCTTGAGCGGGATCTGCGTCAGTGCCTGTTTCAGAATCGCGTCGTTCTTCACCAGCGCCGAGGCGAACTTGGTGTCGGTAAGGCCCGGCAGCAGGGCGTTGCAGCGGATGCCGAATTGCGCGCATTCCTTGGCGAAGACCTTGGTCATGTTGATCACCGCCGCTTTGGTCACCGAGTAGATGCCCTGAAAGATCCCCGGCGAGATGCCGTTGATCGAGGCGACGTTGATGATGCTGCCACCACCGTTTTCGCGCATCAGCTTGCCCGCTTCCACGGACATGAAAAAGTAGCCACGGATGTTCACGTCGACGGTCTTCTGGAACGCGCCCAGATCGGTGTCCAGCACGTTGCAGAACTGCGGGTTGGTGGCGGCATTGTTCACCAGAATATCCAGGCGGCCGAACTGTTCCTTGATCCCGGCGAACACTTGGCTGATCTGTTCCATTTCACCGATGTGGCAGGCCACCGCGGTGGCTTTGCCGCCGTCAGCGATGATGGCGTCGGCGACGTGCTGGCAGCCGTCGAGTTTGCGACTGGAAACGATGACGTGGGCGCCTTGTTGGGCGAGCAGTTTGGCGATGGCTTCACCGATGCCACGGCTGGCGCCGGAGACGAAAGCGATCTTGCCGTCGAGGTCGAACAACTGAGTCTTGGACATAAGGGTTCCTGGGTGTGGGCCGTCAGAGGCTCGATTTCGAAATGACCTGCAAGCTCATCTGCTCCAGCAGTTTGTTCATGTGAATGAACTGCGCGAAGCGTTTGTCCTGGGTCTGGCCATGGTAGAAGCGGTAGTAGATCTGCTGCACGATCCCGGCCAGACGGAACAGGCCGTAGGTGTAGTAGAAGTCGAAATTGTCGATCTGGATGCCCGAGCGCTCGGCGTAGTAATCGACGAACTCGCGGCGGGTCAGCATGCCCGGGGCGTGGCTCGGCTGGCGGCGCATCAGTTGCACCGGCGCCGGGTCGCCCGCCTCGATCCAGTAGGCGAGGGTGTTGCCCAGGTCCATCAGCGGATCGCCGAGGGTGGTCAGTTCCCAGTCGAGCACGCCGATGATCTGCATCGGGTTGTTCGGGTCGAGGATCACGTTGTCGAAGCGGTAGTCGTTGTGGACGATGCTCGACGTCGGGTGGTCGGCCGGCATCTTGTCGTTGAGCCAGGCTTTGACCGCTTCCCAGTGCGGTGCGTCCGGGGTCAGGGCTTTTTCGTAGCGCTCGCTCCAGCCTTTGATCTGGCGGGCAACGTAACCTTCAGGTTTACCCAGATCACCGAGACCACAGGCCTTGTAATCGACGCGGTGCAGTTCGACGAAACGGTCGATGAAACTCTTGCACAGCGCCTCGGTTTTCGCTGAATCCAGACCCAGCTCCGGCGGCAGTTCCGAGCGCAGGATGATCCCGTTGACCCGTTCCATCACATAGAACTCGGCGCCGATCACCGATTCGTCGGTGCAGTGCACGTAGGCTTTCGGGCAATACGGAAAACCGTCGCGCAATTGATTGAGGATGCGGAATTCGCGGCCCATGTCGTGGGCGGATTTGGCCTTGTGACCGAACGGCGGCCGGCGCAACACGAACTCCTGCTCGGGGTATTCGAGCAGGTAAGTCAGGTTTGACGCGCCGCCGGGAAACTGGCTGATCGCAGGCAAGCCGCGCAGGCCCGGAATGTGTGCCTTGAGGTATGGATCGATCAGGCTGGCATCGAGTTCTTCGCCAGAGCGGATACGGGTGGACTGGTCAGTAAGCGCCATGCTTATCCCTTCTGCTTATTTTGGAGGCCAGACATCATTGGCTAATCTAATGGGGCGCTCGGTCGGTCACAAGCGCGGGTCGGTCTTATAGGTTAGCGTGTTGCCGGACAATCACCTTTGGGAATGTGCAGGGCGGGCCGTAGCAGACTAAGGTTTAGCGGGTATGCCGTGTCCAACAAGGAGTCGGGAAATGGGCTGTCCACAAGTCTGTGCCACTGCGACTTTGCAATGCAGCTTCGGCGCCGCACCGTCGGCGCTCAACGTGTTGCCGGTCAATCGCACGCTGACCGGCGGGATGCCGGCGGCGAACATCATGGATTACATTCCGCTGGTCAACATCCTGCCGTTCGGGGTGTGCATGAGCATGGCCAATCCGACGGTGGCGGCCGCCACCGCTGCTGCGCTGGGCGTGCTGACACCGATGCCGTGCATTCCGGCAACCGCGTCGCCATGGATTCCCGGCGGCGCGCCGACCTTGCTGCTCGGCGGGATGCCAGCGATCGATGCCAACAGTACGTTGATGTGCACTTGGGCGGGGGTGATCAAGATCGTCATGCCGGGGCAGATGCAGATGCTGATTCCCTGATTGTTGCGTTGGATGTGCCGGCCTCTTCGCGCGCAAGCCCGCTCCCACATTTGATCGCATTCCAATGGGTAAGCGGGCTTGCTCGCGAAAGGGCCAGTCAATACACCCTGAAACGTCAGGCCTGCTGCGGATCCATCCAGCGTTGATACCACCAGCGCACCCGCGAAATCGGCTTGCCATCCGCGCCCAACGGCCGTCCATCCTCGGCAAACCCCTGTTCAGGCTCCATCAACTGCCCATTCACATAACGCGCTTGCACCGCCGGTTTGCCATTGGGATGAAAGCGCTGATAGCGCCCCTCACGCACGCCATCGCGATAAAACTCAGCCTCCGCCACCTGGCCGTCAGGAAAGTAATTGAGCGCTTCCCCATGCAACAACCCGCGCCGATACGTTGCCTTGCGTTGTAAAAAGCCCTCCGGCGCGTAAAAACTGGCAACCCCTTGCAGCTTGTCGTGTACAAACGGCATCTGCGCCGAGACCTTGCCATTGGGGTGATAGAGCAGCGACGTACCCTGCAACTCGCCCTGGCTGTAGTTCAGATCGGCTTGTTTGCGCCCGTCGTCCTTGATTTGCAACGGGCCATCGAGCTGGCCGTCCTGCAAACGTCCCTTGAGCTGCTTGTCATTCTGCTGCAAGTCCAGCGGTGTGATCGCCATGGTTGCTCCCTGTCAGTTGACCTGCACCAGCCCGCCCTTGATGGTCAGCATGCCGCCGCCGTCCACGGTCTGCGAGGCCGCGCCCTTGTTGGTCAGGCTGATGCCAGCATCGTTGGTCAGGGTGGTTCCGGCCTTGTTGTCCAGCGATGTACCGGCCTGATTGGTCAAGGCAGTGCCGGCCTTGTGGGTGATCGAGGTGCTGGCCGACGTCGCCAGATCGGCGCCGCTCTTGATGGTGAAGCTGCCGCCACTTTGCAGGGTCAGGGTGCCGCTGACTTTGATCGTCAGGTTGCCGTCCACGGTCAGGCTGTAATCGCCCGTGACTTTGTCGGTGTAATTACCGCCCGTGCTGTGATCTTGGTCAGCGCCGACTTTTACCGTGCGACTGTCCTTGACATCGAGCGTGTCGCTGCCGGTCTGGATCGTCACACTGCGTTTGCCTTTTTCCAGGGTCACGGTCTCGTCGCCGTCCTTGACCGTGCGGGTGCGGGCGTTCTGTACGGTGAGGGTTTCGTCGTGGCCGACGGTGGCCGTGGTGTCGTTGAGCACGTTGATCTTCAGATCTTTCTGCGCCTGCAAAAACACCTCTTCGGCGTCTTTCTTGTCCTCGAAGCGCAGTTCGTTGAAACCGCCGCCACCCTTTGACGATTGGGTCTTGATCCCCGATTGCGTCTGATTGGCCGGCAAGGCGTAGGGCAGGGCGTTGTCGCCGTTGTAGACGCACCCGGTCACCAGCGGCCGATCCGGATCGCCGTCGATAAAGGTCACGATGACTTCCTGACCGATGCGCGGGATGAACTGCATGCCAAAGCCCTTGCCGCTCCAGGGCAACACCACGCGCACCCAGCAGGAACTGGTTTCATCGTTCTTGCCATCGCGATCCCAAGGGAACTGCAACTTGATCCGGCCGTATTCGTCAGTCCAGATTTCTTCGCCGGACTTGCCCACCACAATTGCAGTTTGCGGGTGCATGCGCGGTTTTGGTGTGACCCGTTGCGGGCGAAACGGCGTGGCTTTGGGGATCGCTTCGAAACGGTTGCGATAGCTTTCATGGCTGACGTCATGGGTGACCCGCGTCACCACCCAGTCGATGTTCAGGCTCGCATCGTCGTGCCCGTCGAGGGTGAACCAGTGCCCCGGAATCAGCCAACGGCAATCACTTTCGCCGACAAAACGTTTCTCTTCACTGCGCAAACCGTCGACGCGCTGCTTGGTCAACGCATCGCCGCGCGCCTTGGCGTTGTAGCCGCCCGGATGTTCGTAGATCGCACGCGGCCCGGCGACCGCTTCGGCCTGGCCGTACAGCGAAGTGGTCGGCGTGGTGAACTCGTAATCCGTCGCCTTGTACACCCCAGCCACCGCTTGCAAACACACCTGGCCTGCGCGAATCCCGTGCAGCTCGCGCTGACCCAGTCCTTGCCCCAGATAGCTGACCTTCGGCCCATTAGGGGTCTGCACGAAAGCGTCGTTGCTGTCGCCCAGTACAAGCGTGTGCTTGCCGTCGTCGTGGGTGAAGAACCAGAAAATGCCTTCTTCTTCCAGCAGCCGCGAGACGAAGGCGAAATCGGTTTCGCCGTATTGCACGCAGTATTCGCGCGGGGTGTAGCTGCCGGTCAGCGACAGTTTGAAATCGCTGAAACCGTGGGCGTTGAAAATCGTCGTGACGATGTCCGAGGTGGCGAGGTTCTGGAACACGCGGTTGTTGCTGGCCAGGGTCAGCCACCAGAGCCATGGCCTGAGTACAAGCTGATAGCGCTCGGCGGTGGCGTCAGCGGGGAGCTGGCGGATTTCAGCGACCAGCGCATCGAACGGACGCAGTTGTTCGTCGTTGTGCAGGGTGGTGGTGACGTGGGTGGCGACGGCGCTGATCAGGGTGAGGGCGGTGCCGTCGTTGAGGCCGTTGAGGATTTGTGAGCCGAGCAGGTTAAGGCCTTCGTCACCGGACAACGCCTCAGGGTAAAGCGCCGACAGCGACGTGGCAGTGAGCGAAAGGCTGGTGTTGCTGTCGGTGGATCGGGGCATGGTGTTGTCTCTTTAGAGGGGGCAGGTTCCACTATTCAGAGGCTGAGACAAGTGAATTTATACAGATAGATTTCGACTTGACCGGGCTTTTCAATTCATTCGGTTATTAATCTATAACTGTACGACAACCGGATTAAGTGTCTCCATGTGCGCAGAGTACCCGCAAGGACCGACCTGTTGACTCGTGGCCTTGTGACTTAGGAAATCAACGAGATGCATCAAAGTGTCACTCATGTATCTGACTGTACCTGATACTCCATCGCCTACTGTGCCCGAGTGAGCCTCTATCTGAAACCAGGAGTCTCCATTGTTAGTTCCGAAAAGAACGGTTCCCCAGTTTTGTTGGGGGGTCAAAGGGAGGCGAAGTTCATACTGCGGATTGGCGTTCCCTGGATAATGAGAAGATGGAAGATTCACGCCTGAATTTCGCTGTCCCGAGGGGACTGTTAATTGTTGATATTCCTGTTGCCAGGTTTGATACAAGGCTGCTCCGTCTCTGACGATAACGTGCCCGCCATGAAACGCCAGAGTCCCGCCCTCGGTATTGCCTGCCTGAGTGGTACCCAGTTCATACAAGTAACGGACTTGGTTGATCAGGTCTATTTGCAGTCCACTGAAGTAAGCCTGATCGTAAATAAGTCGTTGATAGATTTCATTTGAGGTGAACACACGCATACCTGGGATGGTAGCCAAACTTAACCAGGGACGAACGCCACCACCGAGTTCTGCTGGGGTCATGATACTAAATGGCATGGTTACTCCGTGAATAGGTGAGTTATTGATGTTGACCAAAAAAAGGGTACGGATTTATTTGTTCGGCAAACGGCAGAATTAAATCCGTCCCCTTTGATTTAGCTACTTCTGAACATTTTTGGCCTCAGCCGCCTTGGCCTGCTGCCACATCGGAATCGCCTTGAACGCAGTGACCATGTCGTAATCCAGCGCCACCGGTTTTGCACCTGCTGAGGTGTCCGGCCCCATCGGGGTCTTGCCGTCGCGGCTCTGGAACCAGCTCATCCAGAGTTTCGATCCGGGGTCGGCCATGACCAGTGCCGCGTCAGGGTCACTGCCCGAAAGTGGCGGATCGATGGTTTGTGGTGGCTGGCTGGAGGTGGGCAGCAAGAACGAGGTCATCGGATATTGGGCGCTGCTGTGGCATCCCAGGCATCCGGCACTGGCCAGACCGGCCGGGTAATAGTGCGAGCCGGTCCAGGCTGGCGTCACGACGGCACCGTCGTTCGGGCCTGACAATCGGCCGTCCCATCCCAGCGTTGAGACCGAATAAGCCGGCGACTGGGGATTGATCCAGTTTTCGCTGAGCTTCGGATTGACCGTGACGGGCGGCGTCAGCGCTGTTGGCGCCGTGTTGATGACGTCCGGGTTGCCGCCCCAGGTGGCGCCCAGCGGAATCATCTTGTCCCAGGCGTCTTTGCCCGGCGCGTTCTTGTCGTAGACCAGGGTCGAAAACACCCATCCGGTTTGCGGTGAGGCGACACTGTCCTTGACGATGATGTCGAACTGCATCAACGACACCTTGGTCATCGCCGGTTGAGTGGTGGTGCCCTTGAAGTCTTTGCCGACGCATTGTGTTTTATTCAGCGCGCTGCCATTGCTGGTGTTCACCGGTGCGTAGATTTCCCATTGGGCGGCGCCTTCCATGGGGGCCCAATCGCTGCCACAGGCACTGACCATGGCAAATTTGATGATGACGCTGCCTTCGGCAAACTGCGTGGTGCTCGTTTCCAGAACCGGATTCATTGCGCGTTCAGGGGTTTTGCCCCAGATGTCGCCGAGGGTTTTCGCCGCACGGGTGTCGTACAGTGTCAGCACATAAGTGGTCACGGGCAGGGTCTGATCCGTCAGTGTGCCGGCGGGAAACCCTGACCCGACATACACACCACGAATGGGTTCGCGTTCGATACCCAGCCAGATCGAGTCGTACCAGCCGCTGTCCTTGTAGTTCCAGTTGGCGTAGTCGTAGACGATCTTGCGCATGTCCGGGGAGACGTAATCTTTCAGCGCCTGAACGTAGGCACCGGCGTTGGCCTGGGTGATCTTGCCGTTGCCGGTGGTCTTGCTCCAAGGGAAGGAAGTGCCGGTCGGTAATTGGGTCGGATAATCATGGCTGAGTGTGAACAGCGGCCCCTTGTAGTTCGGCGGCGGGGAAATGGGCGAGGTCAGAAAGGGGTCAATCTGCAAGTTCGCGCCATTGAGTTTTTCGACCGTAGAGGTCAGGAAGGACACCTTGCCCACCAACTCGTTTTCCAAATGTTGGGTGTCCGCTGGTGCGGACAACGGTATTGCGACACAGGCTCCCAGCAGACTCATCGGTAATTTCAGGCTTTTTTTCATGACATTATCCTTGTCAGTTTTGGAAGAGTACCTTCCTTTCATCACGGTTTTTCGTACATCGGCGAAGGGCGATGGGGATTACTCCAGCACCCACTCCGCCAACTTCCCCGTCACTTGCGTCATCAACACATTCTCGACATCCCGCGCACCCGCCGCACTGCACTTGGCGAGCACGGCTTTGACAATTCCCGCATCAAACTCGAATTGTTTGCCGGTCGCTGCCTTGTAGCGGCCACGCAACTTCTCAAGTTTCGCCAGCACAATCCCTTCCAGCGTCGCCTCATCCAGCGGTCGATACGCAACCACGGTCATGCGCGCCAGAAATGCCGGACGGAAGGCTTGCAGGAGGACTTTATGCAGGGCTTCGTTGAAGGCGTCAGAACCGAGTTGCGCCACGGGTGTGTCGAGCAGTAACTCGGCACCGACATTGCTGGTGGCGAGCATCACGGTATTTTTGAAGTCCACCACCAATCCGGTGCCGTCCTCCATCAAGCCTTTGTCGAAAACGTTGTAGAACGCCTCCAGCACATCGGGATGGGCCTTCTCGATCTCATCGAGCAACACCACGGAATACGGCTTGCGCCGCACCGCTTCCGTCAATACACCACCGCTGCCATAACCGACATAACCGGGCGGCGCGCCTTTGAGTTGGCTGACGGTGTGGGCTTCCTGGTACTCGGAGAGGTTGATGCTGATCAGGTTGCGTTCGCCGCCGTACAACGCATCGGCCAGCGCGTAAGCGGTTTCGGTTTTGCCGACGCCGGTAGGGCCGACCAGCAGGAACACCCCGACCGGTTTTTGCGGGTCGGTGAGGCCGGCGCGATAGGCCTGCAAGCGTTGGGCGATAGTGTTGAGCGCGGTGCTTTGGCCCATGACGCGTTGGCCCATGCGGGTGCCGAGTGTGCGCACGGCATGGGCTTCGTCGGCGAGCATTTTGCCGACAGGAATGCCGGTCCATCCGGCGATCACGGCGGCGACGGTTTTGGTATCGACCTGCTCGGGCACCAGTGGATCGTCCTGGCGGATCGCATCGAGTCCGGCTTCCAGACGCAGCAGTTCAGCGGCCAGATGATCGATGCGGCTGTCAGTCGCTTCGTCGGGTTTGTCGCTGTCGGCGCGCTCGCTCAAGTCGAGCAACTCACGACGAGTGTCGAGCAACTCGCGCACGGCTACACGCTCTTCACCCCAACGGGTTTCCAGTTCGCGGATGGCTTGAACGTTGCCGCCAGATTCGCTTTCCAGCAGGGTAATGCGCTCACGGTGATCCAGCCCCGTGGCCTGTTCGCGGCGCAAGCGTTCGACTTCATCCTTGAGGCTGTTTTGCCGGTGGCGCAGGCTTTCCAGCGGCGGCGGCACGTCGTGCTGGCCGAGGGCGACGCGCGCGCAGGCAGTGTCGAGGACGCTGATGGCTTTGTCCGGCAACTGACGGCCGGAGATGTAGCGGTGCGACAGTTTCACCGCTTCGTGGATCGCCGCATCGAGCACCTGCACGCCGTGGTGCTGTTCGAGTTTGGCGGCGACACCACGGAGCATTTCCACGGCGGTGATTTCGTCCGGTTCCTCGACTTGAACCAACTGAAAGCGGCGGGCGAGGGCCGGGTCTTTCTCGAAATATTTTTTGTACTCCATCCACGTCGTCGCGGCGAGGGTGCGTAATTCGCCTCGGGCCAATGCCGGTTTGAGCAGGTTGGCCGCATCACTGCCGCCCTCGGCACCGCCGGCGCCGATCAGGGTGTGGGCTTCGTCGATGAACACAATGATCGGTTTGTCGGCGCTGCGTACCGCGTCGATCACGCCTTTCAAGCGTTGTTCGAATTCGCCCTTGACCCCGGCGCCGGCCTGCAACAGACCGAGATCAAGCACGCGCAAACTGACTTCCTGCAACGAGGGCGGCACGTCGCCGGCGGCGATGCGCAGGGCCAGGCCTTCGACCACGGCGGTTTTGCCCACGCCCGGTGCGCCGACCAGAATCGGGTTGTTCTGCCGGCGCCGCAGAAGGATGTCGATGCATTGGCGAATCTCACCATCGCGGCCCACGATCGGGTCGATGCGTCCGGCATGGGCGTCGGCGGTCAGGTCCTGGGTGTATTGATCCAGCACCGAATCCTGTCGTGGCGCAGGATGTCCAGAGGAAGCCGCGGAACGCGGGCCGACATGCTCACGGGAGTTTTCGGTCCACTCCAGCAAGTTCGCCCGCAGCGCTTCTTTGGGAATGCGCAGTAACGATGAGGCACTGTTGAGCAGCAGGCTGCGGCGCTCGTCGCGGTCAATCAACGCCAATAGCAGCAGCCCCGAACGAATGCTGTCGAGTCCCAGCACACTGGCCTGCACCACCGCATCTTCGAGTAAGCCCAGGGTGTGTGACGACAGCGCTGGCGTGCGCGTGCTGCCAGCCTTGAACAGTTCCAGCGCCTTGTTGATTTCAGCGCTCAGCGCATCACGCTCCAGACCGAAGCGCGGCAGCAGAAAGGCAAAGTCGCCGCCCTCGATATCCAGCAATTCCAGCAGCAAATGCTCAATCTCGACAAAGTGATGCCCGCGTTGCAGGCACCGTTGCGCGGCGCGTTCGAGGGCGCGGCGGTTGTCCGGGTTGAGGCGTCCGATCAGGCTGGCCAGTTCCATTTCAGGTGATCTCCAGCTGACGCAGGCGGGTTTCGATGCGTTGCACTGCAAGGCTGGCCTGACGTTGCAAACCACCGTTCCAGCTCAACAACGCCGGGGCCTGACGCCCCAGCTTCATCGGCCCGGCCCCGCGCACCAGCAATACCAGCGTGACATCCAGATCTGGCCCGAAGTACAACGCGGCGAGGCTCGCCAGCGCCGGGTGCGCCTCACCGTCCGGCAGGAAACGTCCGGCTTGCGCCGACAGCAACGGCCCCAGCGTCAGGCGAATGCCGGCGTGTTCATCCCAGACCCGAGTACCGGCCACGGCCGTGCGCCCCAGTTGCAGATTGCGTCCACCGGGTTTGATCACGCTGCGGCTGGCGGGCGGAATCTCGCGCCAGGCACCCTCATAAGCGTTCAGTTCGACCGGCACTTCAAACTGCTCACGGACAATGGCGGCGAATCCGGCCAGCGAGCGGCGGCCATCGGCAAACAACGCCGTACAGGCCAACACCGCACAGTCCGGAACCGCTTGGCGCTCCTGCAAGGATTTGGGCAGTAAACCGGTCAGTGCGCGCAGTTGCGCCTGTACCGGCGAAGCGCCCGGCGTGACAAAGCCAAGCGCGATCCGGTGTTTGCGCATCACCTTGTACAGCAGGCTGAGCAGGCGATGCTGAAACAGATCGAGGAATTCGGCGGGCGCATGATCCTTGGCCCGGGCGCGTTGTTGCAGCCATTCCTGATAGGCGTAGGGCAGCGGGCCGTCGGGGCCGCCGAGGCCGAAGATCGGCGTGTCGAGGGTCAGCGGTGCGCCGGGCTCTTCGCACAGATTTTCGATCTGGCTGGTGGGAAACAACGGCGTCAACGGCCCTCGCAGTTTCAAGGCCTCCGCTTGGGGCGAAGTGCCGCTGCCGAGGGTTTCGGCCTGTGGTTGTTCGCGCTCCAGCAAGAGCAGCGCCTGCAACCACTCGAACGCTTGGGGATCGCGGCGCAGTCGTTGGCTCAGGGTCAGAGCGATAGGGGCATGCCGGCTTGGGGTTGCCATGCCTTGACCTCCTTGTCGGCTTGCATCAACACCGTGCGCACAAAGCGATTGGCCGTGGCGTACACCGAGAAAAACTGCGCGAGCACTGCCGAAAACAGCACTGCGCTGCTACCGACGAAATGCTGCGGATCAAGCTGCAGTTGCACCTCCAGACCGTTGCGCCAACCGCGCCAGGCATCGACGCCGACATGGCCGATCACTCGCTCGCAACTCAGGCTCAACAACCCTTCGATCTGGCGCAAAGCGCTGGCTTCGTCACGCAGGTTGTGCAGATGCAGAATCTCTTTCAATGCGTCGAGTGCCTGCGGGCCTTCGACCAGCGACAAGTGATTGAGGGTCAGTTGCGACACCAGCCGCCAGCGCGAATCACCGTCCAGTCGCGGCATGCTCTGCGGGCTTGGCGGATTGCGCAGGCGTGCCCACGCGACCGGGCCGGGGCGTTCGAAGCCCAGCGGTGTGCCGGCGGCCAGGCTCTGAGCCAAATGACGATTGGTGCAGAGCAGTTCGGCGGTGAGGCTGTAGTCGGGCAGATCCGTTTGCGGTTCGAAGCGGGTGTCGACCACGCTCACCAGCAGGTCACTGCCGAGCCGGTTCGGGGTCATGCCGCTGACTCGCCGGGCATGCCAGTAACGCTGTTGATCACCGCCGCTGTGCTGACTGCCGTAATACGCCGGCAGGCGCTGCACGCCGGCACTGGAGCTGGCACGCATGCCGCGAATGCTGTGGATCTCGACGCTGTTCTCGCGGTGGCTGTCGGCGATCAAACGGTATTCGCTGCGGGTGCCATCGGGGCGCAGCGGCTCGGAGGTGCGCGGGAACAGGTTGATGGCGGGGGCGCAACCGAGGGCGATGTCGCTGGCCTGCAAATGCAGACGGCTGGTGGGTGCACGGTCGAAAACGATGTACAGATAGAGCGTCTGACTGTCGCTGGAAACGCCACTGAGTGGCAGATCGAAGAAGTGGAATTTGTCCGGGAAGGCAAAGTACTCGGCCAGCAGACGCATGCCCGGATGCACGCCGTCTTCGTCGGGCAGCAGCACTTCGTCGTCGCTGAAACCGACGATCTTCGGCAAGCCTTTAACGGTTACCGGAACGCTGCCCGGCGACCCTGCCAGCACCTGCATGGCATGGGCGCCGAGCAAGTCATATAAACCGGCGTTGATCACCGGCGAAGCTGCCAGATGAATACGCAACTGCTCAATGCCCAGCTGCGCCCATTGGCTGTCACCCAGGCAGCGCAGACTCAGGCGCAATGCTGAGCGAGACTGTGCCACACCCGTAAGCGCCTGGGCTTCATCACTGCCAAGCAACAAGGCCTCTGCGACTTCAACCGGCCACAAACGCACTGCGGCACTGGTGCGAAAGTGGATGCTTTCACCTTTGCTGGTGGTGACGAACAACGGCGTGTCGCGGGGCAGGGGATAGCCTTCGTCGAGGTTGCCTTTGCTCGGGTCCGGTTCAAATTGCACGATGGCGCAGGACGGCAACGGGCGCATGGCCAACGGGTAAAGTTGTTCGAGCAGCGCGTCGCTGAACTCGGCGTAGTCATCGTCCAGTCGTCGTTGCAGACGCGCCGCCAGCAGCGCAAAACCTTCCAATAAACGCTCGACATGCGGGTCCGGGCATTCGCCGGGGGACAGTTCCAGGCGCCGTGCGACTTTCGGATAGCGCTCGGCAAACTGGCTGCCGGCATGCCTGAGCCAGGTCAGTTCGCGTTGATAGTAGTCGAGCAGTTGCGGGTCAATCGAGTCGCTCATGGCGCACCTCCAGCCCTTGGCCGCCAGGCTCGATGGCAAACGCCACCGGCCAGTGCTGGTGGCCGCTGCGCAACTCGCCGAGCAGGCGAATGCTCATTTGCTGAGGGTGTTCGGGCAACGGATTGACCTGAACCTCGCCCAGACGCAGGCGCGGTTCAAAATGTGTGATGGCTTCGCGAATGTCTCGCGCCAGTCGACGTCGGTCGTCGCTGCGCTGCTGTTGCAGAGCGCTCCAGTCGGCGATGCCGTAGTCGATCACGCTCGGCGGTGTGGTCAGTGTGCGCGGGCCACGGCGGGTGTTGAACAGGCGCCCGAGCTCGGCGTGCACCGAGTCGAGCAAATCCTGGCGATCAAATTCCCGCGCGCCCTCAGCCTCGCTGGATGCGAGGCGTTCGAACAGCGGGGGAAGCATGCCGGTGCCTGCCATGGCCGGGGCGCCGGGTTAGCTGACGAGCTTGTTGGCGGCCATGTCCCACGTCGACGCGGCGGTGCCTTCCTTGGTGCCGTCGTCCTTCTGCGCGGTGAGTTCCCATTTGATCTTGGTGAAGTTCAGGGAAACGGTTTCCACCGGTTTGCCTCCGGTACCGCCGCTGACGCTGACGTTCGACAGCACCACGTTGGTCAGGGTGTAGATGATGAACGGCAAGAGTTGCCCGCTGCCTTCGGCGGCGTTGCGGCCGATGGTGATCTTGGCTTCTGGAATCGGCTTGCCGGCACAGCAGTATTCGTTGAGGGACGGCGTCGAGGTGTCGACGAATTTGGTCACGGTGAACTCGCCGACGTGAGGTTTACCGGAAGTGCGCTCCGAGTTGCTGACGTCATTGGTGACTTGCATCGCGACGTTGTGGCTGTAGGACATGACTTCGATCTTGTCCGCGTAACCCTCGAGCAGGCTGTCGCCTTTGATGTCGCCGCCGAGGTCGAGAATGATTGCATCCATCGCTTGAAACTCCTGAAAGGTGTCGCGCTAGATAAAGGACAGCCCCCGCCGCACGGGCGGCGGGGGCTGCAGGTCAGGCAGCTACCGGTGGCGGCAGGGTGGCGACCAGGCGGATCGAGGCGGTCAGCTCTTCGAGTTGAAAGTGCGGCCGCAGAAACACCGTGGCCCGATAGGCGCCCGGTTTGCCGGCGACTTCGGTGACGTCCACTCGCGCTTCGCGCAACGGGTACTGCGCCTTGATTTCCTGCGGCGCGTTGTCGTTGATCAGCACGTAGTCGGCGATCCAGTTGTTGAGGTAGGTCTGCACGTTGTCGCGGGTCATGAAACTGCCGACCTTGTCGCGCATGATCACCTTCAGGTAATGGGCGAAACGCGAGGCCGCGAGCACGTACGGCAACATCGCCGAGATGCGCGCGTTGGCATTGGCCTCGTTGGTGTTGTAGAGCTTGGATTTGTTGGTGGTCTGGCCGCCGAAGAACACGGCGACGTCGCTGTTTTTCTTGTGGCACAGGGCAATGAAACCGAGGTCGTTGAGCTCTTTTTCACGGCGGTCGGTGATCGCCACTTCGGTCGGGCATTTGAGCGACAGATCGCCCGAACTGGTGCGGAACGTGTGCGCCGGCAGGCCTTCTACTGCGCCGCCACCCTCAGCGCCACGAATTGCCGCGCACCAGCCGTATTTGGCGAACGCTTCGGTGATGCGTTGCGACAACGCCCACGCGGCATTGCCCCACAGGTATTTGCTGTGGTCGGTGCCGTTGACGTCCTCGACGTAGTTGATGCCTTCCACGGGCGAGGTGTCCGGGCCGTAAGGCAGGCGCAGGAGGAAGTGCGGCAGCACCAGCGAGACGTAGCGCGAATCTTCGCTCTCACGGAACGAGCGCCACTTGATCAGCTCCTGGCTCTCGAACACTTTCGACAGATCACGCGGCACCGCCAGTTCGGTGAAGCTGTTCATGTCGAACAGTCGCGGGCTGGCGGCGGCAATGAATGGCGCGTGCGCCGCAGCGGCGACGTTCGACAGTTTTTCCAGCAGGCCGATGTCCTGCGGGTGACGGCCAAAGGTGTAGTCACCCACCAGCAGGCTGAAGGGATGGCCACCGAAGGTGCCGTATTCCTCTTCGTAGATCTTCTTGAACAGGGCGCTCTGATCAAACTCGACGGCTTTTTCCAGGTCGTTCTGCAGCTCTTTCTGGGTCACGTTGAGCAGGCGCAGTTTCAGCCGGGTGCTGGTTTCGGTGTTCTGCACCAGCATGTGCAGGCCACGCCACGAGGCTTCGAGTTTTTGCAGGTCGGGATGGTGCAGCACCTCGTTGAGCTGGGCGCTGATCAGCTCGTCGATCTGGCTGATGCGGTCGTTGATCATCGCCACGGTGTCCTTGTCGATGGCCATGCCTTCGTCGAGCACCTGGGTGGCGAATTCCGCGAGCATGTCGCGGGCGTAATCCTGCTGACTGTCATCGTGGGCCATACGGCCATCGAGAATGATCTGGTCGAGCAGGGAAAGTGTCTCGGTTGTACTGTCGCTGGCTTGGTTCTTGGCGGCGGCGGGCATGGCGAATTCTCCCCTCGGTTAAGTGGACGATCAGGCTTGCGGTTCGGCCGGCGCCTCGGCATCAGTTGCCGGGGTAGCGGTGTCTGGGCGGGCCGATTTGATTTCCTGCAAGCCTTCGGTGTTGGCGATGACGTCGCGCAACAGCTTGTCCAGGTCATCGTTGCCGTCGAGTTTGGTCAACAGGTCACGCAGACGTTGGCGGGCCTCGAACAGGCGACGCAGCGGCGTGACTTGCTCCACTACCTTGACCGGGTCGAAGTCGTCGATGTGCTTGAAGTTGAGTTCGATGTTCAGCTTGCTGTCGTCGCCGCTGAGGGTGTTGTTGACCTGCAACGTGGCGCGCGGGGCGATCGAGGCGAGTACTTCGTTAAAGTTGTCACGGTCGATTTCGGTAAAACGCCGATCGGTCAGTTTCGCCAATGGTTCAAGGGGTTTGCCCGAGAGGTCGGCGAGGATGCCGACCACCAATGGCAATTCCTTTTTCTCGATGGCGTTGCCGATTTCGACGTCGTAAGTGATTTGCACTCGGGGCGGGCGCACCCGGTCGAGCTTGTGCTGAGTACTTTCTGCCATGTCGGCGGACTCCGATGCGATGAGCGGGCGCAATGCATCGGGGGGGCCCGTTCATCGCTTTCCCTTGCTGGACCGTAGGTTAGAAAGGGTGGCAGATGAGCTGTCGTTCCTTTGACAAACCTTCTTGGATTCGGCTGTAGGAACCGAACTACCCAAGACGCTAGAACAGGTCTATAAAAATGCAAGCAAAAACATTTTTGGACACGGCCGAGAAAAGGAAAATTCATTTTGTGCGGACGATTTTTTGTAGCGTTTTGGTTGGTGCTTCTGACGGGCTGTTCTTTCTTCGAGCCGACGGTGGACCTCGACAGCCTGACCCTCGACGTAGCCCCCAAGGCCAACGACGACACGCCGATTGCCGTGGATTTCATCGCCGTCAACGACCCTGATCTGCTCAAACAACTGTCCGGTATCAGCGCCAGTCAGTGGTTTGCCGAGCGCGAACAGTACCAGCGCGACTATCGTCAGTTGATGAGTGTGTGGGGGCTGGAGTTGGTGCCGGGGCAATTTATCGACCACCAACCCTTCCCGCTGGGGGGCAAGAAGGCGGCTGGACTTTTGGTCTTCGCCAGCTATAACACTCCCGGAGCGCACCGCTTGCGCCTCGATGATCAGCGTCGAGCGTGGCTGAAGTTCGACAGTCGCGAGATGAGCCTGGTCAGTCAGGAAAACTGAAACACACCGCCCGCCGCCGGATCGCGGCGAGGTCGAAGGGAGTCGTATGAGTTTGCTACCTGACGCGGTTTGCTGGCATGAAGGCATGCAATTGCTGCCGCAGCATTTTCAGTTGCAGGGGCTGCGGGCCGAAGCACTCGGCGCGCATCTGGCGCATGCGTGTAACCCGTGGTTCTGGGGCGTCAGCCACATGGAGTTTGACCCGTCGGCACTGAGCGCCGGCGTGGTGCGGGTGGTGTCGCTGCAAGGGACGATGCCCGACGGCTTGCCGGTGGATGTGCAGGCGGGTGTGGGCCCAGTGCTGGAACTGGATGTCAGCGCGGCGATCAACGCCACTGACGACGCCACCGTCACTGTGTTCCTGGCGATCAGCCCGATGTGGCGCGCCGGACAATTGCTGCCGCTCAAGGGCCGTTTGCAATCGGTCGTCGGCGAGGCGCTGCCGGATCTCACCAGCGGCCAATTCCCTGAATCGATCACGGTGTGGCGACCCAATCCACGCCTGTGCACACAACTGAACAAAGCCGACTCGATCTGCCTGCCGCTGCTGAAAATCCGCAAGGAGGGCGGAGGCTTCCTGGCGCTGGGTTATACGCCGCCAACGCCGAACCTGTTGCCCGAATCTGTGCTCGGTCGACGCATCGCCGGGCTCTGCGCGCGGGCTCGGGAGAAGTGTCTGTTTCTGGGCGGGCGCTTGCGTCAGGCGCAACAGGCCGGCAATCAGGATGATGCGCTGGAAATCCGTCGGCAGTTGACCGCGCTATGGGCACGCCTGCCGGAAGTCGAAGGTTCACTGAACAGCCGCATTGCCCAGCCGCAAAGGCTCTATGTGCAACTGCTCGGAATGGCCGGTGCATGGTCGGCGCTTGATCCGCTGGCCGGTGTGCCGGCGTTTGCGCCGCTGGATTTTCTCGAATTGCAGCGTGGTTACGACGCGGTGCTTCAGTGGCTGGAAACCACCCTCGAACTGATCCGCGCCGGCTATCGCAGCCTGCCGTTCGAACGCAGCGAGCAGAGTTTTTCCATTCAGTTGCCCGATGAGCAACCGAGCCAGCGTCTGGTCATTGGCTTGCGCATGCCAAACGGCGCCAGCGAGCAAGCCGCGATTGACTGGTTGCGCGGCGCGATCATCGCCTCGGCACCACACATCTCGCTGCTCGGTCGCCAGCGCATGAGCGGTCTGCCCCATCAAGTGATGAACCGCAGCGAGCAGGTGGCCTACAGCGTGGGCGAGGACACGCGCCTGTTTGTCATCACCGCCGAAGGCGCGTGGTTCGACGCGCAACTGCCGCTGGTGATCGCCGCCCCCGCCGCGAAGCTGACCAGCAGTCCATGGCAAGTGGTGCTGTTTGTCGCCCAGAACAGTGAAAGTGCCTGATCACACAAGGAACGCCGTATGTCGCAAGGAAGTGCCGCAAGCCTGGGGTTGCAGGACGCACCGTTGAGCAGCGCGTTCCGGCAGACGTGGCAGCAATGGCAACAGGATTGGGTGCAATTGCCCAAGGACAGCGACGACGAAGCGGCGCTGGTGGAGACGGTGGTCGAGCTGTCGACGCAGGCTTCGCAACGGCTCTGGCGCACGGCGTATTCGCGGGTCGGTGATTCGGCGACGGATCAGGTCAAGGCACTGGTTTACGCGTTTGTTGCACTGGTCGATGAAACCCTGTTGTTTACGCCGTGGCCGGGGCAAGCGGCGTGGCAGGAAAAACCGCTGGAGTCGCGGTTGTACGCCAGCCGTCAGGCGGGCGAGCAAGTGCCGGCGGCCATTCAAACCCTTCTCGATGAACAACAACCGACCACCCGCGATCTGGCCAACGTGTACTTGCAGTGCTTGATTCTCGGTTTCCACGGGCGTCTGCGCGGTGAGCACGCTCAGGCGCAACGGGAGAAATGGCGGCTGGCCCTGTTCAACTTTGCCTGGCAGGACGAAGCCACGTATGACGATGTCAGCCAGCGACTGGTGCAACCTTCACTGGTGGCGCCGTTGCAGTTGCCCGTGCGCACCGCGCTGCCGGACGGCTTTCGTCTGGCGTTGGGTATTCTCGCGATGGTGTTGCTGCTGACCGGACTTGGCCAGTTCCTGTGGCGTGACATTCGTTCCGAGCTCGATCCGGTGCTGCAAATGACCGATTCAGTGGCCGCGCCGGAGCAAGACTCATGAGCCCCCTGACGATTGTCGCGTGGGTCGTCGCGCTGCTGCTGTTGCTGGTCATCATCGCCGTGGCCGTGTGGTGGCTACGGACCCAGAGCGGCGCGGCTATCCGCAGTTTTTATGCGTCCGTGCGCCATATGGAGCAGGAGCAGGGCAGTCACGATCGTTATCAGATGCCGTGGATGTTGATGCTCGGCGATGAAACTCAAGGCACGCAATTGGTCACCGAGTGGCGATTGCAGCCGACCGATAAACCGGCGTGGTTTGGCCGCTGGTGGTCGGACCCCGAAGGCGCTGTGCTGGTGGTGCCGCAGGCATTGTTTCTGCCGGACGACGGCATGCATTTGCAGCGCGGTGGCTGGTGGCGACTGCTTGGGTTGATCCTGCGTATGCGCAGCAAGCGGCCGCTGGACGGCGTGATCTGGACGGTGCCGGTCAGCCACCTGAGCAATCTTGAGCAGGCTGCCAGCCTTGGTCTGGCCGCACGCCGACGTTTTATCGATCTGCTGCAACGCTTTGGCTTGAGCGTGCCGGTGTACGTGATCGTCACGGGACTGGAAGAGTTGCCGGGGTTTCAGGAACTGATCAGCGCCTTGCCCGAGGAGGCCCGTGAACGCACCTTGGGCTGGTCGTCGCCCTACGCGCGCGATGCCGTGTGGCAAGGGCAGTGGAGTGATCAGTCGCTGGATCGAATCCACCGCGCCATGGCCGAAGCCGTGATCGAAATCGGCACGTTGTCGGGGCAGTTGAGCGCCGACCTGTACGCCTTGCCGGAGCGTCTGGAGACGTTGCGCCGTGGACTTCAGAGCGTGCTCGAACCGGTTTTTCAGGGCAACGCGCAGGGCGAAGCGCCGTGTTTTCGCGGTGTGTATTTCACCGCCAATGAAGCTTCAGAGGACGCCAAGGACGGCTTTTGCGCCGATGACAGCGGCTTGCAGCAGAGCGTGTTCGTGCGCCAGTTGTGGCGTCAGCGTCTGGTCGGCGAACACGGACTGGCCCAAGGCGTGCCGCGTCTGTTGCGTTTGCGTCAGCGTTGGCAGCGGCTGACAGCCGGGGTGGCGTTGGTGGTCGCAGTGGTCTGGGCGGTAGCGATGCTGTGGGTCTGGCACCAGTCGGTCAAGGATGCCCACGAACTGGCGCGGCTGATGCAGGGCGCGCAAAAGAGTTACGTGGCGGTCACCGATGAGGCGCATCGGATTGAACCGACCCGGCGCAATGTGCAGGGTTTCTGGCGGGTGCTGGAGCGAGCACCGCAATGGCGCTACGTTTCGCTGGCATTTCCGTCCTCTTGGTTTTCATCCCTGGACACCCTGCTTGAGCAGGAGCTGTTCCGCTCAGCTCAGGGTCAAATGCTCGTGCCGCTGCATGAACTGCTGGTCGCTGAACTGGCGAAAATCAAAACGATCCGCGCCACTGATCGGCGCAGCAGCATTGAAAGTGAAGACCCGGCGCAGTGGAAAAACTATCAAAAGGCCACGGATCTGGTGGACCGGGCATTACGTCTGGAGCAGCAGAACCAATTGTTTGGCGAAGTGCAGAACAATCAGCGGGCACCGCTGGACGATCTGGTGCAACTGAGCAACAGCGCTCTATCACTGAACCTCAATGCCGCGACATTGCCCCATGCCGCGTATTACAACCGGTTGTTGGCGGCGGGTGATGGCGGCAATTTGCAGGCGTTGGATTTGAGCGTCGAGCAGCCGCTGATACTGAGCAACTTCAACGGGTTGATGGAACTCTGGCTCAATCAGTATTTCCTTGCCGACAACTTTGTCAGCAAGGCCGGTTACCTCAAGTTGCACCTGGAACAACTGGAGGCCGGCAGCGGCAACAGCCTCGGTGAACTGGAAGAACTGCGCGCACTGATTGATGGCCTGCAAGCAGCGATTTCCATGACCAACGCGGCGTGGGGACGCGGCAAGGGCCAGGAACTGGTGCCCGGCTATCGCGCTTTTCTCGACAAGGTGCACAAGAGTTCATTGCTGGGGCCAACCGTGGAGCAACAACTGGAAAACCAGGCCAGCAAATTGCAGCAGAGTTTTCGTGACCAATGGATCGCCCGCGCAGGTTCACGGGACAACTTGCTGGTGCAGCAAGGCAGTGGACAACTGGCGCTGCAGGAACACGTGATCAAACTCGATAACGCCCTGCAGTCGCTATTCAAACGCGATTTTCTGGCCGTTGCCTTGCGCGCCAATCAAGACGATGGGGGGATGCAAGGCCAGACCGTGGACGGCGATGACTTCAACCTGTCGTTGAGCTATTTCGCCAGTTACAAAAGTTACGTGGCTGAAGAGCTGCCCCGGATCCCGCCGGCCTATCGCGGGGCGGTGTTGCAAGCCGCCGAAAACGCCGCCGCCCAGGCGATGTGGCTCAGCCTCAGGGATCACGACGACCGGACTCAATCGTACGCAGTGTTCAACGTGCGCGCCGAGCAGGCCATGGCCCTGCAAAAAGCCTTTGTGGAACTGCGTCGCAGTGATCTGGCGGCACGTTTGCAAGGCGGGTTGAACCGTCGGGCGATGGCGCAGATTGTCAGTGGCCTGAATGAAATCAGCGACCAGCCGCTGTTTGGCGGGCGCACTGAAGTCAGTCAGTGGGACGGCTCGAAAAACCTCGGTCTGCAACTGTACGGCGCCAGTGATGTGCAGGACTTGAAACTGAGCCTCAAGCAGCAGTTCAACACCATGCTCGGCATCACCGAACGGCGCACCTCGGCGTTGCAATGGCTGATGACTCAACAGGGCAGTCTGTCGGCGCTGGATTACGAGCGGGTGACACAGTTCAGCGCGCTCAACGACGACTTGCTCAAGTACAAGGATTCGAACCCGGCCAGCTCACCGGCGCAGATCGAGCAACTGGTCAGCCGCGATTTCATCGAGATGGATACCGCCTCGTGCGAACACGTATTACAGACCGCCAATGTTGCTCCCGGACGCAGCACGCTGGCGATGCGTGCCGTGGAACTGCAACAGTCAGCCATGCAGCGTTGCCAGTCCCTGCAACAGCAACAGGCCGCAGCGGCGTGGAATGAACTGGCCAACTATTTCAATCAATACCTGGCCGATCGCTTTCCCTTCGCCAATGGCGTGCAAGCGCAGGATGCCGACCCGGCACGGGTTCAGTATTTCCTCGACATCATCGACAAACGCTTGCCGGTGGCGCAGGCCGGACTGGTCCTGAGCCAGACACCGGAACGGCTGGCGGCGGAAGATTTTCTCAATCGCCTGAAGCAGGCGAGCGTCTGGCTCAAGCCGCTGTTCGTGCGCGACAAGAGCGGCATTCTCGGCGTTGAACTGGACGTGCGTTGGCGTACCGATCGCGATGATGAAAAGGGCGCCGATAAGGTGATTGCCTGGAGCCTGCTCGCCGGCCGTCAGGAGATCAACTACCCGGCAGCCGAAGAGCCGAATCTGCGCTGGAGGGTTGGCCAGCCTATTCGCCTGACCCTGCGCTGGGCGCGTAACGGCAAGGAACGTCCGGTCAACGATCCGCTGCAACCGAACCTGGTGGTGCGCGATCTGGAGGCAGGCTGGGAGTACGGCGGGCCGTGGTCGCTGCTGCGCCTGATGCGTGCGCATTTCTCGGTGCAGCGCCAGCCGAGCATGGATTACACCGATTTCCCGCTGGCCCTGCGTTTGCCGGTGACCGGGGCGCCCGACAGCGTTACCAGTGAATTCGCACGGATGTACGTGCGCCTGTCGTTGATGAGTCAGGGCTCGAAACTGCCGCTGTCGATTGCACCGTTGCCCACGCGCGCACCGCACTCACCGTTTCAGTTCATCGGCACGACGACGGCCGCCATTGAATCGCAGAAGGAGGGATTGTGAATCTGCCATCGACCCCGTTGCCGGATCTGATTGATCAGTTGCTTGCGCCGATCAGCGCAGAAGCGCCGTGCGGCGTCGATCTGCGCTATGAACGCGAGTTCGACCAGTTGCGCGACCTGCGCCGCGAAGACGACGCCAGCCTGCCGACCGGCGTGTGGCAGTCGACGCTGAAGCGGGCGAACTGGCCGCAAGTCGAAAAGCTCACGACCACGTTGTTGCTGGAACGCAGCAAGGACCTGATGCTCAGCGCCTGGCTCGGCGAAGCGTGGCTGCACCAACAGGCGCTGGACGGTTTACCCGGTAGCCTGGCGCTGATTGCCGGTTTGTGTGAGCGTTTTCCCGACCAGTTGCACCCGCAAGCCGAGGACGGCGACCAGTCATGGCGGGTTATTCCTCTGGAATGGCTGGTGCGTCGATACAGCGAGGTGTTGCTCACCCGGGTGCCGCTGTTCGGCAGTCGCAACAGCGATTTCGAGGCCTATACCCTTGAAGTCTGGCGGCGTTTGCAGGTTCAGCAGGTGCAGGCCAACGACAGCAAGAATGCCAAGACATCGGCGCAAACCGCGAGCAATGAACAGAAGAAACTCAACGATCAGATCCGCGTTACGCCGCTGGCGTTCTGGCTACGCACCCAAGGCAATCTGCTGCTGAGCCTGCAACACCTGCAACGGCTCGACACCTGGAGCGAGGCTTATCTGGGCGATCAGGGCCCGGGGTTACGCCCGTTGCAGGACATCATTGAAGCGCTGCTGAAGCTGGTTCAGGAGTTTATCGCCATGCACCCACAACAACCGGCGTCGTCCGCGCCAATGCCCGACGTACCCGCCGCCGTGGCGCCATCGACTGAAGAAACCCCAGTGGCTCAGGTGTTTAGCGAACCGGCCAGCCGCGAAGAGGCCTACCGCCAATTGCTGCTGATCGCCGAATACCTGGCGCGCACCGAGCCCCATAGCCCGGTGCCGTATCTCATCCGGCGTGGAGTCGAGTGGGGCAACAAACCGCTGAGCGAGCTGCTTGGCGAGTTGATCTCGGCAGATGCCGAGTCACGACGTTTATGGACGTTGCTCGGGGTGCTTTAGTGCACGCGCTGATTGTCGGTTCTCGACGGCAGTTGAATCGGTGTGAGTACCGGTTGGCCTGAAAAAAACGCCACGAGGTTTTTGCCCACCAACTCGACGGTACCTCGAATGGCTTCCGGTGACAGACCGGCGACGTGTGGCGTGAGCAGCACATTGCTGAGGGCTTTCAGCGCCTCCGGCACTTGTGGTTCGTGGTCGAATACATCCAGCGCGGCACCGGCGATTCGGCGTTGTTCAAGGGCCGTGATCAGGTCCGCGGTGGCGATCACACTCGCCCGCGCAATATTGACGATGAAACCTTTGGGCCCCAGCGCATCAAGTACCGGGCGGGTTACCAGGTGCTGAGTGCCGATGCCGCCGGGTGTGGCGACGATGAGAAAGTCCGACGCCCGAGCCAATTCGGTCGGCGTCGAGCAGAACGCGTAAGGCACGTCATTGCGTACCTGACGGCTGTGATAGCTGATCGGCATGTCGAAGCCCAGGCCTGCGCGTTTGGCAATCGCCATGCCCACAGATCCCAAGCCGAGAATCCCCAAATGTTTGCCGGCCAGCGACGGACGCATGATCTTCGGCCATTCACCCCGACGCACGGCCGCATCGCAACGTGGAATGTCACGCACCAACGCCAGCAGCATGGCCATCGCGTGATCAGCCACCGACGAGGCGTTGACCCCGGCGCCATTGGTCACAGTGATCCCGCGATCACTGGCAGCTTGCAAGTCGACGTGTTCGTAGCCGGCACCAATCACCGTGATGATTTTCAGCGCGGGCAGGGCGGCGATTTCGTCGGCGGTCAGGCCTAAGGGGCCACGGGTGAGCACAGCGTCGATGCGGCTGCCATGGGTGGCGATCGCTTGAGCGCGTTCGGCGGGTGTCGGCGCCAGAATCAGGTGGAAGCCCTGATGTTCAAGAATCGGCAAATAGTCATTGATGGTTTCAACCAGTACCAGAACGGATGCGGGCATTGCGCGGCTCCTGTGATCGTCGGTGTCGAGGGCATCAAATGAGTTTCAGAGTGCTGATAGCAAGGCAGCATGGCAATGGTCGACATTCAAGCATGGGTGCTTTGATTCTGGACGGCTTCGCGCAAGAAGCAAGGGCCGCAGCACACCGGCTATCCAGTGCGCTCAAGGTTGGCGACTGATCGTGTTTGAGCCAGACGGTCAGTTCCCACAGTTGTCAATTAGCGGTCGGCGGCCTTTACCCCCCCCCCCACACACATGAACTCGTGGTTTCAAACCTGAGTCGCACGTTGCTTACCTGCAATCTGTCAGATATTTCGTCAGCATTTGTAGCTGATAAACGTGATTCTTGGCTTCCGTTTAAAGACATCCGCAGTTACGTGCCAATGCCCACAAATTCTTGCGTCGTTGCCTACGCGTGCGCCAGAATCCGCCGGCTTGTGCGCCTGGAGGGCGGTCGGTAACTTGGTTCGCATCACTGATTTCCAGTGATCGGGCTTAGCGGCCCGGTTTGTTCTCGGTTGCATAAGTCTTATCTAGACGGGCATATGCCTGCGCTTGATGGTGGCTGTGCGCATGGCACCTTCGGGTGCGCCGGGTTTCGAGAACTTACCGGTCCGCTAACTTGCGCATAGCCGCCACCCTTTTGCTTAGCGGCGAGAGGGGAGGCGGCATTACCGGAGGTAAGTTCTCAATGTTCAAGGTAACGCCAAACCCGCCGAATCCCGATCCGGCATCCCCCTACGAATCCCCTGGCTCCAAGAAATTCCACGAAGCCGCCGAGCGCGCCCTCGACCACTACCTGGATCCGCCAGCCGCCAAAGTCATGGCCGCGCCTTACGCACCCAATCGCCTGTACATGGCCAACCCCGCCGCCGGCAACGAACCCCTGCTGGCCGATGCGAGCGAAACCCTCGGTTCGGCCAACGTCATGCTCAACAACTTCGCCGCCCTGCTGGAAGGCACCCATCGCCAGACCGCATTAGGCATCGCCCAGAACGTGATGCTGGCGGAACTGGCGGTCAATCAGGTGCTCGATAATCTGGTGCCCGCGGAATAAGCCAAACGCTGCGGCGGGGTCATTCGCCTCGCCGCAGTCTCTGTCATTGCGTTGTATGAGGCGGCCTGCTCGACTCCCGGATTTTGCCTGCGAAACCCTCGGATCCATCCGCTTTCCGGCAAGCGATGAGCGCGAAATCATGAGGACTCAATGCAGTCTGAGCAGCCACTGCCAACAGCCAAGGAAGGCCAGTTTTGCATTTCACTTGGATTCATATTGGGTCGATCGGTCTGATCAAGTTTTTTCGGTCACATGTGGCACTGAAACATGCCTAAAAACGACAGTTAACCTTTCCATGGCCGACATATATTTTGCCAAAAGCGACATTCAATAATCTGATCCGCACAACCATTGCTCAGCTAAGTCTTTGCTTCTGTTGATTTATCACGGAGAATCGCGCCCCTGTTTTGGCCGGAGCATGTCTGTCGGTTTTTTCCGACGCGTCCTGACCGAGTGGCAAGTGACCGGAATGCGGAGATCCGACCGGATGAATGAGCAGGCCAATAGCGTCAACGAACGCTATGAAGCAGCACCAGCCGAGCTGTCGAGCTGGAGTCGCCAGGACACCACCTGGATGTTGGGACTGTTTGGGACGGCGATTGGCGCCGGTACCCTGTTTTTGCCAATCAATGCGGGGCTGGGCGGCTTCTGGCCGCTGGTGATCCTCGCGCTGCTGGCGTTCCCGATGACGTTCTACGCACACCGTGGCCTGACCCGTTTTGTGCTCTCCGGTCGCGAAGGCGCCGACATCACTGAAGTGGTCGAGCAGCATTTCGGCATTAAGGCCGGGGCGCTGATCACATTGCTGTACTTTTTCGCCATTTTCCCGATTCTGCTGATCTACAGCGTGGGCCTGACCAACACGGTTGCCAGTTTCCTCGAACACCAACTGCACATTACGCCGCCACCGCGGGTGATTTTGTCGTTTGTGCTGATCCTCGGTCTGCTGGCGGTGGTACGTTGCGGCGAGCAGGCGATCGTCAAGGCGATGAGCCTGATGGTTTACCCGTTTATCGTCGCGCTGCTGTTTCTGGCGGTGTACCTGATCCCGCACTGGAATGGCGGCATCCTCGCCACCGCTTCGCACGTACCGGCGCCATCCGCGTTGCTGCATACGCTGTGGCTGGCCATTCCGGTGATGGTGTTCTCGTTCAACCACTCGCCGATCATTTCCGCGTTTGCGGTCGATCAGAAGCGTCGTTACGGCGTTCACGCACAAGAGCGCAGTTCGCAGATCCTGTCCCGCGCTCATGCGTTGATGGTGCTGATGGTGCTGTTCTTCGTGTTCAGTTGCGTGCTGACGCTGTCGCCCGCGCAACTGGCTGAAGCGAAGGCGCAGAACCTGTCGATCCTGTCGTACCTGGCCAACCACTTCAGCAACCCGACCATCGCCTTCGCGGCGCCGTTGATTGCATTTGTGGCGATTTCCAAGTCGTTCCTCGGTCATTACATCGGTGCCAGCGAAGGTCTGAAAGGTCTGATCGTCAAGAGCGGCAAGCGTCCGGGGGCGAAAGCGCTGGATCGCATTGTGGCGGCGTTCATGCTGGTCATCTGCTGGATCGTGGCGACGCTGAACCCGAGCATTCTGGGCATGATTGAAACCATCGGCGGCCCGGTGATTGCGGCCATTCTGTTTTTGATGCCGATGTACGCGATTCGTAAAGTGCCGGCGATGGCGCGCTATCGTGGGCAGGCGTCGAACGTGTTTGTCACGGCTGTGGGGCTGGTGGCGATTTCGGCGTTGATTTATTCGCTGACGGCGTAGGCCAAAGCGCCGGATACTCAGCTACAGTGGCCGCTGTGCGTGATGCGCACAGCGGCTTTTTTTCGTCTGGAGACAGTGGATTGTCGAGCGCCCCGCAACCTGTTGAACCCACCCACCGCTGGCAGGACGTACTCGCCGGCCTGTCGATTGCCGGGCTGCTGTTGCCTGAAGCCGTCGCGTATTCGACCATCGCCGCGCTGGCGCCGCAGGCCGGAGTCATCGCGCTGTTTGCCGGTTTGCTCTGTTACGGGTTGTTCGGCACCAGCCGTTTTGCGATTGTTTCGGCCACCTCGTCATCCTCGGCGGTGCTGGCGGCGGCGACGGCGACGCTGGCTCAGGGTGATCCGCAATTACGCTCGACCTTGGCGGTCGGCTTGGTGCTGGTCACCGGGGCGCTGTTTTTGCTGGCGGGGATCTTTCGTTTCGGCAGCGTCACTGCATTTATCGCCAAACCGGTGTTGCGCGGCTTTGCCTTTGGTCTGGCGCTGACGATCATTCTCAAACAGGTTGCCAGCGTCGTCGGTGTGCATCTGAGCGACGCCAATCTGGTGCGCTTCGCCCCGCAACTGCTGGAGCAACTGCCGCAATGGAACTGGCCGGCGGCGGGCGTCGCCGCTGTGGCGCTGGTGTTGCTGGGGCTGTTCTCACGCTTTCCACGGGGGCCGGGTGGCTTGCTGGTGGTGGTGATCGGCATTGTGGCCGGGCAATGGCTGAACCTGCCGGCCTATGGCGTGAAGATGATCGGACTCATCGATCTGAGCCTGGAAGTGCCGACTCTGCCAGTGCTGCCATTTGCTGATTGGCTGCGGTTGGGGGAGGTGGGGTTTGCGCTGGTGATGATTCTGTATGCGGAGTCTTTCGGCTCGATCAGTTCGTTTGCGCTCAAGCATGGCGACCGGGTGACTTCCAATCGCGATCTGCTGGCATTGGGGGCGTCGAACCTGTTGTCCGGGTTGTTTCATGGCATGCCGGCAGGGGCAGGGTATTCGGCGACATCGGCGAATGAGGCGGCGGGTGCGACTTCACGCTGGGCGGGTGGGGTTGCGGCGATGGTGGTGTTGCTGATCGTGCTGACGGTGTTGCCATGGATCGCCCTGACGCCGGAGCCGATTCTTGCCGCCATCGTCATGCATGCGCTGGGCAGAGGCTTGAGCTTGCAGCCGCTGGGGCGCTACTTCATTTGGCGCCGGGATCGGGTATTGGTGCTCTGTGCTGTGGGCGCGGTGCTGGTATTGGGCGTGCTGGATGGTTTGCTGGTGTCGGTGGCAATCAGTGTATTGCTGATGCTCAAGCAGATGTCGGCGGCGGATATTCAGGTACTGGGGCGGATTGACGGCGGGCATGATTTCGTCGACTTGCAGCGTCATCCGAGCGCGACAGCGGAGTCGGGTGTGTTGATTGTGCGGCCCAGTGAGGCGTTGTTCTTTGCCAATGTCGAACGGATTCTCGGCGCGGCGTTGCATTTGGTCCGCCATTCGCCGGTGCCGGTGCACACGGTGATCCTCAGCCTGGAGGAAACGCCCAACCTGGATGGCACCAGCATCGAGGCCATGCAGGAGTTTTTTCTGCGGGTGGATCAGGAGGGTAAGCGACTGATCCTGGCGCGGCTCAAACATGAGGCCAAGAGTGCCTTGGCGAAGCTGCCGGAGGTTTCTGCCAATGACGTGATTCTCAGCGGGCTAAGTGTCGATGGCGCTGTCCAGCAAGCCCAATCCCACAGGTAATTTGAGTCCGATTGTTTGGGGTATAAAAAAACGCCGCTCATCTCACGATGGGCGGCGTTTTTCATTGCGTTGCAGCGTTAGGCTTGAACGACCGGGATGTTGGCGTTCGCAGCCGCTTCACGGAACTCGGCAATCTGGTCGAAGGACAGGTAGCGGTAGATATCGGCCGCCATGCTGTCGATCTTGCCAGCGTATTCCATGTACTCCTCGACGGTCGGCAGGCGACCCAGGATCGAAGCAACGGACGCCAGCTCGGCCGAAGCCAGGTAGACGTTCGCGCCGTCGCCCAGACGGTTCGGGAAGTTACGGGTGGAGGTCGACACCACGGTGCTGTTCGGCTCAACGCGTGCCTGGTTACCCATGCACAGCGAGCAGCCTGGCATTTCCATGCGAGCACCAGCCTTGCCGTAGATGCCGTAGTAGCCTTCTTCGGTCAGTTGGTGAGCGTCCATTTTGGTCGGCGGCGACAGCCACAGACGGGTTGGCAGCTGACCCTTGACCTGGTCCAGCAGTTTACCGGCAGCGCGGAAGTGACCGATGTTGGTCATGCACGAACCGATGAACACTTCGTCGATCTTCTCGCCAGCAACGCTGGACAGCAGACGGGCGTCGTCCGGATCGTTCGGCGCGCAGAGCACAGGCTCGTTGACGTCGGCCAGATCGATTTCGATGACTTCGGCGTATTCGGCGTCGGCATCGGCTTCCATCAGCTCAGGGTTGGCAACCCAGGCTTCCATTGCTTGCGCGCGACGTTCCAGGGTACGTGCATCGCCGTAGCCTTCGCCGATCATCCAGCGCAGCAGGGTGATGTTGGAGTTCAGGTACTCGGTGATCGACTCTTTCGACAGCTTGATGGTGCAACCGGCAGCCGAACGTTCGGCCGAGGCGTCGGACAGCTCGAAAGCCTGTTCCAGCGTCAGACCTTCCAGGCCTTCGATTTCCAGGATGCGTCCGGAGAAGGCGTTCTTCTTGCCTTTCTTCTCGACGGTCAGCAGACCGTTCTGAATGGCGAAGTAAGGAATGGCATGAACCAGGTCACGCAGGGTGATGCCAGGCTTCATTTTGCCTTTGAAGCGCACCAGGATCGATTCCGGCATGTCCAGCGGCATGACGCCGGTGGCAGCGGCGAACGCGACCAGACCGGAACCGGCCGGGAACGAGATGCCCATCGGGAAACGGGTGTGCGAGTCACCACCGGTACCGACGGTGTCCGGCAGCAGCATGCGGTTGAGCCACGAGTGGATGATGCCGTCGCCCGGACGCAGGGAAACGCCGCCACGGGTCATGATGAAGTCAGGCAGGGTGTGGTGGGTGGTCACGTCGATCGGCTTTGGATAAGCCGCGGTGTGGCAGAAGGACTGCATCACCAGATCAGCGGAGAAGCCCAGGCATGCCAGGTCTTTCAGTTCGTCACGGGTCATTGGACCGGTGGTGTCCTGAGAGCCGACGGTGGTCATCTTCGGTTCGCAGTAGGTGCCAGGACGAACGCCTTGGCCTTCTGCCAGACCGCAAGCCTTGCCGACCATTTTCTGCGCCAGGGTGAAGCCCTTGGTGCTTTCAGCCGGTGCTTCAGGCTTCTTGAACAGGTCGAACGCAGGCAGACCCAGTTCGGCGCGCGCCTTCTCGGTCAGGCCGCGGCCGATGATCAGCGGAATACGACCGCCGGCACGGACTTCGTCCAGCAGCACAGGGGTCTTCATTTCGAAGGTGGTGATGACTTCGTCGGTACCGTGCTTGCAGACTTTGCCGGCGTGCGGGTACAGGTCGATCACGTCGCCCATGTTCATGTTCGAGACGTCGAACTCGATTGGCAGTGCGCCGGCATCTTCCATGGTGTTGTAGAAGATCGGAGCGATTTTGCTGCCGAAGCAGAAACCGCCAGCGCGCTTGTTCGGCACGTAAGGAACGTCGTCACCGAAGAACCACAGCACCGAGTTGGTGGCCGATTTACGCGAGGATCCGGTACCGACCACGTCACCGACGTAGGCGATCGGGAAGCCTTGACCGCGCATTTCTTCGATCTGCTTCATCGGGCCGATGGCGCCCTGCTGATCAGGAACGATGCCGTCGCGAGCCATTTTCAGCATGGCCAGCGCGTGCAGCGGGATGTCTGGACGCGACCAGGCATCAGGGGCAGGGGACAGGTCGTCGGTGTTGGTTTCGCCGGTGACCTTGAACACGCGCAGGCTGATCTTGTCGGCCAGGGTCGGGCGGTTCTTGAACCACTCGCCGTCAGCCCAGGATTGCAGCACGGCTTGGGCGTGAGCATTGCCGTTCTTGGCTTTTTCGGCCACGTCGTGGAACGCATCGAACATCAGCAGGGTGTGCTTGAGTTGCGCGGCAGCGACGGGCGCCAGTTCGGCGTCGTCCAGCAGGTCAACCAGGGTCACGATGTTGTAGCCGCCCTGCATGGTGCCGAGCAGTTCTACAGCGCGTTTTTTGTCCAGCAGAGGGGAGGCAACTTCGCCCTTGGCCAGTGCAGACAGGAAGCCGGCTTTAACGTAAGCCGCTTCGTCCACGCCAGGTGGAATGCGATTGGTGATCAGGTCAACGAGAAATTCTTCTTCGCCAGCCGGAGGGTTCTTCAGCAGCTCGACCAGGCCTGCTGTTTGTTCGGCGTTAAGCGGCTGGGGAACGATACCCAGGGCTGCACGCTCTTCGATATGTTTGCGGTAGGCTTCAAGCACAGTTATTACCCTCATCAGTGGTCCCAAATGGGTGTCCGGGACGCTCATCCCGAAATGGCCGTACTCATGCACCTCGCGACGTTGTGGGTCGCTTGGCCAGAATTACCGGCTATTCCTTACAGAAGCTGCTTTCAAAGTTTTACGCCTGCAGAACGGGGAGCTGATGAGGGTTGGCGTTGAGTTTTTCCCCGCTGGAAAAACCCTTCGCCAACACCGCTCTGAAGGAACGACTGTGCTCGTGACGCTTTGAAAACAGCTTCTAACGGACATTGGCGCCTTAAAAGGCTGGCTGATTCTACGGCAAAAAAAAATTAAAGGTAAGTTAGGCCCTCAAGTTTGAGGGGTGATCAATGTTAGACAAAGGGCTAACATGCCGACCTGTTCCGCGTTTCAGTGCCTTTGCCAACCTTATGCCCAATCAGACCATCAAGACTCCCTGCGTCGGCCTCTGCTCCACTGTTTACGGTGATCTGGTGTGCCGTGGCTGCAAGCGTTTCCATCACGAAGTGATCAACTGGAATGGTTACAACGAGGAGGAAAAACGTGCGGTGTGGCTGCGTCTGGAGCAATTGCTGTCACAAGTGATGGCGGCCAAGGTCGAGATCTTTGATTCGGCGCGTCTGCGTCAGCAACTGGAGCAGCGCAAGATCCGCTTTGTGCCCCATCAGTCCGAGTATTGCTGGGCGTATCAGCTGATTGCCCGAGGGGCGCGGGTGATCATTAATCTGGAAGCCTACGGGATGGTGCTGCTGCCGGAGTTTCGCGACTGGAACCTGCCGGAACTGCGCGATGCCATTGATCGGGAATTCTTCCTGTTATCGGAAGCGCACTATCAGCGCTACATCGCACCGGGCTTTCTCAAAGACGCGTTTGGCGCCTGAAGGTCAAAAGTTTCGCGAGCAAGCCCGCTCCCACACGGGAATGCATTTCAAACCGTGGGAGCGGGCTTGCTCGCGAAGAGGCCCTGTGTGACGCCGCAAAACTTAATGCTTCACCGCCAATTCCAGCAAATGATCCTCAACCTCCTGCGGCTTGAGCACCAACACATCGCTTTCCAGCGTATCGAGCACCACCTCCGCCGTATTGCCGATCAACGCACCTGACAATCCGGTACGCGCCACGGTGCCGATTACGGTCACGGCTGCTTGCAGTTTGTGCGCCATGAACGGAATCAACACATCCGCTGGGCCTTCCTCGATGTGCAGATGCTCGTCATCGACATCGAACTCCGCCTGGAACGCCCTGCATTGCTCGCGATACTTCGCCTCGATTGTCGATTTGAGCTGGAAGGTCGGGTCGGCTGCCGACAGCATCGGCGACGGATGGGCGCTGATCACATGCAGATGCCCTTTGGCCAGGCTGGCAATATCAAACCCATGATCAATGATCGTGGTATGCAGATGGCGGTGTTCACCGTCGGCATTGCCGACATCGACCGCCGCCAGAATGACTCTGTCTTTCCAGGGCGTAGAGGTTTTCACCAGCAGCACCGGGGTCGGGCAGTGGCGCAACAGCTTCCAGTCCGCCGGGGTCAGCAGGGCTTTTTTCAACGAGCTGTCAGGGAAGTGCTGTTTGATCACCAGCCCGCAACCCTCGGCCTGCTGCACGTCGGTGATGGTTTCATGCAGGCTCTCGTTCCAGGCCTGTTCGGTGGTGACGCTGTAACCGTCCGCCAGCAGCGCGGCTTTGAGCACGCCGAGCATGCCGGCATGGTCGTGCTTCTTGTCGCACACCAGCAGGTGCAGATGGGCCTGGGTCACACCTGCGATCAACTTGGCGCGCTTGAGCGCCAGGCTCTCCGAATGTTCGGGTTCGATGACCACCAGAATGCTGCGAATGGCTTGCATGAGCGGAGTCTCCAGCGAGTAAAGGGCACGGCGTTGCACAACTATAGTTGCTGCGCCAGCACCTGCGACTTGATGCATATCAACGCCAGCCGCTGGTGGTCTTCGGGCAGGCCGGTATAATCGGCGCCCTTCGCTCGAACACCTTGACCGTGAGCCCCATGATCCTTCCCGAAATCCACGAATTCCTTGGCTGCCGCACACCCGATGCCTGGGTTCAGGCCGCACTGGCCGATCAGGAAACCCTGCTGATCGACCACAAGAACTGCGAGTTCAAGGCTGCCAGCACCGCGCTGAGCCTGATTGCCAAGTATCACTCCCACGTCGACCTGATCAACATGATGTCGCGTCTGGCCCGGGAAGAACTGGTGCACCACGAGCAAGTCATGCGCCTGATGAAACGCCGCAAGATCGAGTTGCGTCAACTGCATGCCGGCCGATACGCCTCGGGCCTGCGTAAAGTGGTGCGCAGCCACGAGCCAGTGAAACTGGTGGATACGCTGGTGGTCGGTGCATTCATCGAAGCGCGCAGTTGTGAGCGGTTCGAAGCACTGGTGCCACATTTGGACGAAGAACTCGGCAAGTTTTACTTCGGCCTGTTGAAAAGCGAAGCCCGGCATTTTCAGGGGTATCTGAAACTGGCTTATCAGTATGGTGAGGCCAGGGATGTGGCTCAGGTGATCGACAAGGTGCGTGCGGCCGAACAGGAACTGATCGAATCGCCGGACGCCGAATTCCGTTTCCACAGCGGTGTGCCGGCGCTAGCCTGAAGCTCAAACTGTCGCAGCCTTCGGGGACTCTCCGATTGCCAGGGGTGCGATTGAGCCAAGAATATTCTGCATGATGCCTGCCGGTGTGATTCGATGCATGCCGCCAGCGTCTAGCCTCAGTGTCCCCGCAATCCCACGGGGCGAGACTTCGGAACCCGGCATGCAAGCGCTGTTGAACGAGATCCTTGATGCTGTCCGGCCCCTGATCGGGCAGGGCAAAGTGGCTGACTACATTCCTGCCCTCGGCACCGTGGCGCCCAACCAGTTGGGCATCGCTGTGTACGGTAACGACGGCGAGATGTATTGCGCCGGCGACGCCGAGACGCTGTTCTCGGTGCAGAGTATTTCCAAGGTGTTCAGCCTGGTGCAGGCCATTGAACATTCCGGTGAGGCGATCTGGGAGCGTCTGGGCCATGAGCCGTCCGGTCAGCCGTTCAACTCGTTGGTGCAGCTGGAATTCGAACGCGGTCGCCCGCGCAATCCGTTCATCAACGCCGGCGCGCTGGTGATCTGCGACATCAACCAGTCGCGCTTTGCCGCACCGACCTTGTCGATGCGTGACTTCGTCCGGCGTCTGTCGGGCAATCCGCAGATCATGATCGATGGCAAAGTCGCCGACTCTGAATACCAGCACCGTGCACGCAACGCGGCAATGGCGTACCTGATGCAATCGTTCGGCAACTTCCACAACGACGTCGAATCAGTGTTGCGCAGTTACTTCAGCCACTGCGCGCTGCGCATGAACTGCATCGATCTGGCCCGGGCCTTTTGCTTTCTGGCCAATGACGGCTACTGCAAGCACAGCGGCGAACAGATTCTGACGCGACGCCAGACCCAGCAGGTTAACTCGATCATGGCCACCAGCGGTTTGTATGACGAGGCGGGCAACTTCGCCTATCGCGTCGGCCTGCCGGGCAAGAGTGGCGTCGGCGGCGGGATTGTCGCGGTGGTGCCTGGGCAGTTCACGGTTTGCGTGTGGTCGCCGGAATTGAATGCTGCCGGTAATTCGCTGGCGGGCATGGCGGCGCTGGAGATGCTCAGTTCGCGCATTGGCTGGTCGGTGTTCTGACCCGATTAGCCAGGCTCTGCAAACCTTGTGGGAGTGTTATTCCGGCGAAGAATCCGCTACATTTTCCGGCCGCCCTCTGCATGGTGAATCTGCTTCATGTCTCTTGCGCTCGAACGTCTAGTCGCTGGCACGCCGATCCCTTTCGCTGGTAACCGCGTCACCGTGGTCAGCCCCGAACTGGCCGCGCGCTTTCAGCCCGGTGACCACCTGCTGGTGGAGCAGGTGAGTGGCGAGTTGTTGCTGATTCCGGTGGCCGATCAACAAGCGGCCGCCGTGGCGATTGAACGTGCGGCGGCGGCTTTTATCGCGTTGTCTGCGGTCAGCGACGAAGCGATCAGTCAGTTCTTCGATTTGTTCGCACAGCGCCTGCAAACCCCTGAATGCTGGGCGCAGATCGAGGCAGCCAACCTTGCCGACATCGAACGGGCGAAGGCTCGCGGGCGCTCCACCACACGCTTGCTGGCCGATGAGCGCATGCGCCGCGACATGATTGCCGGCCTGCGCGCCTGGCGTGATGCCGCACCGACGCGCGGCAAAGTCATCAGCAGCGTCGAGCACGATGGCTGGAAGGTCGAGCAAGTGGTCTCGCCACTGGGTATCGTCGCTTTCGTCTTTGAAGGTCGGCCGAATGTGTTCGCCGATGCCGCCGGCGTCTTGCGCACCGGCAACACCGCTGTGCTGCGTATCGGCAGCGATGCGTTGGGCACGGCGCAGGCCATTGTTGCTCACGCGTTGAACCCGGCGCTGGCTGCGGCCGGTCTGCCCGTGGGCGCGGTGTCGCTGGTGGAGAGTGTCAATCACGCCGCCGGTTGGGCGATGTTTGCTGATCGACGTCTGTCGTTGGCGGTGGCTCGTGGGTCAGGACGTGCAGTCAGTCAATTGGGCAGCATTGCCCAGCAGGCGGGCACGGCGGTCAGCCTGCATGGCACCGGGGGGGCATGGCTGATAGCCGATCGTGAGGCTGACGCAAAGCGCTTTGCGGCGGTGGTGCGCAACTCGCTGGATCGCAAGGTCTGCAACACCCTGAATGTCTGCCTGATTCAGCGCGAACGTGCCGATGAACTGGTGCCGCTGTTCCTCGACGCGCTGCAGCAGGCCGGTACCGCACGCGGCCAGGGCTGCAAATTGCACATCGTCGAGGGCAGCGAACGTTGTCTGCCGGGCGAGTGGCAGAACGCGACGGTCGAGGTCTATCGTGCCGAGGGTTATCAGACCGAAGCACTGGCTGAACCGTTGGCGCAGGCGGATTTGGGGCGCGAGTGGGAATGGGAAGAAACCCCGGAAGTCAGCTTGATGATCGTCGACGATCTGGATCAGGCGATTGCATTGTTCAACCGCTATAGCCCGCAATTTACCGTGTCGTTGATCAGTGAGGATGCCGCTGTTCAGGAGCGCTTCTATAACGCGGTCAACGCACCGTTCGTGGGTAATGGCATTACCCGCTGGGTCGATGGCCAGTACGCGCTGAACAAGCCGGAGCTGGGGCTTTCGAACTGGGAGAACGGACGGTTGTTTGCGCGCAGTGCGATTCTTTCGGGCGATGGTGTGTTTACCGTGCGTAGCCGCATGACCCAGATTGATCTGGGTGTAAAGCGCTGAAAGAACCTGTGGTGGGGGAGCAGGCTCCCTCGCCACAGGGGCGCAATGTAATTCAGGCTGCTGCGCTGGTGTTTGCGTGAACGGCGCAAGTAGCCGGTTGTTCGGCCAGCGGCACAAAGGTGCGGCGGTCCGAGGACAGCGCATCGATCGAGCCGGTCTCGATGTCATACACCCAACCATGCAGATTCAGCAGGCCTTTCTCCTGTGCCAGGCGCACGCTCGGATGGGTCTGGATATTCGCCAGTTGCGCGATCACGTTTTCGCGCACCATCGAACTCAATTTTGCCGCGTCATTGGCATGTGGCCGGGCTTCGTTCACCACTTTCGCTGACTCGGCATGCTGCAACCAACCGCTGACGGCCGGCAGATGATCCATGCATTTGCATTTGGCAATCGCCGTCATCGCGCCGCAATCGGAATGGCCGCAGATCACAATGTCGGTCACACCAAGCACCGCCACCGCATATTCCACTGTCGCCGAAACCCCGCCCGGATGCGGACTGTAGGACGGCACGATATTGCCGGCGTTGCGGATCACGAACAGTTCGCCGGGTTCTTGCTGGGTCAGCAGTTCCGGGACTACACGGCTGTCGGAGCAGGTGATAAACAAGGTGCCGGGCTGCTGGGTGGTTGCCAGGTGTTTGAACAGTTCGGTGCGTTGCGGAAAGGCTTCGTTCTGGAATTTCAGGAAACCGTCGATCAGGGCTTTCATGTGCATGTCCTCGTTGAAGGGAGATCGGATGGCCCGCACGCAAAGTGCGGGCCGGGCACATCAGAACGGACGCAGGGGCAGGAACTTGCCGTCCAGGGTGACCACGGCGCGGGAGCCGCCTTCCGGGTCTTCGACTTTCTTGATGTCGAGTTTGAAGTTGATTGCGCTGATGATGCCGTCGCCGAACTGCTCGTGAACCAGTGCTTTGAGGGTGGTGCCGTAGATCTGGATCATTTCATGGAAGCGATAGATGGTCGGGTCGGTCGGCACGCCGCTGAGGCTGCCACGCAGCGGGATGATTTGCAGGGCCGCGACAGCGTCGGCGTCCAGCTCAAGCTTGTCGCCCACCACTTGGGCGGCGGTTTCCGACAGCGGATGTTGGCCGAGCAGGGCGGCGGTGACGTACGCCAGGCTGAGGCCGGTGCCGTCGGCGAGATCCTGCCACGACAGATTCTTGCGTGCCTTGATGTCCAGAATGCGGGTGGTCAGGGCCAGGCTGGTGTCGTTGTAGGCGTGGGACTGTTGCATGGTGTCACTCCTTTCAGGGGTTGGCTTGCTGTGTGGGATTGATTTTCTGCCGATTTATCCATAGCGTCCAAGACCGATATACAATGCTTTGCATAAGCCCTGCCTATAGATGGTGCTCCCACATGCTGCTGCGACATTTGCGTTACCTGCTGGCCGTTGCCGATCACGGCGGCTTCACTCGCGCGGCCGAGGCGCTGCATGTGTCGCAGCCAACCTTGTCGCAGCAGATTCGCCAACTGGAAGAAACACTGGGGGTGAGCCTGTTTGATCGAACTTCACGTACGGTCAAAGCCACCGATGCCGGCGAGGCTTACATTGAATGTGCGCGTCGGGTGCTGGTGGAGTTGGAGGCGGGCAAGCGCGCACTGCATGACGTGAAGGACCTGACCCGCGGTACGTTGCGCCTGGCGATGACGCCAACGTTTATGGCGTATCTGGTCGGGCCGCTGGTGCGCGACTACGCGGCGCGATATCCGGGGATTCATCTGGAAATCTTCGAGTTGTCGATGGACGACATCGAGGCCGGTCTGGCGGATGACTCGCTGGACATTGCGATTGCGTTCACCCCGGTACGCAGCCCGGACATCGAGTGCATTCCGGCGTTTACCGAGACCCTGGGTGTCATGGTCGGGCGCGAGCATCCGTTGTATGAAAGTGATTCAGTGCTGACGCCTGACGATATCGCGCAGCTGGATTTCGCCTTGCTGGCGTCGGATTTCATCACGCGCTTGTCGGTCGATGAGTATTTTCGTCAGCACGGGATCACGCCGCAGGTGCGCATTGAGGTGAATTCGGTGAGTACGTTGCTGGAGGTGGTGCGGCATTCGCCGATGGCGACGATGCTGCCGGAAGCGATTGCGACGTCCGATCGGGCATTGCGCAGGCTGTGGGTCGAGAGCGAAGCGCCGCAGCGTGGGGCCGCGTTGTTGCGGCGGCGCAATAACTATCACAGTGCGGCGGCGGTGGCATTTATGAATCTAATCCTGGAGCCCCCGCTCTGAACTGGAACGCAATAAAAAGGGCCTGCTTCTTATTGGAAGCAGGCCCTTTTTATTGAAGTTGTAAATCAGCAGAACCGATCAATCACCCGAACTTCGTTCTTGTTCTGCATCGCGTCCCACGCCTGTTTCAGCGTTTGCAGAACATTACCGATGAAGTCCTTGTCGGCTGCGGCTTTTTTGCCGACATAGCCGTGGCCGCGACGGTACATCTTCAGGCGGGCCAACAGGTTCTGGTTGTTCTGCTCGAACTCTTCTTCGCCAGCGTGGGGCGACAGGCAGTCGATATGCACCTGCCCCGACTTGCTGATCCACAGAATATGGCTGTCGTGGCTGTCTTTTTGCGCAGCGAATATACGAGCCAGTTCTTCGATAGTAGGTTGGTTGTTCAGATTCATGATGTTGCCCCTTGACCAGTTTGGTGATCTTTCAAAGTTGATTCGCTAATACAGGTAGCCCATCGGTTAGTTGATCCCTGGCACCGAAACCAGGACGTCAGCGCTCGCCCGTTTGAAGTACGGGGTCGTGCATCTGTTGCATGTAGTCGTGTTGAATAACTGCTACGCAATAGCGTCACAACGAAGAGAAGCAGCGAAAACCGGGAGGCCCCTTGCCGACGTTTTCAGGGTCGACCACAAGCGTCTTGAGAATTTTCGCCAGCGCTTCTCGTCCTTGTACTGGACGTTCAGGCCAGGTCAGCTTCTTCAATCTGCCTTGTGGGCAGCGTGTATCCGGAAAAAACAACTCGGCGGTCAGACGAGTTTGCTCAAGCGTGTTACCAAATGTTCCCGATCGGGGAACGTCTTCATCATGCAAAAGCAAAACGATGCCGTCAACGGTTTTGTAGTGTTTATTTTTGGACACTACATATTGTCGGACAAAGCAGTTTTGGAATGAGAAAGGATCCGTTCAGGCAACGGAAAAAGGTGTGTGAAGGGCGTAGAACGTGCACGGGTAACCGTCCATTTCACGCTGGTGCAAGGTGAAAGCGCCACCGGTCAATTCCGGGATCAGCTTGGTCCAGAAGCGCTGTGCCGGCAGGTTGGCGTCGATATGGAAAATTTGCCATTGACCGGGGATGCGGCTCAAGAGGGCAGAGACGACAAACTGCGCGACGCCTTGGCCACGAAAGCGCCGGGCGAGGAAGAAGTAGCCGATGTTGTGTTCGGCACCCTCGATATGTGTTTCGTTATCAACGGTCACGAAGCCGGCGAGTTCGTCGTCGACCCGTATCAGGAACGGTTGGGTTGCCGGGTGACGCCAGTATTCGGATTTCGATTGGATAGGGAAGAAGCCATGTGCAGCGAGTTTCAGCGGCAACCACTGGCTGAAGTCGTACATGTAGAACTGCATCAGGTTTTCGAGGGTTTCGAGTTCATCGCGTTGGGCCGGGTGCAGTTCTAGGGTGGGCATGCTTTGGGTTCCTGAAAGTGATGGGCCTCTCGGAAACAGTAGCGTGTTTTATTTTTTGGCTGCCGGTTTTGCTTTGCGTTTCGTAGCGACGGCGGTGTTGCTCCGCGTCGATTTGCGCTTTTTCTTCCAGGGGGTGGCAGCTTTGCCGGCGGGCGGTGGGCCGCTGATGGTCAGGCTCAGATGGGAGCAGCGTGTCACTTGTTTGCTCATCCATGCCGCCTGTTTGGTGACGAACTCTTCCAGACTCATCTCGCCGCTCTGCACCATGTCCAGCGCTTGTTCCCAAATCGCTGTGGTGCCGGGGTCGGCAATGGCGCGGGGCACGGCGTCAATCAGGCTGAACGCGGCGGGTGTGGCGGCCAGCGCCTTGCCGTTTTTCACCAGATAACCGCGATCCAGCAAGCCCTGAATGATCGACGCACGGGTGGCTTCAGTACCAATGCCCGTGGTGTCCTTGAGTTTCTGCTTGAGCAGTGGATCTTCCACCAGTTTGGCGACATTCTTCATCGCCTTGATCAAATCGCCCTCGGTGTAGGGTTTGGGTGGTTGTGTCCACAGATCCTTGAGCGTCACGTTCGCAACGGCGCACTCGATGCCCTGAGATAACGCTGGCAAGGTTTGCGGCACCGGTGCCTCACGCCCCTTGGCCGGCGCGAGCGCTTCGGGTAAGGCGCGTTTCCAGCCCGGCTCGATGATCTGTTTGCCGACGGCGCGTAACGCTTGAGCGCCGCAATCGAAATCAGCCTGGGTGCGATCGTATTCATGATTGGGCAGGAACTGCGCCAGATACCGTGCGCGGATCAGTGTATAGACCGCCCGGTGTTTGCCGCTCAGGCGTTCCAGATTCTTCGCGGCAGCGGTGGGAATGATGCCATGGTGGGCGCTGACTTTGGCGTCGTTCCACGCCCGGGATTTTCGCTGAGGTTCAAGAAAACTCTGCAGCGCTTCAAGGCTTGGGTCAGCCTGACGCAACGCCGCGAGAATCCCCGGCGCCTCACTGTGCTGGCTCAGCGGCAGAAACCCGCAATCGCTGCGTGGGTAGGTGACGACTTTGTAGGTTTCGTACAGTGCCTGGGCGATGTCGAGGGTTTCCTGCGCGCCGAGGCCGAGTTTCTTCGAGCAGACTTCCTGCAAGGTGCCGAGGTCGAAGGGCAGGGGCGCCACTTCGCGCATGCGCTCGGTACGCAACTTCACCACCCGGGCACTGGCTGCACCCCTGATCGCAGCTGCGGCGTGCTGCGCCAGCGCCTGATTCAGGCAGCGATCCTGATCATCACAAACATCCGACGGGGCGCGCCATTGCGCGGTAAACGGTGTGCCGTTGTGCAGCAGTTGCACATCGATCGCCCAAAACGGCACCGGTACGAAATCGGCAATGCTGCGGTCGCGATCCACCACCAACCGCAAGGTTGGCGTTTGCACCCGACCGACCGGCAACACACCTTGATAGCCCGACTGACGGCCTAGCAGGGTGAACAGGCGGCTCATGTTCATGCCAATCAGCCAGTCTGCCCGCGAGCGACCCAGCGCCGAGTGATACAGGCTGAACGTTTCGGCCCCCGGTTTCAGCGCGGCCAAAGCCTTGCGGATTGATGCCTCATCCAGCGCTGACAGCCACAATCGGCGGATCGGCCCGCGATAGCGGCAATGCTCGACCAGTTCCCGGGCGATCATCTCGCCCTCACGGTCGGCGTCGGTGGCGATGATCAGCTCGCTGGCTTCGCCCAGCAAGCGTTTTACCGCTTTGTACTGGCTGGCGGTACGCGGCTTGACGGTCATTTTCCACTTGTCCGGGATGATCGGCAGATCCGCCAGCACCCAACGCTTGTAGCGGGCGTCGTAGGCATCCGGCGGGGCCGTTTCCAGCAAGTGGCCGATGCACCAGGTCACCGTGACGTCTGTTCCCAGCCAGCAGCCGTCGCCCCGGCGTTTTGCACCGAGTACGGCCGCAATGTCTTTGGCCTGGGAAGGTTTTTCACAGAGGTACAGCCGCATATCCACCATCGTCGATCAATGTCCGAACAGGCGCACAGAATGGCCGGAGTTAGCGTCAGGGGCAACTTTTATCTGTATGGATATACAGATAAAAAGGATTGCCGAACATGACGGGCTTTCACGGGACATGCCCGGCGCTATCGAGAAATTGAGTAGCGCCGCGTGGGTGGCTGTGTCAGGTTTTTCGCGCCTTAAAGAAAAACGCGAGCGACAGGACGGTCTCGCCAGGAGATCGCCGTGGTCTGTCGGACACTGACTCTTTTGCAACAAGGACGTAACTCATGTCTCAAGCATCTTTCCAGGCCAGCAGCGCCTACTCCGCCGTGGACACGTTCAGCCACCTGTATGACCGTGGTGTCGGGCTGGTCAACGGCAAACCCTCGTTCACTGCCGATCAGGCCGCCGACGAAATCCTGCGCAAGGGCCTGTCGTGGGGCGATAAAAATGCCGATGGCAAGATCTCCCTCAGCTACAGCTTTCTGACCGACAAACCGGCCAACTACAACCCCAAACTCGGCAACTTCAGCGAATTCAGCGCCCAGCAAAAAGCTCAAGCGGTGCTCGCCATGCAATCCTGGGCCGACGTCGCCAACGTCACTTTCACCGAGGGCAAGGGCGGCGACGGTCACATGACGTTCGGCAATTACGACGTCAGCACCGGCGGCGCAGCGTTCGCGTATTTGCCGAGCGGCGGCAGCTATGATGGCCAATCGTGGTACTTGATCAACGATCAATATCAGGTCAACAAAACCCCGGACACCAACAACTACGGGCGCCAGACCCTGACGCATGAAATCGGTCACACCCTCGGCCTGTCGCACCCTGGCGCCTACAACGCGGGCAACGGCAGCCCGACTTACGCCGACGCCAAGTACGCCGAAGACACTCGCGGTTACAGCCTGATGAGTTATTGGAGCGAAGCCAACACTGACCAGAACTTCAGCAAGGGCGGCAGCGGGGCTTACGCCTCGGCACCGTTGCTGGATGACATTGTTGCGGTGCAGAAACTCTACGGTGCCAACTACGAGACCCGCGCCGAGGACACGAGGTACGGCTTCAATTCCAACACTGACCGCGATTATTACAGCGCGACTTCGGCGTCGTCCAAAGTGGTGTTTTCGGTGTGGGACGGTGGTGGTGATGACTGGCTGGATTTCTCCGGATTCACCCAGAACCAGAAGATCAACCTCAACGAGGGTTCCTTCTCCGACGTCGGCGGTCTGGTCGGCAACGTCTCCATCGCCTATGGCGTGACCATGGAGAATGCCGTGGGCGGATCAGGCAATGACCTGCTGATCGGCAACGGGGCGGTCAATCACCTGTTTGGCGGGGCCGGCAACGACATCCTCTACGGTGGTGGCGGCGCAGATGTGCTGTGGGGCGGTGAGGGCGCGGATACCTTCGTGTTCGGCGCAGCCAGCGACTCGACCAATAACCAGCCGGACTGGATCATGGATTTCCAGAGCGGTCTGGACAAGATAGATCTGTCGGGCATTACCGCGTTTGCCACGGGGGCGGCGTCGCTGAATTTCGTCAGCAGTTTCACCGGCCATGCGGGCGATGCGATTCTGACTTACTACGCGCAGCACGGTCAGACCGGGCTGCTGGTCGATCTGACCGGGCAGGGGCAGGTCGACTTTGCCGTGGGTGTGGTAGGGCAGGCGGTGGCGACCGATATTGTTGCTTGATGCCCTGAGAAAGCGGCCCTCTCTCACCGGGAGAGGGTTGGGCGGCGTTTAGATGAGGAGCTTTTTGGCCGTTCGGCTGTGAGTCCGCCGTGAAGGAAGTCCTTGCGCTATACCTGAGCTTTCACCGCCGTCTCAGGAGAAACCCATGAAAACCCCAGGCCCCAGTCCAGTCATCGCCCTCGTAGAACTCTCAGGTTGCCTGGTAGTGAAATTCCATGGCATCCAGGTCGCCGCGTCCTCCCATGTGCTGGTTCTCAACGAGGCCAACTACCCGCCGGTCTTCTACGTCCCGCGTGAAGACATCGACGAGAAGTATTTCGCCCGCACCGACCATACCAGCTACTGCCCGTATAAAGGCGATGCCAATTATTTCAGCTTGCAGGTGCCGGGGCATGAGGGGGCGAATGCGGTGTGGACTTACGAGCATCCGAAAATATCGGTTGATCAGATCAAAAACCATGTCGCGTTTTATCCTGATCAGGTGAAGTTCGAGGTGATCGAAGCGGATGTTTAGTCCAGGAGGTGCCCGCCGCCGGGTGTGCGGTGGCGGGCTGATACTTACTTGGCCTTGCGTTTTGTCGCCGTTTTGCCTTTTGTCGGCGCAACCTGACGAGACCGCGGTGTGCGCTTGACCGCAGGTGGCGCTTGCACAGGCGCCCACTGATTCTGTACGGGCACCTGGATGCCCGCTTGAACCGTTGCAAGGGATTGTTCGAGTCTATTGAATGCCTCCAACGCGGTGGTCTTGGCCTGGGCTTTGACTAGCGCCTGTTTTGACGTCAACAGTGAATCCATCTTGTCCTCAAATTGCTTGGCCATACGCTTGTAAGCCAAGGCGTTCAGGTGCAGTTCGTTGATCCAGTCGTCGTCGTTGATCAGATTTCGCAGATCAATGAAATAGACATCGGGATGAGCGTCGGCAACAGACTTGAGCATGGTATTGAGCTGATCAATAAAGTCCGTGACGATTTGGCGTTGAACCTGCGGGTTCATGATGTTCTTGCGCGTCAGCGATGGGCGCAGCCATGGGCCGATGAAGCGGTAGTTACCAATGTTGACCACGCCTTTGCCTGTCGGAATAGCACGCCCGTAACCATGGAAAATGATCTTGATTTTCGGGTGAGCGGCTTTTACTCGTTTGATCATGTCTTCATAGGCGTTACGAAAGACCCGGTCAACGGTGTCATTGACATAATCGGTTCGCACCAGTGAGGCGGGCGAGGCATCGGCATGGTTCAGGAAAGACGCGAATTCGTCACCGGCAATGTCATTGCCAGCACCGGAAAACAGAAAAAATGCCGGTTTGATCCGTTTGATTTCCGCCAGTACATCCTCAAACTCGGGCCGCGGTCGGGTCCAGGCTCCGTCTTTGATTTCTGTCCCGTAAACCATGTTTTCCAGCGTGTCGCCACCCGAAGCGAAACTCTTGATCTTGTAGCCGGACGTCAGCTTCAGCCACTTGATGATGTCCACGCCGGGCAAATAGTCGAACCAGGAGTCTCCCTGTGCCACGACGTCTACGCCGTTGGAACCGAAGAAGAATCCAGTGACACCCTCAACCTGCTTTTGCGCTGGCTGATCGTGTTGCCATATTGCCAGATCTATTTTTGCTAACGCGTCTTCACTTTCATAGTTCATGTCGGCAGTCCTTTTTTCGGTAAACCCAGTGGAACCAATGTTTTCGCGGTTCCGTTCATTGAGTCCGAACGACGTCATGAGGGTGCTGCTACGTCCAGACTGTTCAGCACTACTGTTTTTCGCCACGCCGGATGCATCCGGCATGCTGCGAGCGATTGTTAACGATGAGACTCGTCCGGGGTTGAACACTCGGGCAGGCGTCGACTGGAGGGGAGATGTGCACGAGGGTGCGTCGTGTGGCGTACATGGAAGGATCCTCGATCCAGGAGGTTCGATCCCCCACGTCACGAACGCTTTTCTGCGTCGCAGGGCTTTGCTCTGAAATTATCGTAGACGAGTTTTGGCCAATGCAAAGGGCAACCCCCAGAGAAGTTTTCGGCACGGCCTCGACGCGCCGGGGCAACTGCGGTATTTCAATCCTCCAGTGGCGGGAGGGCTTGCCCCGTCCACTGAAGGCGTGCTGGAGGGCCTGTTCAGTTCTTGTCGAGATCGATATTCTTCGTCTCACGCAAACAGATCATCCCCACCACCAGACTGACCCCGGTAATCAACACCGGGTACCACAGCCCGTAGAAAATATCCCCGGTGTACACCACCAGCGCAAACGACACGGTCGGCAGGAAACCGCCAAACCAGCCATTGCCAATGTGGTACGGCAGGGACATCGAGGTGTAGCGGATGCGGGTCGGGAACAGTTCGACCATCAGCGCCGCCAGCGGCCCGTAGCACATGGCCGAGATAATGATCAGGGCGACGATCAGGGCGACGATCATCGGTTTGTTGATTTGCTGCAGGTCGGCCTGTTGCGGATACCCGGCCAACGTCACGGCACCGCGCAGGGCCGCTTCGTCGTAGCCGTCGATCTTCACGTCGCCGATGCTCACCTGCACGCCGCTGCCGGTCGGTGCGGCGACACTGGAATAGGGCAGGCCTTGTTTGACCAGGAAGGTTTTGACCTTGTCGCACGGGCTGTCGAATTTGGCCTTGCCCACCGGATCGAACTGGAAGGTGCAGGTCGCTGGGTCGGCCAGCACGGTGATCGGTGCCTGACGACTGGCCTGGTCAATCGCCGGGTTGGCGTAGTGGGCCAGGGATTTGAAGATCGGGAAGTACAGCACGGTGGCCAGCAACAGGCCGAGCATCAGCACTGGTTTACGTCCGACTTTGTCCGACAGCCAGCCGAAAATAATGAAAAACGGCGCACCGATCACCACGCTGATGATCAGCAGCGTGTTGGCCACCGCCGGGTCCATTTTCAAGAACTGCGTGAGGAAGAACAGTACATAAAACTGCGCCGCGTAGAAGGTCACCGCTTGCCCGGCATTGATGCTGAACAGGGCGATCAGCACGACTTTGAGGTTTTCCCATTTGCCGAAGGATTCGCGGATCGGCGCCTTCGAGGTTTTGCCTTCCTTTTTCATTTTCAGATAGGCCGGCGATTCGTGCAGGCTCAGGCGGATCCAGGTGGAGATGCCCAGCAGCACAACCGACAGCAGGAACGGAATCCGCCAGCCCCAGACTTCGAACTGATCGCCCGTGAAGTAGCGGCAACCGAGTACCACCAGCAGTGATAGCAGCAAACCGAGGGTGGCGGTGGACTGAATCCAGCTGGTGTGCAAACCGCGTTTGCCGATGGGCGCGTGTTCTGCGACATAGGTTGCCGCGCCGCCGTATTCACCGCCGAGCGCCAAGCCTTGAAGCATGCGCAACAACACCAGAATGATCGGTGCGGCGATGCCGATGCTGGCGTAGTTCGGCAGCAAACCCACGCAGAAGGTCGCGATCCCCATCAAAATGATGGTCGCCAGAAACGTGTACTTGCGCCCGATCATGTCACCCAACCGACCGAACACCAGCGCCCCGAACGGCCGTACGACAAATCCCGCCGCAAATGCCATTAGCGCAAAGATGAAGGCAGTCGTGTCATTGACCCCGGCGAAAAACTGCTTGCTGATCACCGCCGCGAGGGCGCCGTAGAGGAAGAAGTCATACCATTCGAACACCGTCCCCAGGGACGAGGCGAAGATGACTTTCTGCGTGGCATTGCTGGTGCTGGCGCCGCTCGCGGCGTCCAGCGGCTGAACGTGTTCTGACATATCGGTATCCCTCACAGTGATTGTTTTTGTTGTTCCACTGGTGTTGCGTGTCCGGGTGATGCGCGATGCCCATGAATCAAACGCCAATCTCCTTGTGGGAGCGGGTTTGCTCGCGATAGCGGTGCTTCAGCCAACTTCAATGTTGAATGTCATACCGTCATCGCGGGCAAGCCCGCTCCCACAGGGTGGGTGTTTAGTGTTGGTTTGAGGATCAGTTGTGCGGCCTTCTCGGCAATCATCAGCGTCGGCGAACAGGTGTTGCCCGAGGTGATGCGCGGCATGATCGAGGCGTCGGCAATGCGCAAACCCGGCACACCATGCACGCGCAACTGCGCATCGACCACCGCATCGGCGTCATTGCCCATTCGACAGGTACCGACCGGGTGAAAAATCGTCGTGCCGATTTTCGCCGCCGCTTCGTGCAACGCTTCCTCGCTCTGCAGGCTGTCGCCCGGCAGATACTCGACCGGTTTATACGCTTGCAGGGCAGGGGCGCTGACGATGCGTCGGGTCAGGCGAATCGCATCCGCCGCCACGCGCAGGTCTTCAGGATGGCTCAGGTAATTGGGCTGAATCAGCGGTGCGTCTTGTGGGTTGGCGGAGCGAATGTCGATGCGGCCACGGCTCTGCGGGCGCAGATCGCACACCGAAGCGGTGAACGCCGGAAAACTGTGCAACGGCTCGCCAAAGCGCTCCAGAGACAACGGCTGTACGTGATATTCAAGGTTGGCTGATGTCTGCTCCGGCCCTGAGCGTGCAAAGGCGCCCAACTGACTCGGCGCCATCGACAATGGCCCGCTGCGGTCATACAGATAACGCAGGCCCATGCCCATCTTGCCCCACACGCTGCCAGCGATCTGGTTAAGGGTGCGGGCGTTTTCCAGTTTGTAGATCAGGCGCAATTGCAGGTGATCCTGCAGATTGCCGCCCACCCCGGGCAGTTCATGTAGCACGCCGATCCCCAGTCGCTCCAACAACCCACGCGGACCGATGCCCGAACGCTGGAGAATATTCGGCGACCCAACGGCGCCTGCGCACAGGACGATTTCCTTGCGCGCCTTGAAGCGTTTGACCTGACCCTCGTGACGCGCACTGACTGCCGTCGCGCGACCGTCCTTGAGCAATACCCGATCGACCTCAACCCCGGTCAGCACCGTCAGGTTCACGCGATTGCGCAGCGGTTTGAGAAAGGCCTTGGCCGCGTTCCAGCGCACGCCGGCCTTCTGGTTGACCTGAAAGTAACCGCAACCTTCGTTATCGCCCTGATTGAAGTCATCGATGCTGGCAATGCCGCTTTGTTCGGCAGCGCTGCGAAATGCATCCAGAATGGGCCAGGACAGCCGCTGTTGCTCAACCCGCCATTCGCCCTTGGCGCCGTGAAACTCAGCTGCGCCGGCAAAGTGGTTTTCGCTTTGTTTGAACAGCGCCAGCACATCGTTCCAGGCCCAGCCCGGATTGCCTTCGGCCGCCCAGCCGTCGTAGTCGTTGGCCTGGCCGCGCATGTAGATCATGCCGTTGATGGAAGAACAGCCGCCCAGTACCTTGCCGCGCGGATAGCTCAGTGCGCGGCCGTTGAGGCCCGGTTGTTCTTCGGTTTTGAAGCACCAGTCGGTGCGCGGGTTGCCGATGCAGAACAGGTAACCCACAGGAATGTGAATCCACGCATAGTTGTCGCGCCCGCCGGCTTCGAGCAACAGCACGCGCTGCTGTGGATCGGCCGACAGTCGATTGGCCAGCAAACACCCGGCAGGGCCGGCGCCGACCACGATGTAGTCGTATTCATCGAGGGAAGTCTGCATTCCCTGACCTCGCTTTTTGTTTTTATTGTCGGACACTCTAGTTGTTAGCTTTCGTTAAAAGAATGTTAGTTTTTGCGCAGCCGCTGTGCGTTTTTAAACAGCCTTGAATGACGATCGCTGACAAGGACACCCCATGTTCGACTGGAACGACCTGCGGTTTTTTCTTGAGTTGCAACGCAGCGGCCGGCTGCTCACCGCCGCCCGCCGGCTGAACACGACCCATGCCACCGTTGCCCGCCACATCGAAGCCATCGAAAAAAGCCTCGGCACCGCGCTGTTCGTCCAGCACGCCCAAGGTTACGAAATGACCCCGGCGGGGGAGGCGTTGCTCAAACACGCCGAAGCCATGGAAAACGTCGCACTGCTGGCCCAGGAAGAAATCACCCAGTCCACGGCGCCGCTGGGCAAGATCCGCGTCGGTGTGACCGAAGGCCTGGGCATCAAATTCCTCGCCAGTCGCATGATCGGCCTGTTCGAACGCTACCCGGGGCTGGAAGTGGAACTGGTGGCTGTGCCGCGCTTTGTCAGCATCCTCAACCGAGAGGCGGAAATCAGCATTCACCTGGAGCGCCCGGCGGCCGACATGCTGGTCACGCGCAAACTCACCGATTACCGCCTCGCGCTCTATGCCAGCCAGCGCTATCTCGACAATGCGCCGGCGTTGCGCAGTCGCGAAGATCTTGGGCGGCACGCGTGGATTGGTTATGTCGATGATTTGTTGTTCAGTCAGGAACTGATGTTTCTCAACAGTTTCTGTCGCAGCCCTCGGGTGGTGTTTCACAGCACCAGCGTCATCGCCCAGCAGGAGGCGGCGCGCTCGGGATTGGGGATTGCCGTGTTGCCGTGCTACATGGCCGCCGCCGATCCGGACCTGGTCGCGTTGCTGCCCGATGAAAGCATCGAGCGCAGTTACTGGATCAGCACCCGGCGTGAGTTGCACAAATCGGTGAGGCTGCGGGTGGTTTGGGACTATGTGGTGGGGTTGTGTGAAGCCGAGCAGGGGCTCTTACGCGGTTAACCCAGCTAACACCCATCCACAGGGGGGGCTTCGATGTGCTTGGGGCCGGGGTTGATTAATATATGGATATCCGTATATTCGATTTTCCGTATGTATGGTGCGTCCAGATGATCACCCCCCCTGAACTCTTCAAAAGCCTGGCCGACGAGACCCGAGTGCGTGCCACGCTGTTGATCGCCGACCAAGGCGAATTGTGCGTCTGCGAGCTGATGTGCGCTCTCGACGACAGCCAGCCGAAAATCAGCCGCCACCTCGCGCAACTGCGCAGTAACGGGCTGTTGCTCGATCGCCGTCAGGGCCAATGGGTTTATTACCGGCTCAACCCGGATCTGCCCGAGTGGGTCCGCGACATCCTGCAAGTGACTGCAAAGGCCAACGCCGATTGGCTCAAGGACAACGCCGCCCGTCTGCGCAACATGGATGGACGTCCCGTGCGCGATAGCGCGTGTTGCTGAATCCCCACACTTTTTAGGAGCACTCCATGCGAGTTTTGTTCATGTGCACGGCCAACAGTTGCCGCAGCATTTTGTCTGAAGCGATGTTCAATCACTTGGCCCCGTCGACACACGAGGCGGTAAGTTCCGGCAGCTTCCCCAAAGGCCAGGTGCTGCCGCGCAGTTTGTCGACCTTGCAGCAGGCCGGCATCAGCATCGTTGGCTTGTACAGCAAGGGCAACGACGCTTTCGAAGACCACCTGCCAGACATCGTCATTACCGTTTGCGATAAGGCCGCCGGCGAAAGCTGCCCGGTGTATTTCGGCCCGGCGCTGAAAGCCCATTGGGGCCTTGAAGATCCCTCCGACGTGGCCGGCGACGACGCGACGGTCGAGGCGGCGTTTCGCTCGACGTTGGGGCGCATCGAACGGCGTTGCCAGGCCTTTCTCGACCTTCCCTTTGACCGACTCAACCGCGATGAACTCAAGCGCGAGCTGGATCGGATCGGCACCCTTTAAGCAGGATTCCCCATGTCTGAACAACTGCCCAATCTTGACCTGAGCCTGTTCGAAAGCGAGCAGCATCCGAAGCCGCCAAGCACGCACAAGCCAAGGATTTTGTTGCTCTACGGATCGACCCGCGAACGCTCCTTCAGCCGTCTGTTGGTCGAAGAGGCCGCGCGCCTGCTCGAGCACTTCGGCGCCGAGACGCGCATTTTCAATCCTTCAGAGTTGCCCCTGCCCGACGATGTCCCTGTCGAACACCCCAAAGTGCAGGAACTGCGCGATCTGGTGCTGTGGTCGGAAGGCCAGGTCTGGTGCTCGCCGGAGCGCCACGGCGCGATGTCGGCAGTGTTCAAGGCGCAAATTGACTGGATCCCCCTGGCGCTCGGCGCCGTTCGTCCCACTCAGGGCAAAACGCTGGCGGTGATGCAGGTCTGCGGCGGTTCACAGTCGTTCAATGTGGTCAATCAGTTGCGCGTGCTGGGGCGCTGGATGCGCATGTTCACCATCCCCAATCAATCCTCGATCCCCAAGGCGTTCATGGAGTTCGACGAGGCGGGGCGGATGAAACCCTCGCCGTTCTATGACCGCGTCGTCGATGTGATGGAAGAATTGGTGAAGTTCACCGTGTTGCTGCGCGACAGTCAGGCCTATCTGGTCGATCGTTATTCAGAGCGCAAGGAGTCGGCCGAGCAACTGATGGCTCGGGTCAACCAGCGTTCGATCTGACGCCCTGGTTGTCAGTGCGCGACGTGGCGCTACAAATGCAGGCGATGGATGACCTGGCGGCTATCGTCGGGATCCGTGTGGGTTTCAAAGCCCAGGGCTCTGGCCAGGTCGCGCATGGCCGTGTTGTTGGCCGAGTCCACCGAGTACAGGTGCGTGAAACCGTTTTTGCCAGCCGCTTTGATCAGATGCTCCATCAGTAAGGTACCCAGGCCCAGATGCGCCCACTCATCGGCGACAGTCACGGCGCATTCACCTTCCTGCTCGCCCGTGGCGGCGTAGCGGCTGACACCGATTTCGATCAATTCGCCGTTTTCGTGAACCAGGGCAATGAAAGCGGCGCGTTGCTTTTGATCAATGTCCATCAACTGATCGAGCAGCGCCGTGCCCGGCTCGCTGATCTGCGCCAGAAAGCGCATGTGGCGGGACTCGGGGGACAAACGCTGGATAAACGTGTACTCGCGTTCGCGGTCGTTGTCCGCCAGTGGCCGGATCAACACATGCCGGCCGTCCTTGAGCGATTCGATCCAGTATTCACCGGTGTGTGCGGCGTAAGCGGCCGTCGCCCGGTCATTGTGGTCTTTGACAGTGAGCATGATGTGAACCTCCAGCGAGGGAAAGAGCAACGCGCGGTTGTACTGCGCTCATTCCTTTCTACACTGTTAACGACGCTGGCGTCTGATCTGATTCAAACCGACGCTAAACGTACCCCGTCGCTCGACTTCCAACCCTGTCAGGCCAATCGGAGGATGCAGCCGGACTTTGTTGTTTGTGAAAAACTCGCGCAGGTCAATTGAGTTGCAGATGAGCGCCACAGTGAGCCACCACGTCTTGCGTTGATAACGACCGGATCCCACGATCTACGCCCAACGACTACTATTGCTGCGGATGGTCGATAGTTTGTTACACGTCGTAAAGCAGGCCGTCGATCCGGTGAGGAATACCGAATGCGAGTGATGATTCTGGATGATGACCCTTGGATTTCAGATCTTTTAAAACAACTGGTGTTGAGTATTCGCCCGGCGGCACAGGTCGATTGCTATATCGACGTTGCTAGCGCTTTGGCTGCCTGGCACCCAGGTACCTATCAACTGGTCATCGCGGACTGGAATCTGCCAGATGCGCCGGGCGTTGACCTGCTGCACAGCATTCGCCAAAAAGATCACGACATGCCGCTGATCATCATCACCGGGCGCGCCGACCGAGACAGCGTGCTGGCGGTGAAATCGCTGAGGGTCAGCGCATTTTTTACCAAGCCCTTTCAGGTTTCACGCCTTGTCGAGCGCCTGGAGGCACTGCTTCCGCCGGATGACCCGCTGCGCCCCCCCACGATCAATACTGAAGACTTACCCAGCTATCTCGGCAGTTTGACTGCGGACGAACTGGACTTGCCTTTACTCGCCTCGGTAAAGGAAAAGCTTCAGCTTGGCTATGGCGGCGCCGTACTGGATCTGCGCGAACTCGCCAATGATTGGCAGTATGACCCGGCCTTGTGCGCCCATTTGATCGCTGCCGCCAACAGCGCCGCGTATCTCGGCCAGGGCCAGCCGTGCACGAACCTGAAAGCGGCACTCACCCGGTTAGGCGGGTTGACCAGCGTCAACCTGGCGATCAGCCAGGCGTTGCGACAGAGCGCAACGCACCCCGGCGCTATGCTCATGCCAGGGGTTCAGGCACTTCTGGATGATTCCGAGCGGTTGGCTGAAAGAGTTGTGCTTCTGGCCCAGCAGTGCGGGCTTGATCCTGCGCCGATGCAAACGGCCGCACTGTTGCACCGCATGGGCGAACTCTGTGTGTATTACCAGACCCAGAAATGGGAGAACCTGGGCAATAGCGTTAGTGAAGAGGCACTCTTGCACGCTGTCCGCGATTTTGCGGCGCCTTTTGCCGTTCGATTGAAAGCAAACTGGGGTCTGCCGATGGTTTTGCGTGAGCTGATTGGTGCTATTTATGTCTTGCCGACCCTGCAAGTACGTCGTGAACAGGTCGTGATGCGTTTGGCCGCCGCCATGAGTAATGGCGAACCCGAAGCAGACGTTGAAAGGCTTCAACGGTTGGCCGGTCTGGCCTGAGCGTGTCTGGTAGTGCGAGGGTGGAGCAGGGCGCGGACTCAGGGTTGTCGGTTATTCAATGCAAGGAATTTGCGAGGAGCAACGGAATGCGCAATCAGCCGTTTAGTCTCAAACCGGTCCTCCTGATCGTTGATGACCAGATTACCGCCTTGAGAACACTGAGCAGTGCCGTGTCTGACCTGGCTGAAGTCCATACGGCCCAAAGTGGTCAGCAAGCCCTCGATATCGCCCGTCAATGCCGGCCCGATGTGGTCTTGCTTGATATCGAAATGCCCGGTATGAACGGTTTCGAGGTGTGTCGGATACTCAAGTCTGACCCGGAACTGTTTAGCGTCGCGGTCATTTTTGTCAGCGCTCATACGCAAACAAGCGCTGAATTACTGGCGATGGAGTGCGGTGGCGTGGACTTCATTCAAAAACCGTTGAATATTCCGGTTGCCAGAGCCCATATCAAAGCTCACATCGCCTTGCGCGTAGAGGCCAAGAGGCTGGCCAATCACGATGCTCTGACGGGCCTGCCCAACCGGATCCTGTTGCAGGACCGCACCGAGCAGGCCTTGCAAAAGGCCCGTCGCAGGCAGGGGCGTGTGGCGATGCTCCTGATTGATCTGGACAACTTCAAGGTCATAAACGATTCGATGGGCCACTCGGTCGGTGATCTGGTGCTGCGGGAGGTTGCAGCGCGAATATCGGGTTCCCTGCGCATGGAGGACACTGTCAGCCGGCAAGGGGGAGACGAGTTCATCCTGCTCCTGCCAGAGGTGGTCGGGTTCGATGCCATGGGGGACTTCGCGCAAAGGCTGCTCGAGATCATCGCCAGTCCTTTTTCAATTCAGGGTAACCGCTACGACCTGTCGGCGAGCATCGGCATCAGCGTGTTCCCTGAAGACAGCGACGACATGGAATCGCTGCACCGACATGCTGATGCGGCCATGTATCAGGCGAAACTTTCAGGGCGTAATCGCTACTGTTTTTTTTCCTCGCATATCGAGAGCAGCATGCGCGCCAGGCACCTGCTTGAACGCCACATGCGCAACGCTTTGGAAGAAGGCGTTTTTGAAGTTTTCTACCAGGCGAAGGTTGATGCCCGGCATAACCGCATCATTGGCATGGAGGCGCTGATCCGCTGGCGCAATCCTGAAGGGGGGCTGGTTTCTCCTGCCGATTTCATCCCGCTGGCAGAAGAAACCGGGCTGATCATCCCTATTGGTAAATACGTTTTGTTGCAGGCCTGCAGGGACACCAGGACACTTCGCGAACTGGGCCATGACATTTCCATCAGCGTGAATATCTCCGTCGTGCAATTTCGCGAGGCGTCCTTTCTGACCATGGTCGAAGACATCCTGCTTGAGTCTGGATTGGAGGGCAGATATGTGGAACTGGAGATCACCGAGGGGGTACTGGCACGGGACATTGAAAGCGCCCGAGAAACCCTCTTTCATCTCAAAACGCTCGGCGTTCGTATTTCGATCGACGATTTCGGCACCGGTTATTCAAGCCTAGCTTACCTGAAACGGTTTCCGATCGATGTTCTGAAAATAGATCAGAGTTTTGTGCGAGACATGATCACCGATAAAAGCGATTCGGCCATCATCGCAGCAATCATCAAGTTAGGTCAGGCGCTAGGTCTGGAGTTGGTGGCCGAAGGTGTCGAAACCCAGGAACAGGCTCATGCACTTCTGGAACTGGGTTGTCAGATCATGCAAGGCTATCTGTATTGCCGCCCGATCAATTTTGCGCAAATAAAGTCGTTTTTATCTGCTGGGCTAGACGTTACTGTTCCCACTTTGAGCTAAGTTGCAAACACTTCCCCGACAGGGTCGAACTTTAAATGTGAAGGCTGAAAGTCTTCTGCAGCAGGGCAAACCGGGTGAAGAAATCCAGATTTTTTACATTGAACTGGGGCGTCGCGATTACCCTGGCTGTGGGCCTGGGGGCAAGCGTTCTGGGTAGCTGGGTGCTTGACCGTATCAACGAGCGCCACGCTCAAGAAGCGATCGTTGCAGCTACAGCCGAGGCCGCTGAATTGGTTTTAAGTCGCCTCAATCTTTACCAGTACGGTTTGCGTGGTGCTCGCGGTGCAGTAGTGACAGCGGGGGAGCAGGGGATAAGTCGTGAACTGTTCAGTCGTTATCAGAAAACGCGTGACCTGGCCGTGGAGTTCCCCGGCGCAAGAGCTATCGGGTTTGTCAGGCGCGTACCGGAACGCGATGAAAGCGCGTTTATCAAGTCAGCCCGGGCCGATGGCGCCGCTGATTTTTCCATTCGTCAACTCTCGGCTCATCCTGGCGAGCGCTACGTTATCCAGTATGTCGAGCCTGTTGAAGGCAATCAGCCCGCCATTGGCCTGGACATAGCCTCGGAACCTGCTCGGCGCGAAGCTGCTCACTCTGCAATACAGAGCGGCATGACGCAGATAACAGCGCCCATCACCCTGGTACAGGCCATTGGCAAACCGCAGCAGTCGTTCTTGTTGTTGATGCCCATTTTTCGCAACGGCGTGACACCTGCGACGGCAGCCGAACGTGACGCCGCCGCGTTCGGCTGGAGCTATGCAGTCTTGCAGACCGAGCAGGTCCTCACGGGCCTGCGCATAGAAGACAAGGCCGTGCACCTGAAATTGAGGGACATCACTGTCCCGGGGCAAGAGACGTTGTTTTATGAGAGCGCCGACAACTCGGCCAGCTCTGCAACGCTGATCACTCATCAGGTGGAGCGCGAGGTTTACGGCCGGCGGTGGCAAATCGAACTTGGCGCCAATTCGCTGTTCATCCAGCGTTTGCGTCAGGTCTCACCGAAGGTGGTGCTGTTGCTGGGCGGTGTTCTCACCCTTCTTTTGGCGACTCTGGTGGGGGTCGGCAGTGTCAGTCGTCAACGTCGACGTCAGGTTATTGCCGAACAGGCAAGGCTAGCCGCCATTGTTGAAAGCTCGGCAGAGGCGATTATCGGTAAAACCCTTGATGGCGTTGTCACCAACTGGAACAAAGGGGCTGAGCATCTTTTTGGGTTTACCTCGCAAGAAGCCGTGGGCCACACACTGGCCAATCTGATTGTTCCCTCGGAGCTGGCCAGTGAGGAGTCGCACATCCTTGAGCGTGTAAGGGCGGGCGATCGTATCGATAGTTTTGATACTCAGCGCCGTCACAAAGACGGACAACTGATCGACGTCTCCGCGAGCATCTCTCCGATTTATGGCGAGGGTGGCCGCGTCGTCGGTGCCTCCAAGACAATCAGGGACATTTCGGCCAAAAAGGCTGCAGAGGCGCGGATTCTCGAACTCAATTCAAGCCTGGAAGAGCAGGTCGCACAGCGAACGTCAGAACTGCAGCACCTCAATGTGTTGTTGAATAGCGTGCTGCGCTCGGCCACTGAGGTGTCGATCATTGCGACAGATCTTGAAGGCGTCATTCGTGTCTTCAACAACGGCGCCGAGCATTTGTTGGGTTATGACGCCGAAGAGGTGCTGGGCAAGCACACGCCGGCGCTCTTCCATGTAGCCGATGAAGTCACTGCGCGGGGCCAGGAACTGAGCCAGGAGTATGGTCAGACCATTAATGGCATTGGTGTGTTTACCCATAAACCCGAGCATGAAAGCGCAGAAACTCGAGAGTGGACTTACGTACGCAAGGATGACTCACGGTTTCCTGTGACGCTGGTCGTTACCTCCATGCGCGATGACGATGGGAAATTGACTGGCTACCTGGGCATCGCCGTCGATATCACCGAACGTAAAGCGGCAGAAAAGGAGCTGGCGGCAAGCCTGGAAACGACACAGCGACAGCGTAGCGAACTGATGGCGGTGCATCATCAATTGCTGATGGCCGCGGAAGTGGCGGAACTGGGGATCTGGTCCTGGACGTTGTCGGACAATGCCTTGCAATGGAATGACCGCATGTTCGAGTTTTACGGGCAGCCTTTGGCGTTGCGCGACAACGGCCTGAACTATATGCATTGGTACACCCGTGTTCACCCCGAGGATGTCGAGGCTGCGGCTGCAAGGCTCAGTGCCGCCGTCGATGGGGTGGATGAGTACGACACGGTATTCAGGGTGACAGGCCCGGACAGCCAGATTCGCTTTATCCATGCCGCCGCGCAGATCGAGCGAACGCCGACCGGGGCAGCGCTGCGTGTGACCGGTATCAACCGGGACATCACCTCCCAGCGCGAGCTGGAATCGCGCCTGCTTTACGCCAAAGAGCAGGCCGATCTGGCGAGTGCGGCGAAGTCGGCCTTTCTCGCCAACATGAGTCATGAGATTCGTACGCCGATGAACGCTGTGCTGGGCATGTTGCAGTTGGTGCAAAACACGCCGCTTGACGGGCGCCAGCTCGATTACGTGAGCAAAGCGCAGGGCGCCGCGAAATCGCTGCTGGGCTTGCTCAATGACATTCTCGATTATTCCAAGATCGAGGCGGACAAGTTGCAACTCGATGTGCACCCGTTCGAACTTGAGTCGTTGATGCGCGATCTTGCCGTCGTGCTGGCGGGCAACCAGGGTGAGAAAGAGGTTGAGGTCATGTTCGACCTGGACGCCAATCTGCCCAACGGCCTGATCGGCGATAGCCTGCGACTGCAACAAGTGCTGATCAACCTGGCGGGGAATGCGCTCAAGTTCACCCCGCAAGGCCAGATAGTCGTCAGCGTTGAACAACGCAAGCGCACGGAAAACGCCGTTGAATTGCGCATCGCTGTCTCTGATACCGGCATCGGCATCAGCCCGGAGCAACTTCAGCGCATTTTCGAAGGTTTTACCCAAGCCGAAGCGTCGACCTCCAGGCGCTTTGGTGGCACCGGTCTGGGGCTGGTGATCTGCAAGCGGTTGGTCGGTTTGATGGGGGGAGAGTTGCAAGTGGAGAGCCAGTACGGCGTCGGAAGTCGCTTCTGGTTCGATATCACCCTGAATGTCGCTCAGAAAGCACTGCTGCGATCCGACTGCCCAGGCGTTGATGTGCCGATGCGCCTACTGGTCGTCGACGACAACGCAATGGCGGGCGAACTGCTGTTACGAACCGTTCATGCGCTGGGATGGACCGCAGACTATGTGAGTGAAGGCGCGCAAGCGGTGGAACGGGTCAACAGCGCCCAGGCGCGCGGCGAGGCTTACGATGTCGTACTGATGGACTGGCGGATGTCGGGGATGGATGGCTTGAACGCTGCGCAATTGATCAAGCAGCAGAGCCGTGACGCGCCACCACCACTGATCATCATGATCACCGCCTACGGCCGTGAAGTGCTGACAGATGCCTATCTTGAAGGCGATGCTCCCTTTGCCGGGTTTCTCACCAAACCTGTCACTCCCAAGCAGTTGGCCGACTCGGTTCAGCGAGCCTTCGAGGGTAAAGACCCTCTGCAATCTGCGCGGGTGCAACCAGCGGGTGCCGGGTCACAACGCTTGGCGGGGCTGCGCTTATTGGTGGTCGAAGACAATATGCTCAATCGGCAGATTGCCAGTGAACTGCTGACCAGTGAAGGCGCTCAAGTGACGCTGGCTGAGTGTGGGTTGGAGGGTGTCAGCAAGGTGCTCAATGAGCGTGTGCCCTTCGACGCCGTATTGATGGATATCCAGATGCCGGATATCGATGGCCTGGAAGCAACCCGGCGCATTCGTGCCGACTCGCGTTTTGCGACGTTACCGATTGTGGCAATGACGGCCAATGCCTCCAGTGCAGACCGAGAAGCCTGCCTGGCGGCGGGGATGAATGAGCACGTCGGTAAACCGGTAGACCTGGAACAACTGGTCGTGACACTGCTCTGTCAAACCGGCCGCGAGGGCAGTCAAACATCGACAGACCTTGTGCAAACCGACAGGGATGAGGCCCTCATTGAGGACCGGCAGTCGATCATCAATCGCTTTGGCGGTAACCTCGAGTTGATCCGCAATGTATTGATGAACTTTGGCCCCGAGCTGGAAAAACAACTGGTGCAGTTGCATGATCAGATCCAGCGACAAGAGGCGTCGGGGGCTGTTTTCGTTCTCCACGCCATTAAAGGCAGCAGCGGCACCTTGGGGGCCAGGGCATTGTCACGGTTGGCCGGTGATCTGGAACACAAGCTTAAACACGAGGATGCTGAATCCGCAGCAAGGCTCTTGGCTGACCCCTCCTGGTTTGAGGAGCTTGGCAGGCTGCTGCAACAAAGCCTTTTACAGATGAATGTCGAATTTTCTCAGAGCCCATCAACAGAAACCCTTACCGATAGGGAAGTCATGGAATCTGCGCAATGGAAAGAGTCCCTTGAAGAGATTTTGCTCTTGCTGGAAACCGGTAATCTTCAAGCCATTGAGCTGACAACTGGACTGCTGTCAAAAACGCCCCCGGCACTGCGCCCGCAATTCAACGAACTCGTTGTTATGGTGCAGTCGTTGGACTTTAGTGCTGCGATGCCCATAGGGCGTGAACTGTTGAGATCTGCCTGATGGAGCAATTGAAAAAGACTTGGCTACTTCAGCCGCACAAACGCCCAAAACTGCTTATTGTCGACGATCAACCGACCAATATCCGGGTCCTGCATGAGCTGTTTCGTGAGGACTGCGACGTGTTCATGGCCACCAGCGGCGAACAGGCAATCACGGTATGCCAGGCGCAAATTCCCGATCTGGTTCTACTGGATGTGGTCATGGATGGCGTGGACGGTCATGAAGTCTGTCGTCGCCTCAAGGCAGACCCGGCGACTCAAGACATTCCTGTCATCTTCGTTACGGCGAAACAGCAAGACTCTGATGAGGTGCTGGGCCTGGAACTGGGCGCGGTAGATTTCATCAGCAAACCCATCAACCCGATCGTGGTCAGGGCGCGGGTGCGAACACACCTGACTCTGAAACTGCAGAACGATCTGTTGCGCTCCATGGCGTTGCTGGATGGTCTGACGGGAGTGGCCAATCGGCGCAAATTCGATGAGGAGATATCAGCTGATTGGCGCCAGTGTTATCGAGAGCAAAAACCCCTGTCGCTGATCCTGGCCGATGTCGATTTTTTCAAACGCTACAACGACCAGTATGGCCATCAGGCTGGAGACAGTTGCCTGAGGTCTGTTGCTCAGGCGTTATCTGAAACGGTCAGACGCCCCTACGACCTGGTCGCTCGATACGGCGGCGAAGAGTTTGCCTGCCTTTTGCCCACGACCAGTCATGCGGGAGCCGTCGAGATTGCAGAAAAAATGCAAGCGAATGTTCGAGCGTTGGCCATCGAACATTCGACCTCCGATGCCGATCATGTGGTTACGGTCTCCCTCGGTGTGGCGACCGTGACCCCTACGGGCGTTCTTGCTTTCGAGGCCTTGATCGAAGCGGCGGACATGCAGCTCTACGAAGCGAAGAATGCCGGTCGGGCTCGGGTAGCCTCGGTGGAGCTGTAGGGCCGCGGCCTGCTGCTGGCAAGTGACCGCGATTGTCAGTGAGGTTCAACCTGATCCATCGACCGTCGCAGATCACTGCCTTGCGGGCATCGACAACGTCGCCCGCAATCCACCCTCAGCCCGGTTGACCAACGTAATCCGCCCACCCAGTCGCATGGCGATGGTGTTGACGATGGTCAGCCCCAATCCCGCACCCTGCGCGTTACCGCGGCTGTAGAACCGTTCGAACAAGCGCTCTCGATCTTCCTCATCAATGCCCGGCCCCTGATCTTCGACGCTCAAATGGCAGAAGCCGTCGGTTTGAGTCAGCGTCACGGTGATCACGCCGTGGTCCGGGGAGAAGTTGGCGGCGTTGGTGATCAGGTTGTTCAGGGCAATGTCGATGGCGGCGGTGCTGGCCAGGACATGGAGCGTTTGGGCGCCGTCTTCAAAGGCCAGTTCCAGCTGTTTACTCAGCAACCACGGGGTCAGTTGCACCAGGCTGTTGCGCACGGTTTCGCTGAGGTCGATGCGTTGCAGGGGCGGCGGGTTGGGTTTTGGCTCCAGGCGGGCCATGGTCAGCAACTGATTGACCAGACGGCTGGTGCGATCGACACCCGAGATCAGAAATTGCAGCGAGTCGCGGCGCTCCTGTTCGGTGCCGGCCTCCAGCAGGTTTTGCGCATGCACCCGCAGCACCGCCAGCGGTGTGCGCATTTCGTGGGCGGCGTCGGCGATGAAGCGGCGTTCACGGCCGAGCACTTCCTGGATCTGCGCGAGCATGCGGTTGAGCGCTGCTTGCATCGGTTCCAGCTCGCTGGGCAAGGGTGTCAGTTGCAAAGGTTCCAGCGAGCCGCTGTGGCGCGCGCGCAGGGTCGCAGCCATGTCCGCCAGTGGCTTGAGGCCCCAGCCGATGGCGAGCCAGACCATGGCCGCAAGGATCAGGCTACCGAGCACGTTCGGCCACAGTGTGTGACGGACGATGCGGTCGACCAGATCGGCGCGTACATCATCGCGCTCACCGACCCAGATGCGCAGGCCGTTCTGCTTGTCTTCCAGCATGAATGCGCGCCATTGGCGGTTTTTCAAATCCACGACATCGCTAAAGCCAGGCTGGGTTGGCGGGGAGGTGAAGGTGGGGGCGCTGGCGGTGTGTACCAGCACTTCATTCCTGGGGTCCCACACTTGAAAGGCCATTTTGCTTTCGTAAGGATGACCGTCGACGCGAGGCTCTGCTTCTCCCAGCGCAGTATTGAACGCCTGATACAGATCACTGTGCGCCTGACCATTGATCGGCATACGCATCACGCCTTGCAGTAACCGCGCGTTTTGCGCCAGTTGTGCGTCGTAGACTTCGGCGATTTCGTGGTTACTGTCGTGCAGATTGAACACGCTCAATACCGCTAAACCGGCGAGCATCAGGCCGATGATCAGCGTCAGCGTACGGCGACGAATCGAACTCATCGGCGCTCCTCCACCAGATAACCCACGCCACGGATGGTGCGGATCAGGTCGGTGGAGAACTTTTTGCGCAGGTGGTGGATATGCACTTCCAGGGTGTTGCTTTCTGCTTCTTCGTTCCAGCCGTACAACAACTGAATCAGTTGGTCGCGGGTCATGACGCGGCCCGGTGGCGAGAGCAATTCATGCAATAGCTGATATTCCTTGGGCGTCAGCGCCACGGGCTGGCCGTGATAGGTGACCTGCTGTGTGCCGGGGTTGAGGCTGATACCGGCGTGCTCGATCAGCGCTTGGGCGCGCCCGGCACTGCGTCGTAACAAGGCACGCAAACGCGCCTTGAGTTCGGCCAGATCGAACGGTTTGATCAGGTAATCGTCGGCGCCGGCATCGAGCCCGGCGATACGATCCTCGGTGGCATCGCGAGCGGTCAGGATCAGCACCGGCAGGTTCGAGCCACTGTCGCGCAGTCGACGCAGCACTTCGAGGCCGTCCATGCGCGGCAGACCCAGATCAAGCACCGCCAGGTCAAAGGTTTCACTGAGCAAGGCGTGCAGGGCGCTGCTGCCGTCCTTGAGCCAGTCGACGGTGTAGCCTTCGCGCCCCAACGCTTGATGAATACCCTCGCCGAGGGCCTCATCGTCCTCGATCAGTAATAAACGCACACGGACTCCTGTCATTCGAGTTTCTTGTTCACGTCCACCAGCAACGCGGCGATTTCTTTGCGGCGCCCGGCATCGGCGGTTTCCCGGCCCGGGCGGGGCGCCGCTTGCAGGGCTTTTTGCAACGCAGCTTTGGCTTCAGCGTAGCGCTTCTGACGGTAGAGGTGATCGCCCCAGAAGTACAGGCTGTCGATGCCCTCGGGGTTGAGTTGCAGCGCCTGCTTGAGCAGTTGCTCAGCCTTGTCGCTGTCGCCAAAACCGATTGGCCAGCCCGGCACGCGATCATACAGGGCGGCGAGGCTGGTGTAGGCCGAACCTTGCAGGGCTTTGGGGTCCAGGCTCAGGGATTTTTCCAGGTCAGCCTTGGCGTCTTTGGCTTTGCCCAACGCACCGAGCCCACCCTGGGCACCGGCCCAACTGCTGGTGACGATACCTTTCCAGATCCACGCTTCGGCCACGGCCGGGCGTTGGCTGGTGAAGCTCGTCGTTTGCGCCGACAGTTGCTCGAAAGCGGCGGCGCGCTGTTTCTCCGGTGTTTCGTATTGAATGTGCGCCCAGCTCTGTTGAATGCCGGCCAGGCGTTGCTGATCGGCGGTGTCCAGCGCCCAAACACTTTGGCTCAGCGCGCCGAGCAGTAGACATGCGTAGATTTTCTTCATGGTTTTGGCGGCTCGTTGTCGGGTTTTTCACTCAGGCGACGGATCAGTGGCAACTGCTTGCGCAGGCCTCGATCCACCAGATGCGGCAGCAGGCTGTTGAGGCGCACGAAGAAGCGCTCCGGCCAGCCCAAATACAAATCGCGACGGTCGCCGGCAATCGCGTGGATCACCGCAGACGCCACGGCTTGCGGGTCATCGACGTTGGATTTCAGCGCATCGTTCAAGGCTTGCGCCGCCGCGCTGTTCATCGACGTGCGCGTAGCGCGGGGCGCGACGTAAAGCACGCTGACCCGGGTGTCGGCCAGTTCCCGGCGCAAGGCTTCGGAAAAACCGCGCAGGGCAAATTTGGTCGCGCAATAACTGGCATAACCGGGGTAGCCGATCGAGCCGTACGTGGAGCCAACGTTGACCACCATCGCACTGTCGGCGTCCTTGAGCAGCGGCAGCAGCAGTTTGGTCAGGCAGATCGGCGCACTGATGTTCACCGCCAGCATCGCGTTGATGTCGCTGTCATCGAGTTGCTCAAGCATGGCGAAGTGATTGACCCCGGCCGCGTTGATCAGCAGGTTGATGCCACCGATGGCTTCGGCGGCAGCCAGCACATTGCGCCGGTCGGCAAGGAAGGTCAGGTCAGCGGCCACCCAGCACAGGTTTTGCGGGTAGCGCTCGATCAGCGGCTGCAAGGCTTCCTGGTGGCGGGCCACGGCTAGCACCCGGGCGCCGGCGGCGCACAAGGCATTGGCGATGGCCATGCCGATGCCACCACTGGCGCCGGTCAATACCACACGCGCTTCACGCAGCTGCATGTTGAGCCTCCGCGTCACGCGGCAAGCCACGGAACATGTCGGTGTACAAGCGATAGACAACTTTCGAGGCGTGGATCACCGCGGCCTGGTCTTCTGGATCTTCCAACTGATTCATCAGTCGGCGATAGGTCTGCATATGCTCAACGTCCAGCGAACCGTGGGAGCTCAGGTAGCTGAATGCCGTCTCCGGCAGCGCCAGACGCTCGCGAATGCTGCCCGCTGCGTGGGTCGCCAGGGCAATGCTGGTGCCTTCGAGCACGTTGACCATGCCGAACAGCCCCACCGGGTTGCCGCGAGCGATCAGGTCATAAAGGAAACTGACCATCAACTCGATCGACAGCGACGGCTGACCATCACGCACCGCATCGCGGTCACCGCCACACGCGGCGATATCGTTGAGCACCCATTGTTCATGGCCGTACTCGTCCTCGATGTACTCGCACACCGCTTTGCGCAGCCATTCCAGACGCGTCGGCAAACGCGCACCGCAAGCCATCATCAATGGCACGGTGTGGCGTACGTGGTAATAGGCCTGGGCGAGAAATGCGCGATAGCTTTCAAGGCTGACCTTGCCTTGCAGCGCATCAAGAATGATCGGCAGATTGAACAGCTCGTGACGTTCCTGTTGGGTGGCTTCTTGCAGGGTGTCGAAAAAATTCATGATGCGGATTCCTCAGAGACGGCGGATTCGGTCAGTTGTGTGTGGTACTGCGCGACGATGGCCTCGCGGCGCGGGCGGCCATTGGCGGTGAGCAAGCCATTGGCGGCGGTGAACGGTTGTGGCAGGCGCGTCCAGTTGTGTACCTGGGCGTAATCGGGCAGCGCCTCGTTGGCCTCGGCAACGGCAGCGGCCAGTTCCGCGTCGGTGCAATCCGGGCGATGTGGCCAGAGCAAGGCGTGGTTGTGCGGCATCGCCTCGCCATAGACGAACGCCTGGGCGATGTGGCGGCGCTGGGTCAGCTCGGACTCGACCCATTCCGGGTTGACGTTGCGCCCGAAACTGGTGACGAACTGATGCTTCTTGCGGCCCTTGAGGTAGAGAAACCCTTGCGAATCGAACTCGCCCAGATCGCCGCTTGGCCACCATTCTTCGGCGTACGGCGCATCCCCCAGATAACCCAACAGCGGCGAACCCTTGATCAGCACTTCGCCGTCCTCGGCCACGCGCACTTCAACGTGAGGCAGCGGCCTGCCGACGCTGCCCGGACGCCAGGCACCGGGGCGATTGAGACAGACCACCGAGGCACACTCGGACAAGCCATAACCTTCATAAACCGGCAGGCCGACCCGTTGGGCGCGGTGCAGCAGATCCTCGGACACCCGCGCGCCACCCACCGCCGCAAAACGCAGAGTCTGGGGATCGAAGGCTTTCTGTTCGGCGGCGCCGACCAGCAATAGCAACAACTGCGGCACCAGAATCAGACTCTCCGGCGCACGGCTGGCCAGATAACCCAGCAGGCGTGGCACATCCACGCCACTGGCGCCCTGAATGCCGAGGGTTTTCTGGCCAGGCAGACTCAGCGTCGCACCGGCATACAGCGCCGCATAACAGCCAAGGTTTTCCAGCAGAATCGCCAACGGCAAAAGCGCCAGGTGATGCTGAGGAGCGGTCGGTTCGCTGGCCTGATGCAGCTCGCGTGCAACCCGCAACAAACTGTCGGCGCTCAGGCAAACGCCTTTGGGCGTGCCGGTGGTGCCGGACGTGAAGGTCAGTTTGGCCGTGCCGGCGGGCATGTGGCTCGGACCACTGAAGGTACGGCACCAGAACTCGCCGCTTTTCACATAACCGCCTGCGAGCAACTCGGCCTCCAGTTCCGGCTCGGCGATCACCCGTTCGGCCTGACTCTGCTCCAGACAATGAGCACGTTGCGCCGAGCTGAAAAACGGCGGCAGCGTCACGCAGGTCAGGCCTTCGAACAGCACGGCCAAGTCCCAGAGCATCGCATCGACGCCGTTGTCCAGCGCCAGTGCAATCACTTGCACGTTTTCATCGCGCAAACGCTCCTGGCGATACAGCACCTCGGCGTACAGCGTGGCGTAATCGAGCCTTAGGGTGTCGCCCCACAGGGCAATCGTGTTGTCATTGCGCCCGGCATGGCTGCGCAGGGTTTCCTTGAAACGTTGCAGTTCAAGCGACATGGCAAGCTCCTTCAATCGAGGTTGGCAGACCCAGGCGCGTGAACAGACCGATATTGCGCAGATGGATAAAACCGGCGCGGATGTTGCCCACATGAACCCACGGTTTGCTTTCGTAATAACTGCCCCAGCTGTGACGGTCGTCCCCCAGGCGTGCCGGGTCGGCGGCGCACAACGTCACCGGTTTCAGGCCCAGACGATGGAAGCTGTTGACCAGCCCGATGTTGCCGGTGAACGTCACCCACTCCAGACCGCCCATGGCCAGCAAGTAAGTGATGGCGATAATGCTCAAGCGCGCACTGCCGGTGTCGCTGGCAGCAAGGTTGCCCACCTCGACGATCGCGTCGCGATCCACCGGGCGATCGGCTGCGGCGCTGATCAGCGGCTCGATCGGCTCATCCAGATAGCGCTCAAGAAACAACGGCTCCAGATGCGCGCGGCGCAGCCCGGCCACCGCACACAACTCACCGTCGCCGTTGTGCATACCGAACAGCTCGGGCATGAAGTGGCGGATGTCAGCGCCATGGGCCTTGCGAAAACGTTGCTGGATAAAGGCCTCGAACACCGGTCGCTGAACATCGTCCGGCAAGGCACTGGATAAGGTCATCTGCGGTGTTTCGGCTTGGCCGAAGTGCAGGGGCCGGGGGATGTTCCAGTGGAAATCGGGCATGGGCAGAACGCCTCCCTCAATGGTTTGAGCGAAGTATCCGAACCATTTCTTAACGAAGTCTGAAGGTAAAAAAAGGGTAATCTGCGGGCCGATCTTCAGACTGTCTTAAGACTGGGCGGGCAGGGTGATGCCGTCGGTTCGCCCGGCAACCGAATCGAGACCGTCGAATGAATCGACCGTCGCTCACGACAATCACGAGGCGCTTCTTATGACCCGCGACAACGCCGTAAACCGTTATGGAAAACTCTCAATCATGCTGCACTGGCTGATGCTGGCGCTGTTCGTCGGTGTTTATGCCTGCGTCGAGCTCAAAGGTTTCATGCCCAAGGGCAGCGAAGCGCGCGGCCTGCTGATGGGCTTTCACGGCCTGTTCGGCGCCAGCATCTTCGCCCTGGTGTGGATCCGCCTCATCGGCCGCCTGACCCCACGCCCACCGATCACCCCCAAACCACCGGCCTGGCAGACCGGCATCTCGCACCTGATGCACCTGGCCCTCTACGGCCTGATGATCGCCACCCCGATCCTCGCCTGGCTGATGCTTGCCGCCGGCGACAAACCGTTCCCATACTTCGGCTTCCACGTACCGGCCCCGGTCGCCATCGACCCGGACTTCGCCAAACGCCTCAAGTACTGGCACGAACTGATCGGCAGCGCCGGCTACTGGCTGATCGGCCTGCACGCCGCGGCAGGCTTGTTCCACCACTATTGGGTGCGGGATAACACGCTGGTGCGGATGCTGCCGGGCCGTTCTGATACGCAATAAGCCCATTGACCTCAAACCCTGTGGGAGCGGGCTTGCTCGCGAAAGCGTCTCACCAGTCGACATCCATGCCGACTGACCGGACGCCTTCGCGAGCAAGCCCGCTCCCACTGTTTTTTGTGCAACGGCTGACGACTCACTGCTCCTCGGCTCTGAGTTGGCCGCTCATGGCGTCACAGCTCATCGACCACGATGTCAACCACTGCGGCATCTCGGGTGATTGTTCGGGTAATCCCAGCGCCTGGACAAATTCGCTTGGCGCAACAGTCCCCTTTGCCGAACGAAACAGCCCGCGCATGACCACGACGCCGACCACCCTGCCATTGCTCACAAAACGGTGTTCCATGAAGCTCCATTTGTCGTCCCAGCCCAGCATCTTGCTGTGGATTTCGAACGCTTCAAACAGCTTGAGCTCACGTCGAAACTTACCCCAGGTATCCCCAACAATCGGCAGTGCTTTTGCGCGCAGAGCCACGCGGAAGGCGCCACTGCGCAAAACAAAATCCATGCGTGCAACGTCAGCCATCGTGAAATAGCGGCCATTGGTGACGTGTCGATTGAAGTCCAGATCCAATGGCCACACACGCATGCGGATGACGGTCGATGCCAGTGCATTGACCGGTTTGCGCCATGGTCGCCGTAGAAGCATGCAGAGCAGTCGAAACCAGAGATTCATAAGTACGCCCATCGTTTGAGGAGGGCTGCACTCTAGCGACGCAGACTTGAACGAGGTAGGTGCGTAAATGACTGTTTTGGCCTGAAAAGTACGTTCCGGTCATGACGGCTGACGAATCATCGAACAGCGTCAGTGGCTGAATCGTCAGTCATCACGAACAGTGGATAAACGGGAGATGACCGGGCTGTTTAACGGAGGTGTCCGGTAACCACTCAAACCCTACAACGTCTTGCGCCATCGCCTACGACTACGCCAGAATCCGCCGGCTTGTGCGTCTAGGTCGCGGGTTCTATCGTTTGTCGGTCACTGAAAAACAGTGATCGGGTTTGGTAGCCCGCCATAACTAGTCGCATCGCGCACCGTTTGCAGACCCGGTCGGGTATCTGCTCAATGGTGGCCATGCGCAGGACACCTTCGGGTGTGCCGGGTCCTAGTTACCGGTCTACCAACCCGCGTATGGCCGCCACCCTTCGTTTGGTAGCGAAGGTGAAGGCTCCTCTTTAATTAACTAGGAGTTTCACCATGTTCAAAGTAACGCCGAACCCGCCAGCCACCGACCCCACATCCCCCTACGAATCCCCCGATTCCAAGAAATTCCATGACGCCGCCGAACGCGCCCTCGACCACTACCTCAAACCCGCCGACCAGATCATGGCCAGCACCAACGAACCCGAGCGCATGTACCTCGCCAACCCGAAGTACGACACCGAATCGCTGCTGGCCAACGCCAGCGAAACCCTCGGCTCCGCCAGCGAAATGCTCAACAACTTCGCCGCCATACTCGACACCTCCCACCGCAAAACCGCGCTAGGCATTGCGCAAGTCGTGATGCTCAGCGAATTGGCGGTTAACCAGGCGCTAGATCGCGTGGAAATCTCCAAATAACCCAACCACCACGACGAGGGGAAACCCTCGTCACAATCCACTGTCTCCGCCGGACTTCAACTTAAGCGTCCGGTTAGTGGCAAGCTTTCGACGGTTTATCTCAAGGTGATGCATCAACTGGCCAAGGAAAAGGGTGTTCCCTTTACCGACATACCAGGAAGAAGCGAGTATGCCGTTCCCCAAGAATTGCAAGGTATGTGCGACAGGTTCCTTGCCGGCGACTTCAGCACCACCCAAGAAGAAGAACAAATGCTGAAACTGAAGTACATCCATACCTCTGCCAATTGGAATCACCCCCAAGGCAGAAGGGACGGTAGCGGCCTGCGGGCTGTTTACATCAACGCGCCTACCGAGGATGGCATTCGTGTACAACATCCGCACGTAGCTGATTGGAAGCTCTGGTAATGAGAATAGCCGTAGCCTTATTGGGCGTTTTACTCCTCACGGGATGTCAGGTCACAAACACCAACTCGGGCGAGAATGACCCCAAATATCCTTGGTGGGAGCTGGCGTTCATCAAACCCAATTTCATGAACGTGTGGGTTGAAGACAGCTCGGTGGAAGACATCAACGGCAAAACTTTCTTGCGTGCGGGGGCGGCGTTTTTCAAGGTTGTTGTCGCGTCGCCGTCTAACTATGCCGCTCTTTTCTCGGTCTGCTGCTGCCGATCCGGGTTCAACATCACAGTGCCCATCGGCTCCCAGTTTCTTGTCTGTCCAGACCAGCGTTCCGGGCATTTCTCCCGAGCTTGCTCGTACAGCTCATGACGCCGAGCCAGGATCTGATGATCCTGACCACGGTGCCGTTCGGCCGGGGTCACGAAGCGGATTCGGCTGTGCCGGT
>NZ_CAXAON010000017.1:0-107495 GCF_963970495.1 Pseudomonas sp. EA_65y_Pfl2_P78 | reverse complement strand
ACACCAGCGATGCGGATTTCAAAGCGCTGCACGGCGGCGGCAACGGCACCGAAACCTTCGCCTACACCATCACCGATTCGGACGGTGACACCAGCACCGCGAATCTGGTTTTGCAGATCCACAACAACGACGACCCGGTGATCATCAACGGCTTGAACGTTGAGGGCGGGGAGTTGACGGTTTACGAGAAAAACCTCGGCGACGGCAGTGCACCGGATTCCACGGCACTGACCCAAAGCGGCACCTTCAGCATCACGGCTTTGGACGGCGTCACCACGCTGACCGTCGGCGGCATCGCCGTGGTCACCAATGGCGTGGCCGCCGGTTTCCCGCAATCGGTCACTACGCCTTTGGGCAGCACGCTGACGATTACCGGTTTCAATGCGGCAACCGGCGTGGTCAGTTACAGCTACACCCTGGTCGATAACGAAGCGCATCCCACCGCCAATGGCGCGAACAACCTGCCTGAGCAGTTCGCCGTGACCGTGGTCGATGACAACGGCACCACCGCCAACGCGACCCTCGACATCAACATCATCGACGACCTGCCAAAAGCGTTCGATGACAGCAACGCAACCACGGCTTCGGAAACCCAACTGACCCTGACCGGCAACGTCCTGACCAACGACGTGCAAGGCGCCGACCGTGTACCCACCGGGCCCGTGACGGCCGGTACATTCACCGGCACCTACGGCACGTTGGTATTGAACGCCAACGGCACTTACACCTACACGCTGAACACCAGCGATGCGGATTTCAAAGCGCTGCACGGCGGCGGCAACGGCACCGAAACCTTCGCCTACACCATCACCGATTCGGACGGTGACACCAGCACCGCGAATCTGGTTTTGCAGATCCACAACAATGACGACCCGGTGATCATCAACGGCCTCGACGTCTATGGCGGTGAACTCACCGTTTACGAGAAAAACCTCAGCGACGGCACCAGCCCTGACGCGCCAGCGCTGACCCAGAGCGGCACCTTCACCGTCACCGCACTCGACGGTTTGCAAACCCTCACCGTCGGTGGCATCGCCGTGGTGACTGGTGGCGTCGCCGCAGGTTTCCCGCAATCGGTGGTCACGCCGCTCGGCAGCACGCTGACCATCACCGGCTACAACGCGACGACCGGCGTGGTCAGCTACAGCTACACCTTGGTGGATAACGAAACCCATCCCAATGGCAACGGCGCCAACAGCATCACCGAGAACTTCAATGTGGTGGCGACCGACACCGACGGCAGCACTGCCAGCGGCCAGATCAACGTCAACATCATCGATGACTTGCCCAGCGCTCACCCCGATTCGGCGTCGGTGGCGGAGGGCGGCACCGTCAGCGGCAATGTGCTGGACAACGACATTGGTGGCGCCGATGGCCCGGCCGTTACGGGCGCCGTGGTTGGCGTGCGCGCCGGTTCAGATACCTCGACCTCGGCCCTCGGTGGTTTGAACACCCAGATCAACGGCACTTACGGTTACCTGACGCTGGATGCCAACGGCAACGCGGTTTACCACAGCGCGCCCAATGCGGTGAATGGGCCTGGCGCGTTCGATGTGTTCACCTACACCGTGCGTGATTCCGACGGTGATGAAAGCACCACGACCATCACCATCGATGTCTCCAACAGCAAACTGTGTGCGGCCAGCGATACCGACGTCACCGTGTACGAGAAAGCCCTGGACCTGACCAAGGATGGCGCCGACCTGGCCGCCGGTACGGTGACTGGCAGCGATCCGACCAGCACCGGTGAAACCGCGTCTGGCACGTTGGTCGGCTCGGTCACGGGCGCCGTCGGTGCGATCAGCTATGCGCTGGTTGGCAGCGCCATCGGCAGCTACGGACAGATCGTGCTCAACCCCAACGGCACCTACACCTACACCCTGACATCGCCGGCAACCACCACGCCGCATGCCGACGACGGTGCCAACACCCTGACCGAAAGCTTTACCTATCAGGCCACCGATTCGCTGGGCAACATCGTCACCAGCACCATCGTCGTCAGCATCGTCGATGACGTGCCCAAAGCGATGAACGACAGCAACGCGAACACCGCATCGGAAACCCAATTGACGCTGACCGGCAACGTATTGACCAACGATGTGCAAGGGGCGGACGTGGTGGCGACCGGGCCGAATGCCGGGCCGATCACGCCCGCCACCATCGTCGGCACTTACGGCACCTTGGTGCTCAACGCCAACGGCACTTACACCTATACCCTGGACACCAATGATGCCGATTTCAAAAACCTGCACGGCGGAGGCAACGGCACCGAAACGTTCACCTACACGCTGACCGATGCCGACGGCGACACCAGCACCGCCAACCTGATGCTGAACATCCACAACAATGATGATCCGGTGGTGCTCAACGGGCTCGATGTCTATGGCGGCGAACTCACCGTCTACGAGAAAAACCTCAGCGACGGCACCAACCCCAACACTGCGGCGCTGACCCAAAGCGGCACCTTCATCGTCACCGCGCTTGATGGTCTGCAAACCCTCACGGTCGGCGGCATCGCCGTGGTCACCAACGGTGTGGCTGCAGGCTTCCCGCAATCGGCCGTCTCGCCCCTGGGCAGCACGTTCACCATCACCGGTTACAACCCGGCGACCGGTGTGGTCAGCTACAGCTACACCTTGGTGGATAACGAAACCCATCCGAGCGGCAACGGTGCCAACAGCCTCACCGAAAACTTCAACGTGGTGGCCACCGACACCGATGGCAGCACCGCCACGGGCCAGATCAACGTCAACATCATCGATGACCTGCCAACTGCCACACCCGACACGGGGTCGGTGGCGGAGGGCGGCACGGTCAACGTCAGCGTGCTGGGCAATGACATCAGCGGGGCCGATGGTGCGGCCACCGTGGTTGGCGTGCGCGCCGGCAGCAACACCGGCACTTCGGCCGTTGGCGGGCTCAACAGCAACATCAACGGCGCCTACGGTTACCTGACCCTGGATGCGGCGGGCAACGCCGTTTACCACAGCAATCCGAACTCGGTCAGCCCACCCGGCGCCACCGACACCTTTACCTACACCATCCGCGACACCGACGGCGACGAAAGCACCACAACCCTCACCATCAACGTTGCCGACAGCAAACTCGTGGCCTCGGTCGATCAGGACGTGACGGTCTTTGAGAAAGCCCTCGACCTGACCCAGGACGGCCAGGACCTGGCCCCGGGTACGGTCACCGGCAGCGATCCGACCAACACCGGCGAAACCGCAACTGGCACGCTGGTCGGCGCGGTGACTGGCGGCAGCGGCGCGCTCACTTACACCTTGGTTGGCAGCGCCACCGGCACCTACGGGCAGATCCAGCTCAATGCCAACGGCACCTACACCTACACGCTGACGTCGGCACCGAAAACCTCGCCGAACGCCAACGACGGGGCCAACACCCTGAGCGAAAGTTTCACCTACAAAGCCACTGACGCGCTGGGCAACAGCACCACCAGCACCATCGTGGTCAACATCGTCGATGACGTGCCCAAAGCGGTGGCGTCGGATCGCTCGGTGGCGGCGGTGGAGATCGATTCCAACATCCTCATCGTGCTCGACATCTCCGGCAGCATGGCCGACGCCTCCGGTGTGCCGGGCCTGTCGCGGCTGGACCTGGCCAAGCAAGCGATCAGCGCCTTGCTCGACAAATACGATGACCTCGGTGATGTGAAAGTCCAACTCGTGACCTTCAGCAGCAGCGCCACTGACCGCACCACGGTGTGGGTTGATGTGGCGACGGCCAAGACGCTCCTGGCGGGCCTCAGCGCCGGTGGCGGCACCAACTACGACGCCGCCGTGGCGACCATGCAAACGGCGTTCAACACCGCAGGCAAACTCACCGGGGCGCAGAACGTCGGCTACTTCTTCTCCGACGGCAAACCCACCAACGGTCAGGACATCGGCACGGCTGACGAGACCGCACTCAAGGCTTTCCTTGATGCCAACAACATCAAGAACTACGCGATCGGCCTGGGCAGTGGCGTGAGCAACGCCAACCTCGATCCGCTGGCCTATGACGGCATCAGCCACACCAACACCAATGCGGTAGTGGTCACTGATCTCAATCAACTCAACTCGGTGCTGTCCGGCACCGTCGAAGGCGCGCCGGTTACCGGTTCGTTACTGGGTGAGGGCGGCAGCTTCGGCGCCGATGGCGGTTTCATCAAATCCATCGTGGTCGACGGCACCACGTACACCTACGATCCCAAAGCCCTCAGCGGCCAGGGGTCACTGACTGCCACCGGTGGCGTCAACCACGGCACCTTCAACACCGTGAACAACACGCTGAGCATCGCCACCAACAACAGCGGCACGCTGGTGATCAACCTCGACACCGGCGACTACACCTACACCTCGCAGAAAACCACCACCACTGTGATCACCGAGAACATCGGCTTCACCCTCAGCGATAACGACGGCGACCTCGCCAGCTCAACGTTGACCGTGAAAGTGATCCCCAACGCGCCTCCGGTGGCGGCGGACGATCACGTCATCACCAACGTGCTGTCGAGCAACATCGTGGTGCCGGGCGAACTGCTACTGGCCAACGACACCGATCCGAACGGCGACACCCTCAATGCCACACCGACCACCTTCAACACCGGTTGGGTCGCCAAGGGCGCGGACTTCACCGGCACGGGGGCGATCACCTTCAATGGCACCAGCAACAGCGCCGCCAACCAGAACCTGGCCGACGTGCGCAACTCGTTCGCGGCCAACACCGCCGCGATGACCGCTGTACTGGTGGTCAGCGGCTACCTCGGCGCGGTGACCAACGCCAATGCCAACGATGAAGACCTGATCACCGTCAAACTGAAACAGGGCGAGACCCTTAATCTGGATCACAACCTGGCGGCCGGGCACATCACCATGGAGTACTCGCTCAATGGCGGCGCGTTCGTGACCATCGCCGACGGCGGCACCATCACCGCCAGCGCCGATGGCACCTACCAGATCCACATCACCAACATCACCAACACCAGCGGTGGCAACACCAACGCCGCGGAAAACTACCAACTGACCATGACGGTCAACTACGCCGGGGCCCACGACCTCACCCCGGACTACCACGGCACCTACACCGCCAACGACAACCACGGCGGCAGCGACACCGCCGCCGTGACCATCAGCTATCAGGATGGCCACACCCTCACCGGTACATCGGGCGATGACATTCTGGTGGCCGGCACCGGCAACAACATCCTCAACGCGGGCGACGGCAACGACGTGCTCACCGCCGGTTCCGGCAACAACGAACTGCATGGCGGCGCGGGCAATGACTTGCTCTACAGCGGCCCGGGCAACGACCTGCTCGACGGCGGAACTGGCATCGACACCGCCAGCTACGCCCATGCCACCGCCGGGGTCACGGTCAACCTCGGACTGCTCGGTGCGCAAAACACCCTCGGTGCCGGCACGGACACGCTGACCGGCATCGAAAACCTCGTCGGTTCGAACTTCAACGACACCCTGACCGGCGACAACAATAACAACGTGATCAACGGCGGCCTGGGTAACGACATCCTCAACGGTGGTGGCGGCGATGACCTGCTGATCGGCGGCATGGGCAACAACACCATGACCGGTGGCGCAGGGGCCGACACCTTCCAGTGGCTCAAGGGCAACAGCGGCCACGACCTGATCACCGACTTCACCCCCGGCACCGACAAGCTCGACCTGTCGCAACTGCTGCAAGGCGAAAACGGCACCACCGCGTCGCTGGACGATTACCTGCACTTCACCGTCACCGGCAGCGGCGCCTCGGTACTCACCACCATCGACGTCAGCGCCCTGGCCGGCGCCACGCCGAACCAGACGATTGATCTGGCCGGCGTCAACCTCGCCAGCCACTACGGCGTGACACCGGGCGCGGGTGGGATGATTGCCAGCGGGCACGACACCGCGACGATCATCAGCGGGATGCTGAATGATCATTCGTTGAAGGTGGATACGGTGTGATCGGCATTTGATAAAAGCCCTGAAACGACAAAACCCGCCGCCCCGGTTGAACGGGGCGGCGGGTTTTTTCTGGCAGCAGCGATGTATCGCCTGTGAGTCGGCCTTCGCGGGCAAGCCCGCTCGCACAGTGATTTGTGTGGTGCACCAGTTTTGCGAACGACTCGAAACCTGTAGGAGGGGGCTTGCTCCCGAAGGCGTCAGCCACCACAACACATCAATAAAGGCTTGTCACTGATGCCTGCTACTGCGGCAGCTCCAGATTATCCAGCACCCGATTCACCGCCAGCTCCCCGAGCATGATCAATTGCGCAATGCCCAGCACTGTTCTGCGTTGCGGCGCGGGCAACAGGCGGGCGAAGTCATGTGCGATGGTCTTGGCCGAAGCGAGTGTTTCGCAGGCATCGAGCAGCAATTCCTCGTTTTTGGTGTCGGCAGTCGCGGCATACATCCCGCGGTTTTTACGGGGCGGCGGCGTGGATCCAGGCGGGCAGAGGTAATGATCGAGGGCGCGGTCGGCGGCTTTGTTGAGCTTTTTCGAGTCGAGGGATTCGTAGGGAGAGGTGGCGTCGGTTTCGGGTGGGTTGGGTGTGGGTTTGATCATGGTCAAGCTCCTTGATGAATGGAGCTGCCAACGTTCGCGGTCAAACAAACAGGGTGGCAGCTGTACGCGGGTTGACCGACCGGACATCAAGGATTCCGGCACACCCGAAGGTGTCCCACGCACAGCCACCGCGACATGATTTCAGGCAATGCCTGAACACGTGCAGGACGCTGCTGCGCCTTGATGTTGGGCGGACGGTCAAATCCGATCACCGATTCGTCAGCGACCGCGCCACAATAGAACCCGCCCCCAAGGCGCACAAGCCGGCGGATTCTGGCGTAGCTGTAGGCAAAGGCGCAAGGATTCGTAGCCTGGAAGGCGTGTCTGGAGGTGTCTCTCAAACAGTCCGAGATTTCGACAGGGTGTGTCGTATGGCTGTAGAGAATGGCAAATGGGCGATGCTCTGAATCTCGTCTTGCAGAAACTCCTGAAGATCGTTTGGCGACAGTTCTTCGGCTATCGCCATCAGATCCTCAACCGTTTTCTGGTGAGGGCGAATTGCCTCTCGTCTCATGGCGCGCAAGGCCCCGTTTTGCGCGTCCAGATTGAATATGCGCAGCGTCTCGACGGCGCGCGTCAGTGCCCGGTCATCCAGATTAACGAGTGGGCTGATTGTGCCGTCACTGATAAAAAGCAAAAAACCGTCCGGATCATCCTCGTCAGGTTTAAGCAAGTTTTTGTGATCGTAGGGTGGGCAATTGTCTTTGAATTTTCCGCAGGCCTCTTCCCGACAACATGAATTGAAGAGATTGGTCCATTCGAATGTACCTTGGGCATATCCGTGCCTTTGTCGAAAGTGCTCGATATGCGAATGTCCTATCGTGCTGATATCCGCTTCACAGTAGGCGCAACGAGTATCTTGCATAGCTTGAAGACACTGGCGGATCTGCTCTTTGTCTGCATGTGTCACATCAGCCCATTTATTTATTCCATGCCTATAACGAGCAAGACAGTTTGGAACCGTACCTCGAATCAGTTTTCGCATCCGCCCGACTTCCTTATTTTTTTTGTGTCAGTTGTTTGCGTTTGAATGTTTCGAGGCGAATCAACCGATCACAATCAAGCATGTCCGGATGCTGGGTACCAAAATGCAAGTTCAGGTATTCGCGTAGCACCAAACCTTGTTGTGATTTATGCAGATCTTGCTGAATCAGCGCCATGTACTCGCTTAATTTGCGAGAAGGCTCATTGTCAGGTGTGGGGTCAATGCCCATCACGTATGCCAAGACTTGTGAACTGGCGACCCCTTGAGTCTGTTGATCGACATTGCTGATTTTTACTTGCAGCAATTTGTCTTCAGTTACGGTGTGCAGGACACGGATACACTTTGCCCTCACCGAGGTGATTACTTGCGGGCTATGTGTCGTGACGATGAACTGAATATTTGGAAAGGCACCGAGCAGATCAGGTATGACCGTTTGTTGCCACGCAGGATGAAGGTGCATGTCGACCTCATCGATCAATATCACACCCGTGCATTGGCGAGGCGCGGTAATACCCAAGTGAGGATTTAGCTTTATACAGCGATAGGCGATATCTGCCGCCAAGGCAACGATGTTGCGGATACCATCGCTGAGTTGGCTGACTTTCAGCGTCCCATGAATTGGATGTTCAAGTACGAGATCGGAAAACTCACTACTGTAAGCCAGATTTCTCCAGCCAGTTTGAGTCGCGAGGACAGCATTTACTGCATTCTGGACAGCCAGTATCGGATGCGCGAACTCATCCTTGACATCAATACTCAGATGTCCGCGTTCAATGTTGCGAATTTGCTCATCGCGGTAACTGCGGAAAATTCGCGTGTACCACTTAGCGAAGTGCTTATAACTGGATGCCGGATCCAGACAATCGCGGTAGGCGTACGTCCTGGAAAATTCGGCGTTTTCCGCCTTCTCGAATGCAGCGGTCAGCTTTTTCTGACTCCAGAGCCGACCGGTGCCGTAGTAGGCCAGAACGGGTAAATCGAATGGAGGCTGGTCCGAAACTGCGCGGTTGAAAATCTGTACCTCTAGGGCTTCGGCTGCTGCCTCAAGCTTGTTGGCAGCGTCATCACCGCGGGTCTGTGTGCCTTTACGAATGCTTTCACGGCGCCGAGTCCACTCCCAGTTTTGTCCATGCAGAGTTGCTTGAGCAGACAGTCGAGCAGGAAGAGATGGTTCCATTTGATGCGCTTTTAGGGGGCGCAAAAAAACGTCTTCCGGATGAATTCCGGTGATGTCATTGGTAGTGCTGCCGAGGTCAAACCCGCGAACGTAAGGCCACAACGCCACCTTGATAGCATCCAACAGACTTGTCTTGCCTTGACCGTTGCGCGCGACCAACAAAGTCAGCTGAGTATCGAGTTCAAGTGTCAGCAATGGGAAACAACGGTAGTTTTCCAGCTCCAGCCTGATCAGTTTCACAGACTTTCCTCCATGTAGACCGATGCCAGGCTGCGGCAGTGGTGGTGTGTCCAAGGATCAGATTTGGCGCAAATTCTACTGTGATTGGAAACAGGTGCATACCTGTCCTCTATCCAGTAGTGCATCAAGGTTTGCGCAGTGTTTTCTGCCGCAAAATATAAACCGTCACCAACACCGCGCTCGTCAACATGAACCCACGCGCCCACGGCAACGGCACCAGGTAGCAGGAAAACAGAATGCTCGCCCACATCAGCCCGATCGCGTAGACCTTGCCTTTGAGCGGAATGCCGTTGCCATCGAGGTAATCGCGGATCCACGGCCCGAGCCGCGGATGCTCGACCAGCCAGCGATAAAAACGCGGAGAGCTGCGCGCGAAGCAGGCCGCGGCGAGCAGAAGGAAAGGGGTGGTGGGCAGGACGGGCAGGAAAATCCCGATCACCCCCAATGCCACGCTGAGCCAGCCGATGGCCAGCAGGAAGTAGCGCAACATCAGGGGGCGGTTGCCTATGGGGTTGTCCATAGGCCGGATCTTAGTGGTGACGTGGCTTGAGGATCGCCGGTTTTTCGTCGGGCGCCTGGCACAGCAGGTACAGCGCGGTCAGGGCTTCCGGGATCTGCACGATCATGTCGTCCATCAGGTTGGCGTCCTTGGCGATGTCTTCGAACTCTGGCTGTTCGTCGAACAGGCCCGAACCGACCATGATCGGCAGGAGCATTTCGCTGACTTCTTCTTCGGCGGTTTCGAACCAGGCCGCTTCACGCAGGAACACGCCTTCCATGAAGCCAATGCACCAGCCGCGCAGTTCGGAGTCGTCCGGCTCTTCGCCCAGATCCAGTTCACATGGCAGCTCGAACTCTTCGTCGGACGCCAGTTGACGGGCGATGTGGGCCTTGAGGCCGATCAGCGTGGCTTCGATCTCTTCGCGCTGAGCTTCGCTGCTGTAATGCGGCTCTTCGGCGAACAGGGCGTCGATCCATTCACGCTCCGGCACTTCTTCCGAACAAATCGACAGGGCGGTCAGGTAACCGTGGGCGGCCACGTAATCCAGCGCCTCGTCATGCAGTTCGTCGGCGTCGAGGAATACTTGCAGGCGGGTCAGTTGCTCAGCGAAGGACATTACGGGGCTACCTTGGGGGAATAAACAATGCGGGAATTCTAGGCCTTCTTGCGCGCTCAAGCCAGCCACAAGGCAGATTTGCCCTAATTGGTGGAGTCTTATCAGCGGCGCCCTGTGCGAGGGAGTGCTCGGGTATACTGCCGCGTTTTGCGATCCCTGTCCGTATTGCGGCCGTCATGCAACGAGCCCTTACGTTTTGTTTAAGCAGCCCTGGCTGTCTTGAACCAGCCTGCGCAGGGATGTTTCGGTAGATTTTTGGAGTTTTTATGCTCGAACAGGCTCAACGCGTCCTCAAGGACATCTTCGGCTACGACAGTTTCCGTGGCCGTCAGGGTGCAATCATTGAGCGCGTGGCCAGCGGCGGTGATGCGCTGGTGCTGATGCCTACCGGTGGCGGCAAGTCCTTGTGCTTCCAGGTGCCCGCGCTGTTGCGCGATGGCCTGGCGGTGGTGGTCTCGCCGCTGATCGCCTTGATGGACGATCAGGTCGCCACCCTTGACGAACTGGGTGTGGCCGCCGCTGCGTTGAACTCCACCTTGAGCGCCGAGCAACAGCGCGATCTGGCGGCGCGGATCAAGCGCGGCGAAGTGAAGATGTTGTACCTGGCGCCCGAGCGTCTGGTGCAGCCGCGCATGTTGTCGTTCTTGCAAGGCTTGAATATTGCCCTGTTCGCCATCGACGAAGCGCACTGCGTATCGCAATGGGGCCACGACTTCCGCCCGGAATACCTGCAGCTGGGTCAATTGGCCGAGATGTTCCCCGACGTACCGCGCATCGCCCTGACGGCCACTGCCGACAAGCGTACCCGCGAAGAGATCGTCACGCGTCTGCATCTGCAGAACGCCGAGCGCTTCCTGTCGAGCTTCGACCGCCCGAACATCTTTTACCGCATTGTGCCCAAAGAGCAGCCGCGCAAGCAGTTGCTGGCGTTCCTGGCCGAACGGCGCAGCGATGCCGGCATCGTCTATTGCCTGTCGCGCAAGAAGGTCGAGGAGGTCGCGGCGTTTTTGAGCGAGCAGGGCTTCCCGGCGCTGCCGTATCACGCCGGTCTACCCAATGATCTGCGTGCCTTCAACCAGAAGCGCTTCCTCAATGAGGAGGGGTTGATCATGGTCGCCACGGTGGCGTTCGGCATGGGTATCGACAAGCCCAACGTGCGCTTCGTCGCCCACCTCGATCTACCGAAGTCCCTTGAGGCGTACTACCAGGAAACCGGTCGCGGCGGCCGTGATGGTCTGCCGGCGGATGCGTGGATGGCCTACGGTCTGCAAGACGTGGTGATGCTCAAGCAGATGCTGCAGAACTCCGAAGGCGATGAGCGCCACAAGCGTCTTGAGCAGCACAAACTCGACGCAATGCTCTCGCTTTGCGAAGAAACCCGCTGCCGGCGTCAGACACTGCTGGCGTATTTCGATGAAGACATGCCGCAGCCTTGCGGTCACTGCGACAACTGTGTCGACGGTGTGCAGACCTGGGATGCCACTGAACCTGCACGTCAGGCGTTGTCGGCAATTTTTCGCACAGGTCAGCGTTATGGCGTGGGGCATCTGGTCGATGTGTTGCTGGGCAAGGACAACGAAAAAATCCGTAGCTTCGGCCATCAGCATCTGTCGGTGTACGGCGTCGGCAAGGCGCTGAGCGAAAGTGAGTGGCGCTCGTTGTTCCGGCAATTGGTGGCGCGTGGTCTGGCCGATGTCGACCACGAAGGCTATGGCGGTCTGCGTCTGAACGACAGTTGCCGACCGCTGCTCAAGGGCGAAGTCACCCTGGAGCTGCGCCGCGACCTGAAACCGCAAGTCACCGCCAAAACCGTCAGCAAGAGCCCTGCCAGCCAACTGGTGCGCGGCGAAGAGCGCGAACAGTGGGAAGCCCTGCGCGCCCTGCGGCGCAAACTGGCCGAAGAGCATGGTGTGCCGCCTTACGTCATTTTCCCCGACTCGACACTGTTGGAAATGCTGCGCAGCCAACCCACTTCGCTGGCGGAAATGGCCCGGGTCAGTGGCGTCGGTGCACGCAAGCTGGAACGTTATGGCGAGGCCTTCCTCGAGGTGCTCGGCGGCGAGGTCGAGGCGCCGAAAGCGGTGGCCGACGTGCGCCACGAACTGATCACTCTGGCCCGCGCCGGCATGACGCCGATGCAGATTGCCGGTCAGTTGCAGTGCTCGGAAAAGAACGTGTACGCCATGCTGGCCGAGGCCATTGGCAAGCAACAGTTGTCGCTGGAGCAGGCGCTGGACTTGCCCGAAGATCTGATGGGCGAAGTGCAGGATGCGTTCCTTGACGGCGAGGGCGAGTTGCCGTCGGTCGCCGAGATCGCCGAGTTGTTTGCCGGTCGCGTACCGGAAGGCGTCCTTTACTGCGTGCGGGCTGCGCTGCAATCTGAGTTTGAAATGTAAGACGGCGATTACGCCAAGCGCCATACAGTTGTAACGATTCAGTTCAGAGCGCCACTTGCCTATAGCTGCAGCTCATGCTTAGCTGACTAATAATTAGTTTTTCTCTATTACTTCAGTCTAATCATGAGTGTTTTATGCCGTTAACCGATCAACACCGCTTTGGCATGCAACTGGCCCAGATGTCTCGTGGCTGGCGTGCCGAACTGGACCGCCGGCTGGCGGGCCTCGGTCTGTCTCAGGCGCGCTGGCTGGTGCTGCTGCATCTGGCGCGCTTCGAAGATGCCCCGACCCAACGTGAGCTGGCGCAAAGCGTGGGCGTCGAAGGGCCGACCCTCGCACGCTTGCTCGATAGTCTGGAAAGCCAGGGGCTGGTGCAACGCCAGTCCGTGATGGAAGACCGCCGAGCGAAAAAAATTGTCCTCTGCGCACCAGCCCTGCCGTTGATCGAACAAATCGAAACCATTGCCACCCAACTGCGTCACGAATTGTTCGAAGGCGTCGACGAGGCGGATTTGAAGGTGTGCATGCGCGTGCACGGGCACATTCTGGCCAACCTGGAAAAATCTTGAGGCATAACCTTGTGCCGTTTTTTTGAGAGAACGCGCTGAGCAGACTATAAGAACTACTGGGCAATATCGTGTTCGTACCGGATGTGCGAACGCATAGAAGTCGGTTTTGCTTATTTAAGGGATGCTCATGCTCGCAAGTTGGCACATGGTACTGCGCGTTTGCGCCAAAGGGCTTTTGGTCGCAGGCGTGTTCGGCTATTCGACCTGGTCGCAGGCCTTGGGGCTGGGTGATATCACCGTTCATTCAGCCCTCAATCAGCCGCTCAAGGCGGATATCGCCTTGGTTGATGTCGGCGGTCTGACCCAGAGCGATCTTTCAGTGAGTCTGGCCTCGGCAGACGAATTCGGTCGTGCCGGGGTTGAGCGGGTGTTCTTTCTCAACAACCTCAAGTTCACGCCGATCCTGCATGGCAACCGCCAGATGATCCGTGTGACCTCCAGCAAACCGGTCAATGAGCCGTTTCTGGATTTTCTGGTACAGCTCAATCAGCCCAATGGCCGCTTGCTGCGCGAGTACACGGTGCTGATCGATCCGCCGGGCTCGCCCGGTATTGTCCCGGCCACTGATGAGCCGGATCCGCGCGCGCAATCCTCTGCATTTCCCACTGTCGAACCGGTCACCGCACCGACGCAGGCAGCCCAGGGCAAGCGCGAAAGTGCGCCTGTGCCAGCAACGGCATCGGCGCCGGTCAACGATGCACTGGCCGAGCAACTGGCGGCGAGCGTGCTGCAGAACCAGCAGTCGCAAAAGACCCTCGACGAATTGAACGCCAGACTGCAAACACAAGATGTGCAAATTGCCGAAGGCAAGAAGCAGATCAGTGATCTGCAAACCCGCATGGCCGAGTTGCAAAAGGCTGCGCCTGCACCTGTCGTGTCCCCGGCTCTGGTTGCAGCACCGGTCGAATCCACAGATGACGGTTTGAACTGGCCATTGCTGGGTGGGCTGCTGCTATTGCTGGGTGCGTTGGCTGTGTTGTTCATCCTGCGTCGAAGACAGCAACAGCAACAGGGCGATGTTGCGCTGCCGCTGGTGCCTCTGGTGCCTCTGGCGCCTTTGAGCCATGAGCCTGTTCAGGACGCACCCGCAAACACCGAACCTTTCAGGGCTCATGTCGGTGCCGAGCATCGTAATGAGCCAGCTGCGGATAATGTGCTGGAGGCGGTGGGCATTTACCTGGCCTATGGCCGACTCGGCGAAGCCGTTGGACTGCTGCGCGACGCTTTGAACAAGGAGCCGGATCGCATCGATCTCGGTTTGCAGTTGCTGGAAGTGCTGGGGCAGCAGGGCGACAGTACCGCGTACGGGCAGCACGAAAGCAATTTGCGCGAGCTAGGCGTGGATACTCGACAGTTGCAGGATGTCCGTGCCCGCTACCCGGCGCTGGAGAGCCCTGCGCCGGCCTCGGCAGCCGATCCGTTGGTTGCCAGCGCCGCGCCCGAATCTGCGGTGCTGGAGGATGATTTCCAGTTGAATCTGGATCAGTTGTCGATGGATTCCAGTTGGGATCTTGAGGACACCCGTTCGGTGCCACCGCAGCCATCAGTTAATGAATCGGCTTTGGGCTCCAGCCTGCAAGTGTTGCCGCAGGATTTCGAGTTGCCAGAGACTGAAACCGCCGAGGAAGCGGAGCTTGAGTGGATCCCCGAGCCGGATGCGCAGCCGCTGGACGATGACTTTCTCGATGAGTTTGGCGATCTGGAACCGTCACTGGAGCCGTTGGATTTGCACATGTCGCAGCCCGTCGAGGCCGCCAGTGCCGGGAAACTCGAACAGGCGCAGACCTGCATCGATGACGGTGACATTGACAGTGCGATCGCGTTGCTCAGCGATTTGCTCAAGGACGGGGATGAACCGTTGAAACAAACGGCCCGGACGTTGTTGGCGGGGATTCGTTGATCTGAGGCCAAGTGTGTTGACGGGGGTAATTGTTTTGACGCCTTCGCGAGCAAGCCCGCTTCCCACATTGGGCTCGTGTTCACAAAACCTGTGTGGGAGCGGCTTGTTCGCCAATTCGGTCCTTCAGGCGCCATCAATCGTTGAGAATCAGAACGTCTGCCCCAGATTCAAATACACCGCCTGCTCATTCGCATCATTCAATCCATAGCTGAAATTCAACGGTCCCAGCGGCGTATCGAAACCGATGAACACACTTGCCGCATTGATGTAGCCGCTGTCGAATTCGTTGTCGTTGTTCCATGCCCGTCCGCGTTCCAGCGAAGCCCCGGCATACAGCGGGAAGTCCAGCGGCAGATACGAGCGCGGTGTCAACCGGCGGTAGTACACCGCGCGCATCAGACTGACGTTTTGCCCGGAAATCGAGTCTTCGCGGAACCCCGACAGTTGCCGCGCCCCGCCGAGCAGGAAGCTCGACGTCACGACGCTGGTGTCGTCGAGGGTGCGGCCGTAGCGACCTCCGAGAATCAGCGTATCGGGCCCACGACTCATGGCTTTGTCGAGTTTGAATTCCCACTGCCGGTAACGTGTATCCGAGCCCAGGCTTGGTTCGAATTGCAGCAGCGTCAGGCTGACGTCCTTGCCCTCATGGGGGTAGTAAACGTTGTCCAGCGAATCATAGGAATACTTGAGCGAATAAAAGCCCTCATTGAAACTTTCACTCGGCAGGTCCTGATCGCCAATGCGCACGTCGGCCTTGCCCCAGGCCTCGCCGACGCCGAAACGCACTTCACCGTTGTTACCGATCTGTCGACCGACGTTCAAGGCCATGCCGTAGCGCTCGACGCGGTACTGGGCGATCGGATCATTGTCGAGCACCGCATCGACGTTCTGTGCTTCGAACACCACCGAGGGGGCGATGAAGTAGCGCGAGCCGACGTCCAGTGGCTGATAGAACTCGCTGTACAGTTCCTGTTTATCGCCGAACTGCGCGCGGGTCAGCCATTCGGCGCCGAGGCGGTTGATACCGTTGATGCGATAACTGGCACCGAGGTTGAAGGCGCTGTCGCCGCGCATGTCGTCCGACAGGTTCAGGCCGACCCTGAGGTAATCGGTGCCGCTGCGTTTGCCACGGGCGCTGATCACCAAGGTGTGATCCTGGCCCTTGTGTACCACGCGGTATTGCACTTGCTCGAAGTAGTCGAGGCCGTACAGGGTGCCCATGTCCGAATGCAATCGCCCCAGATCCAGAGGCTCGCCGATATGTTGGCGGATGTAGTAGCGGATCACATCGTCGTCGACTTTCGAGTTGTTCTCGACTTTGATCGCGGTGATGATCGGCGTGCGTTGACCCGGCGAGCGTGCGGCGTTGAGTTCGGCGTCCTGCGGTTCGTCGGGTTTGAGCACGGCAAGGCGCGCGTCGAGAATTCTGGTCGCGCGGTAGCCTGCGTCGATCATCTCTTGGGCTTTGCCGAAATCAGTGACGCCAAACGCAGCCAGCGAAGGCTGAATCAGCACATCTGAAGGTTTAAGCACTGCCAGTTGCTCTTCCGAGTTGCGTCGGGTCATCAGGGTGATCGACTGGTTGAGTACGTCGACCACGGTGTTCAGTTGCTTGCGGCTGCGCAGCGGCGTACCGATGTCGACCACGATGGCCACGTCGACCCCCATTTCCCGTGCCACATCGAGCGGGATATTGTCAGTCATGCCGCCGTCCACCAACAGACGACCATCCAGTTCGACCGGTGCGAACACGGCCGGGATCGACATGCTGGCGCGGATCACCTGAGGCAGGTGGCCTTTGCGGAACACTACTTTTTCGCCATTGGCGATGTCGGTGGCCACGGCGCGGAACGGGATCGGCAGTTTGTCGAAGTCGCGGGTATCGCTGGTGTGGGCCAACAGGCTTTCCAGCAGCAGCGACAGATTCTGGCCCTGAATCACGCCCAGGGGCAGACCGAGGCTGCCGTCGTCGCGGAAGCTGAGTTTCTGTTTCACCAGAAAATCGCGGTCATCCTGTTTTCGCCGAAACGGTACATCTTCCCGGGGGGGCGCATCGGAGAGTGCCTGCTGCCAGTCGATCTGCAGCGCGAGTTTTTCCAACTCGTCGATCTTGTAGCCAGAGGCGTACAGCCCGCCGACCACTGCGCCCATGCTGGTGCCGGCAATCGCATCGATCTTGATGCCTTGCTCTTCAAGTGCCTTGAGCACGCCGATGTGCGCGAGACCGCGAGCGGCGCCGCCAGACAGCACCAGGCCGACTTTTGGTCGTGGTGACTCACTGGCATGGACGCTGGCGAGGACGAACAGGGGCAGGAAACCAAGCAGCAGGCAGAACAGCAGACGGCGCATTGTGAGTCTCTGGGCAAGCAATAAAGCCGGCTATTATAGCGGCGCCCTCGTTTCAGGAGTTTCAACGAACATGACTGTCGTAAAAGCAGAAGTTGTCATCACCTATTGCACCCAATGCCAGTGGCTTCTGCGCGCCGCGTGGCTGGCGCAAGAGCTGCTCAGCACCTTCGGTGATGATCTGGGCAAAGTGTCACTGGTGCCGGGCACCGGCGGGGTGTTTCACATCACTTGCGACGGCGTTCAGATCTGGGAGCGCAAGGCGGACGGCGGTTTCCCCGAAGCCAAGGTGCTCAAGCAACGCGTTCGCGATCAGATTGATCCTGACCGCGACCTCGGCCACAACGACCGTACTCAGTGAGAGGCCGCTTCGGCAGCCACGGTTTTTTTGTCGGCATGGCCGGACATGCGAGCAGACACCACGATAGCCACGATGATCAGCGCGCCGCCGATGAGCATGCGTAGCGTCGGGGTTTCATTGAACAGCAGCCAGGCCATGGTGATGCCGTAAACCGGTTCCATCGCAAAGACCACAGCCGCCGTGCGCGCCTTGATCACGGCCAGACTGGCGACGAACAGGCTGTGGGCGACACCGGTGCAGAACACCCCAAGCAGTGCGATCCATAGCCAGTCCAGCGCGCTGACTTCGCTCAGTTGCGGTGCCGCGACCGGCAGCAAACACAGTGCCACCACCACGTTCTGACACAGCGCCGCTTGCACCGCCGGGATACGCCCGGAGCTGGCCCGGTTGGTCAGCGACAGCAGGGAAAACAACAGCCCCGATAGCACCGCCCAAAGCAAACCGGTGGTCGCGCCGCTCGCCAGATCGAACGCTGGGGTCACGAGCACCAAACCAATGCTGACCAGCACCACCAACACTATTTCGTTGGCGCGGATGCGTTCGCGGAAGATCAGTCCCTCAAGAATCACCGTGAATGCCGGAAAACTCGCGAAGCCCAACGTGGCGATCGCAACGCCGGCGACTTTTACCGCGATGAAAAAACTCACCCAGTGCCCGGCCAGCAACACGCCGCCAAGCGCGAGACGGCGCCAGTCGACGGCTTGAAGTTTCTGCCAGCCGCTCTGGCTGGCGAAGCGGGCGAAAAACGCCAGCGCGAGCACGGCGAATGCAGCACGTCCGAAGACGATAACGGCGGGCGATGCGGCGGCGAGCTTGCCGAACACGCCGGTCAGGCCGAACATCAAAGCACCAACATGCAGAGCGCCGAGGGCGGTACGCGGAGTCATTGCAATCCTTGATCCAAACACAAATTCATTGACCTATTGAACCGTGTCTCGGCCAACAAGTCTGTCGGCAAACTAGCGTCTTTTGTTGTAGGAGTCGCGCCGCAGTTGGCCGGGAGATGAGCCGAACTCTCGCAGGACGACGGCCGAGAAAGCACTCTGCGAGCTGTAGCCGACGCGACTGGCGATTTCGCCGATGGGCAGTCCCGTGTCACGCAGCATCTGCACTGCCAGGTGCAGTCGACGACTGCGGATGTAATCCATCGGTGTCTGCCCGCATTCGGCCATGAAGCGTGCATGCAGACGTGCGCTGGACAACCCGGCGACTCGCGCCAGATCGGCGACTTGAAGTGGGTAGGCGGCGTATTGCTCGATGTGCCTGTCCAGGGCTGCATAAGGCAGGCGGCGGGCTGTGAGTTCGGCGGGTTGCGCGTGATTCAGGCTGGCCAGCAGCAACACCGCGCCTTGCTGAGCGATCAGTGGATCGCTGACCGGACTGTTGGCCAGCCAACTGACCAGTTGGCTTTGCCCCGAGTTGAGCGATAACCGCGCAGTCTGGTCGAGCAAACGGCGACTGGCTTCGGCATGTTCGCCCAGCGAATCGGTCAGCCATTGCCCGTCAGGAATGTCCATCACCAGACAACGACTGCCGCCCGGACTGTCGCAGGCGTGATGGGCCCCAGAGGGGACCACCACAAAACTTTGCTGACGCACTTGGCTTCCGCAGCCCTCGACCTCGAAATCCAGCGCGCCGGACAACCCGAAGACCAATTGAGCGTGGTCGTGGCTGTGGACGATCAGGTCGCGGGTGTACTGACGCAGGGTGAGGATCGGACGCATGGCAGGTCTCCGGGCAGGGCGTCAGTCTACACCGTCGCACTCAGGGTGCGCTGTCACAGGACTGACTCACACCTGTCATGGTCGATTAACCGGGCGAGCGCACTCTGGCCAAAACATCCCAGAGGGTTGCCCATGACCAGCGCCGAGCTCGCCAAACCCAGCCGTAAACAACGGGTACGAACCCTGTGGATTTCCGACGTGCATCTAGGCACGCGCGATTGCCAGGCCGAACACCTGTCGCAATTTCTCAAGGGCTACCATGCTGACAAGATCTATCTGGTCGGCGACATCATCGATGGCTGGAAACTGCGCGGCGGCATGTACTGGCCACAGGCGCACACCAACGTGATTCGCCGCTTGCTGACCATGAGCAAACGCGGCACGGAAGTGATCTACGTCACCGGTAACCACGATGAGTTCTTGCGCCGCTATTCCAAGCTGATTCTGGGCAACATCCAGTTGGTCGATGAGGCGGTGCATGTCACGGCCGATGGTCGGCATTTGCTGGTGATTCACGGCGACCAGTTCGATGTGATTACCCGTTACCACCGCTGGCTGGCCTTTCTTGGCGACTCTGCCTACGAATTCACCCTCACGCTCAATCGCTGGCTCAATCACTGGCGCGCCCGGTATGGCTATGGTTACTGGTCGTTGTCGGCGTATCTGAAGCACAAGGTGAAGACGGCGGTGAGTTTCATCAGTGACTTTGAAGAAGCAATCGCCCATGAATGTGTGAAGCGCGAGTTGCATGGTGTGGTCTGTGGGCACATTCACCATGCCGAGATCCGCAAGGTGGGGGACGTGGATTACCTCAATTGCGGCGATTGGGTGGAGTCATGCACGGCGCTGATCGAGCACTGGGATGGCACGATCGAGTTGTATCGTTTGGCGGATGCGCAGGCGCGAGAGGCGCAGCTCAAGGCTGCCAACGTCGCTGAGGTCGCCTGAACGACAGAGAACCATGTGGGAGCGAGTGTGCTCCCACACCGGTTTGTGGTGTTCTCAGACTGATGCCTGTTCTTGCATCGCGGCCTTGTAAATCGAGTGCTTCGGCTCGGCGAACAACCGCGCCATCATCGGTTCGAAGAAGCTGAGCGGCAGGGTGTCATACGCAGGGTCGAATGCAGGCGCATCGTACTTGGCGCAGAATTCGGCGGTTGCCTGAAACTGCGGATGCTCCTTGAACTGCTCGCGCAGGTGTCGATCCATGCCCAGGTGATGAAAGAAGTAGTAGCCCTGGAACACCCCGTGCTTTTCGACCATCCACAGGTTCTCGGCACTGACGAACGGCTTGAGAATCGCTGCCGCAATGTCCGGATGGTTGTAAGAGCCGAGGGTGTCACCGATGTCATGTAACAACGCGCACACCACGTATTCCTCCTCACATCCGTCACGAAAGGCGCGGGTCGCGGTTTGCAGCGAATGCGTCAGGCGATCCACCGGAAAACCGCCGAAGTCACCTTCGAGCAATTTCAGGTGCGTCATGATCCGTGACGGCAACTGTCTGGCGTAGGCACTGAAATCCGCAGCGATGATCGCCCAGTCTTCCTGCGTGCCGTCCTTCATATGGGTGAAGCGCGCGTTGTCGTTCATCGGCCATCCTCAATGTTTCTTTTTTTCAGAACGCCACGCGCCCCAGAATCATGTCGCGGTACATGACGAAATCGCCAAGCAGGCTGTAGAACGGATGTTGAAACGTCGCCGGGCGGTTCTTTTCAAAGAAGAAATGCCCGGCCCAGGCAAAGCCGTATCCAGCCAGCGGCAGGGCCAGTAACAGTAGCCATGCACCTTTGGCGATGGTCAGCGCGAGAATAAAAATCACCAGTGTCGTGCCGATGAAATGCAGGCGACGACAGGTGCTGTTGTTGTGTTCGCTGAGGTAGTACGGATAGAACTCGGCGAAGTTGTTGAAACGTTTGATGTTTTCCACGACCGCTATCTCTGTGGTTATTGTTCTGGCGACGAGTTGTTCTGCGGGTAGCCTATTTGAGTCTAGAGTGATCATGGAGGGGGGCCAGTGACAATCGGCGCCACTTTAGTATCCTTCGCAAATCAGGCCGTAACAGGCGGCCCATCATGTAAAAGAAAAACGCCATGAGCGAACGAACGACTTCTGCAAGCTGGGCGATGGGGATTGTCAAAGCATTGGAGATGGACGGCCTGGATTGCCGGGTTCTGTTCAAGCAACTGGGGCTTGATTACACCGCCCTGGATGATCCGGATGCGCGCTTCCCGCAAGATTCCATGACTCGACTCTGGCAACGGGCAGTCGAGCTGTCCGGTAACCCGGCGATTGGCCTGAACATGGGCAAAGTGGTGCGGCCGGCCTCGTTTCATGTCGCCGGTTATGCGCTGATGTCGAGTAATACCCTGGCCGAAGGTTTTCAGCGATTGGTGCGTTATCAGCGCATCATCGCCGAAAGTGCCGACCTGAGTTTTCGTTTGCTTGAAGACGGTTATGCGCTGATTCTGACCGTGCACGGCGATCATCTGCCGCCGACCCGGCAAAGCGCCGAAGCTTCGCTGGCCTGTGCCTTGGCCCTGTGTGGCTGGCTGAGCGGGCGCACGCTGCACCCGGTCAAAGTACTGGTGCAGGGCGATCAACCGGCTGATCTGCAACCCTACAAACAAGCCTTCCATGCGCCGCTGATGTTCAACGCGCCGTACGATGCGCTGATCTTCGAACGTGCCGACATGGAGGCGCCACTGCCCACCGCCAACGAGGCGATGGCGCTGTTGCACGACCGGTTTGCCGGGGAATATCTGGCACGCTTTTCCGAAAGCCGCGTGACCCACAAGGCGCGCCAGGTGCTGTGCCGTTTGCTGCCTCAGGGCGAACCCAAGCGCGATACCGTCGCACAGACCTTGCACTTGTCGCAGCGCACTTTGCAGCGTCGGTTGCAGGAGGAGGGCACGAGTTTTCAGCAATTGCTCGACGATACCCGCCGCGAACTGGCCGAGCAGTATCTGGCGCAGCCGAGCATGACCCTGCTGGAAATCGCCTACCTGTTGGGGTTCGCCGATCCGAGCAACTTCTTCCGCGCGTTCCGCCGCTGGTTCGACACTACGCCCGGCGATTACCGGGCGCGGCTGTTGCAAGCGCCGAATGCGGTCAGTGACGCCAAAAAGCCGGAATACACAGCACAAACACCGTGATGATCTCCAGTCGGCCGAGCAGCATGCCGAACGAAAGAATCCACTTGGCCGCATCCGGCAGCGTCGCAAAGTTGCCCGCCGGGCCGATGGTTTCGCCAAGGCCGGGGCCAACGCCGGACACGGTACTGGCCGCGCCGGTCAACGCTGTCATCCAGTCGACACCCAGCAGCGACAGCAGCAGGGCGATCACGCAGATGGTGATGGCGAAGAAGAACGAAAAGGTCAGAATCGAACGCACGATTTCTTCGTCGAGGCGGTGACCGTTGTACTTCTGCTTGATCACCGCACGCGGGTGAATCAACTGGTTAAGGTTGGCCTTGAGCAGAATGTAGGCGACCTGGAAACGGAAAATCTTGATCCCGCCCGCCGTCGACCCGGAACAACCGCCGACAAAACCCAGATAGAAAAACAGCATCAGCGAGAAATTGCCCCACAGGCTGTAGTCGCCGAGGGCAAAACCGGTGGTGGTCACCACCGACGTCACGTTCAGCGCCACATGCCGCAATGCTTCCAGCCAGTGCAGGTTGGTGGTCCACCAGTACCAGGTCGCGAGCACCAGCCAGGTCACCAGCAACATCCCGAGCAAACCTTGCACCTGCTGATCCTTGATCAGTGCCCGGCGGTTGCCGCGCAATGTCGCCACATACAGCGTGAACGGCAGACTGCCGAGGATCATGATCACCACCACGACCCAATGAACGGCGGGTTGCGTCCATTTCGCCAGGGATTGATCGGAGGTCGAGAACCCGCCTGTCGAGATCGCCGACATGGCATGGTTGATCGCATCGAACGGGCTCATGCCGGCCCACCATAACGCCAGACTACCGAGAACGGTGATGCCGACGTAGGCGGCCACGATCAACCGCGCCACCATGTGCGAGCGGGGCATGACCTTTTCCGAGCGGTCCGAGGATTCGGTCTGGAACAGCCGCATGCCACCGATGCGCAGCAGCGGCAGAATCGCTACCGCCATACCAATGAAACCGATACCGCCGAGCCAGTGCAGCAGTGAGCGCCAGATCAGGATGCCGGGAGACATGGTGTCCAGACCGCTAAGCACGGTCGCGCCGGTGGCGGTGATGCCGGACATGCTTTCGAAAAACGAGTCGGTATAGCTGATGTGCTGCGTCAGCAGAAACGGCAGCGCAGCGAAGATGCACACCACCAGCCAACTGCTGACGGTCAGCAGGTACATGTCCCTTGGACGCAGATGAATGTGTTCCGGCCTGCCGGGAATCACCAGCGCAAGGCCGGAGACGAAGGTGATCATGCTCGCCCAGAGGAACGACGGCAGGTCGCTGGTGCGTTCGAAAATCATCAGGGTGGCCATGGGCACGACCATGGCAACGGCCAGCGTGATCAGGAAGATGCCGATGATGAAACCAATGATCCGTAAGGTCGGCAACGCCATGAAGTCCGCTCGGGCTGTAGTGTGAAGGGCGCCATTCTACCTGCGGGGCAGGGCATGTAAACCGGCATCCCGATGGCAGATGAAGCTAGAATAGCCGCACATTTTTTTCAGGAGGTGGCCGATGCAGGCTCTCGACGCTTTGCTCAACCGTGTTTCCGTTCCACGACTGGTCGAACCGGCCCCGACGGCGCAGCAGCGAGAAGCCCTGTTTGGCGCCGCTCTGCGTGCACCGGATCACGGGCACTTGCAGCCGTATCGCTTTTTGACGGTCGAAGGCCCGGCGCGCGAGCAGATGGGCGAGTTGCTGGCCGAGGCTGCGCAAATGCAGGAAGGCGAAGTCACTGACGCGATGATCGACAAGGCGCGCAATGGCCCGCTGCGTGCGCCGCTGGTGGTTGTGGTGATCGCGAAGTTGCAGGCGCACATCAAGTATCCCAAGGCCGAGCAGATGCTGGCGGCGGGGTGCGCGGCTCACGGGATTTTGCTGGCGGCTTACGCGCAGGGGATTGGTGCGGTGTGGCGTACGGGCGATCTGGCGTATTCGAAACACGTCGCCCAAGGCCTGGGTCTGGCTGAGGGGGAAGAGGTGATCGCGTTCCTGTACCTTGGCACGCCGCAGAAAGAGCCGCGTGTAGCGGAGAAGGTTGATCTTGCGCAGTTTGTCAGCGCCTGGCCGGGCAAGGCCTGATACCCCGAACGCCAATAGGTGAGCGGGCTTGCTCGCGAAAGCGGCGTGTCATTCAACATCGTTGTTGAATGGCCTGACGCCTTCGCGAGCACGCCCGCTTCCACCGTTTTGATCAGGGTTGCACCACGGCTCCCGGCACCAACGGCAATTCCAGACTGGCAATAAACCCGCCCTCAGGATGGTTGGCCAGGGTCAGATTCCCGCCATGGCGCTCCGCTGCACGTTTGGCAATCGCCAACCCTAATCCATGTCCCGCCGCCGTCTGTCCCGGCGCTCGATAAAACGGCTCACCCAATTGAGTCAAATGCTCGGCCTGCACCCCCGGCCCGTGATCACGCACACTCACCACCATCCGCTCGCCCTGACGCGAGGCCTGGATCTCGATCGGCTGACCCACCGGGTTGAACCGTTGCGCGTTACGCAGCAGGTTATCGACGGCGCGTTCGATCATGGTTGGCCAACCTTTGAGGTGGAGTTGTGGTTCGGCGTCAAGGCGTACGGCCTGCTCTGGCGAGCTGAGTTGCGCATCTTTGTGCAGGGCGCCAAGCAGAGCATTCAGGTCGACGTCTTCAGCGCTGGCGTTGTCGGCATCGACCCGCGCCAGTACCAGGATTTCACTGATCAACGCTTCCAGCCGATCACACTCGCGGGTCAGGCGTGGCCAGAGTTTTTCCCGTTCTTCAGGATTGGCCCGCTCAGCCAGTGCCAGCGCAATGCGTAGCCGTGCCAGCGGTGAGCGCAGTTCGTGGGACACATCGCGCAGCAATTGGCGCTGGCTGCCGATCAAGCTTTGCAGGCGGGCGCCCATGCGGTTGAAGTCATTGGCGAGTACGCCGAACTCGTCACGACGGTTGGCCAGTTTGGCAAGGCTGTTCTGTTGATAGGTGGTCTGCCCCAGATCGTGTACCGCGACGCGCAAACGGCTGAGCGGACGGGTGATGGAGAAGGTCACCAACAGGCTGAACAGGGTCAGCACTACCAGCGCGATACCCAGCGCGCTCAGGGGCCAGAGCAGGCTTTCGCGGTGCCAGGCATCGAGTTCCGGGTGTGGAATACGGTAGATGAACAGGTACGTGTCACCGGTTTTGTCACTGGTGAATTCGTCGGTCAGACGCCGCCACGGCAGGCGTCGGTCATCGCTATTTTGCCGGGCTTCGAAAGCGGCCGCGCGGCGGGGGAAGGTGCCGCGCACTACCGGGTCGCCGGTCTCGTTCAGCACCTGAACGTCGATGTGGTACTGACGTTTGCGTTGTTCGAGGATCTTCTGGGCGGCGTCTTCGCCTTGGGCTTCGTAGCGCTGCGTCCATTCAGCGGCGAGGGTGTTAAGCCCGGGATGACGACTGAGGATCCACGCGTCCTGATTGAGCATGTGCCCCAGCAGAATGGACAGCCCGGCAACCAGAGCGATGGCCAGCCAGAAGCTCGCGAGAATACGCCAGAACAATGAACGCACAGAAAATCCTCAGAACAGACGCAATGCCCATGTGGGAGCGGGCTTGCTCGCGAATACGGTGGATCAGTCACTGAGGATGTCGACTGATAATCCCTCTTCGCGAGCAAGCCCGCTCCCACATTTGAATTGAGTGGCAACAGACCCGACGGTGTTGGCCGTCGGATCGTGGGTTACTGCATTATTGCGCCTTTTGCGGCTGTTGCGCTTTCCAGGCCTTGAATTCAGCCCATTCTGCGCGACGTTCGGCTTGTTTTTTCTGGATTTCGTCGAATTTCTTCTGTTGATCCGGTTTCAACACGGCGCGGACGTCGGATTCGGCTTTCTTGTGGTTGGCCGCCATCTCGTCTTTCATGGCTTTCTGGTCAGCCGGCGAGAGTTTTTCCAGGTATTTGTCGACCACTTGCTTACGCTCGTGCATCTGCTCGCCCATGATCTTGCGGATCTGTTCGCGCTGTTCGCGGGACAGGTCGAGTTGGCTGTACGGGCCTTTGCCGTGCATGCCGTGCATCTGACCGCCGTGGCGTGGGCCATCGAGCGGACCACCCATCGGGCCACCGTCTTGCGGCATGGCCATGGCGACAGTTGGCAGAGCGGCAGCGAACATCAGAGCGATAAGAGTCTTGCGCATGGTGTATCTCCTTGTCTCGTTCCCGGTACGTTCCGGATGAGTTCAGATTACGGAGATCAAGGTCAGCGGCGGTCAGCGCTACGTAAAGCTTGGGTAAAGACGCTCTCGCGCTGACCTGACAAATCCTACAGGCTGTAGTAATAACCGCGGCTACGCAGGGCCACGATGCGCGGGCGGCCGTCGGGGTGCGGGCCGATCTTTCTGCGCAGGTTGCTGACGTGCATGTCGAGGCTGCGGTCATACAGGGTCAGCTTGCGGCCGAGGGCCAGTTGCGCCAGTTCCTGTTTGTCCAGCGGTTCACCGGGCTGCTTGAGCAAGGCTTCGAGCAAGCGGCTTTCGGAGACGGTGAGGGTCAGTTCTTTCTCGTCGATGCTGACCACGCCACGTACCGGGCTAAAGCTCAGGTCGCCCAGCTCAAGCTGAGTCGACACGGCGGCCGGGTGACTGCGCCGCAACACGGCGCGCAAGCGGGCAGTCAGTTCGCGCGGATCGCAGGGTTTGGCCAGGTAATCGTCGGCGCCCAGTTCCAGGCCGAGGATGCGATCCAGCGGCTCGCCCCTTGCCGAGAGCATCAAGACCGGTAGATCAGCGTGATCGTTGCGCAGTTGCTTGAGCAATTCCAGACCGCTGCCATCGGGCAACATCACGTCCAGCACTACCGCCGCCGGGGCGGTTTCGGCCAAGGCCTTGCGAGCGCTCTGGCCATCGTGGCAGGCACGCACCTGGAAGCCTTCCTGGCTCAGCCAACTGCTCAGGAGCTCGCACAGCTCCTGATCATCATCAATAAGTAACAGCTCGCTCATGACTCACTCAATTTAGCCATTGCCGACGTTTTCGGCTTGCACCACTGGCAAAGATACCGCAGAGCAGTGCCAATAGCGCTACCCCACCTCCGGTAATGAACCACTGCTGCTGCTCGGTCAGCATCCGCGGCAGCGGACTGGCCTGGGCTTCCCTGAGTTGCAGCTTGAGACGCTGATTCTCCTGGCGCAACCGGGCGAGCTGAGCGCTTTCGCGTTCGTTGTCGGCATTTTGCAGTTGTTTGCTCAGTATTTCTCGCTGTTGCTCGCTGGCCTTGAGGCGCTGTTGCAACTCGGTGATCTGGCTGCCAGCACTTAACGACAATGGCGTGGAGCTGCCGCCTTCGGTGGTTTCCTCACCGTGGGCGGGCGCCATGATCGACAACGTGACCCACATCAGACACAACGGACCCTTGCGCATCGCGACACCTGTTTCCAAATGGATATTGGGCAGGTTGTCGGCAGACGAACGAGAATAATGAGCGATTGAGAACGCGATGAACCGACAAGGTTCATCGCGTGGGGGGGAAGAACTACGGGAGGACTTGCTTGAACGGCTTGACGATCACACTGGCGTAGACGCCGGCGGCGATATACGGATCGGCATCGGCCCAGGCTTGCGCGGCGCTCAGGGAGTCGAATTCCGCGACGATCAGGCTGCCAGTGAAACCCGCTGCGCCCGGATCATTGCTGTCGACGGCCGGGTGCGGGCCGGCCAGTACGATACGGCCTTCGCCCTTGAGCACTTGCAGGCGCTCCAGGTGTGCAGGGCGCGCGGCCAGGCGAGCTTCAAGAGAGTTGGCGACGTCGGTGGCAATGATTGCGTAGAGCATGTCAGTCCTCGGTTTTTGGTGTTTTGGTATCGGCGTCGTGCATATGACGGGACAGGTAAATAAATTGTGCGAGCAGGAACACCAAGGTCATGCCCAGGCTGCCGAACACCTTGAAGTCCACCCAGATGCTCTGGAAGGTAAAGGCGACGAACAGGTTGGCGGCCCCGCAGAACAGTAAAAAGACGATCCATGCGATGTTCAGGCGGGTCCAGATCGGTTCCGGCAAGGTCAGCGCGTGACCCATGATGCGTTTGATCAGCAAACGGTCGCCGATGAAATGGCTACCGATGAAGGCCGCGGCGAACAGCCAGTTGACCACCGGGGCTTTCCATTTGAGGACGGTTTCGCTGTGGAAGGCCAGGGTCAGGCTGCCGAACACGAGGCAGGCGATCAGGGTCAGCCATTGGCTCTTTTCCAGCTTGCGCTGTTTGATGAAAAGCACACCGTATACCACCAGGGAGCTGATGATCAGCATGGCGGTGGCGCTGTAAATACCGCCTACAGTCACTTCATGGCCAGCGAGGTCGACGACCCGCGGATCGAGTTTGTAAACGATGAAGAACAGCAGAAGCGGGATGAAATCGATGAATTGTTTCACAGTGAGAGCCAGAAGCTGGATGTGGCGGCATAATAACAAACATATGGGCGCGCGATAGCGCCAGCTGATTTGAGGTTACAACTCCCCGTGAATGTTGATTTGCACTGCCATAGCACGGCCTCCGATGGCGCATTGGCGCCAGCGGTTCTGGTTGCACGTGCGTTCGAAAACGGCGTGCGAGTCCTGGCGTTGACCGACCACGACACCCTTGAAGGCCTCGCCGAAGCGCGCGCGGCCGCCAATGAATTGGGCATGCAACTGGTCAACGGCGTCGAACTCTCCTGCACCTGGGGCGGCGCGACCATCCATGTGTTGGGCTACGGTTTCGACGTCAACGCCGCTCCACTGGTCGAGGCCATCGCCAAATTGCACGATGGCCGCTGGCTGCGGTCGGAAGAAATAAGCCGCAAGCTCGCGCTCAAGGGGATGCCTGGCGCCCTCGATGGTGCCCGACAGATCCAGCAGGAGCTGGGCGATAGCGGGAACGCGCCGGCTCGTCCGCATTTTGCTGACTGGATGGTGCGTGAAGGGTTTGTAAAGGATCGCGCCGAAGCATTTCGCAAGTGGCTCGGCGCTGGCAAGTTGGGTGACGTCAAGTTGCACTGGCCGACGCTGGAAGACACTGTCGACACGTTGCGCGCCGCCAATGCCTGGGTCAGCCTGGCGCATCCGTGGCACTACGATTTCACCCGCAGCAAGCGCCGAAAGCTGATTGCCGACTATATTCAAGCAGGCGGGCATGCGATCGAGGTGGTCAATGGCCATCAGCCTGCGGAACAGGTGGGCAGCCTGGCAATCCTTGCCCGTGAGTTCGGTCTGCTGGTCAGCGCTGGCAGTGACTTCCATGGCCCTGGTGGCTGGTCCGAGATCGGCCAGTACCGGCCGGTTCCCGAGGACCTTCCACCCCTGTGGTGTCGGTTCAAACATGACACAGCTATTGCCGCCGTCTGAACAGGTAGAGAATGTGAGTCAATTTTTCCAGATACATCCGGAAAACCCGCAAGCGCGCCTGATCAAACAGGCGGTCGAGATCATCCGCAAAGGCGGGGTGGTGATTTATCCCACGGATTCTTCCTACGCGATCGGTTGCCGAATTGGCGACAAAACCGCCATTGAGCGCGTTCGACGCCTGCGCCAGCTTGACGAAAAGCACAACTTCGCACTGATCTGCAGCGATCTGTCGCAATTGGGCAACTATGCCAAGATCGACACTGGCATTTTCCGTATTCTCAAGGCGCACCTGCCGGGCCCCTACACCTTTATTCTCAACGCCACCCGGGAAGTGCCCCGGCTGCTGCTGCATCCGAAGAAACGCACCATCGGCCTGCGCGTACCGAGCCAACCGATTGCGTTGGCACTGCTGGCCGAACTGGGCGAGCCGTTGATGAGCGTGACCCTGATCATGCCGGGCGATGAAGATCCGCTCAGCGATCCTTACGAAATGCGCCAGTTACTCGAACATCAAGTGGACCTGATCATCGACGGTGGTTTCGGCGGCATCAAGGCCTCCACCGTGATCGACCTGACCGGCGACGATCCGGAAGTGATCCGCGTCGGTTGCGGCGATCCCGCGCCGTTCATGGTCGAGGCCTGAATGTCCGCAGTGCAAACCGTTGTCGATCCCCAGGCCGGCGCCCAGCAGGAACTGCCGTTTGCGATGGTCTATGGCCAGGCGGTCATGGAAATGCCGCTGGACCTTTACATCCCGCCAGATGCGCTGGAAGTGTTCCTTGAAGCCTTTGAAGGCCCACTCGACCTGCTGCTGTACCTGATCCGCAAACAGAACATCAACATCCTCGACATCCCGGTGGCGGAAATCACCCGGCAGTACATGGGCTATGTCGAGCTGATGCAGTCGGTGCGCCTGGAACTGGCCGCCGAGTATCTGGTGATGGCCGCGATGCTCGCCGAGATCAAGTCGCGCATGCTCCTGCCGCGGGCCGAGACCGTCGAAGACGAAGAAGACGATCCGCGTGCCGAACTGATCCGCCGCTTGCAGGAGTACGAGCGCTTCAAGGCTGCCGCCGAAGGCATCGACGGCTTGAGCCGGGTTGGCCGTGATGTTGTGGTGCCCAAGCTCGACGCCCCGCAGGCTCGGGCGCGCAAGCTGTTGCCTGATGTGGCGCTGGAAGAAATTCTCATGTGCATGGCCGAAGTCTTGCGCCGTGGCGACATGTTTGAAAGCCATCAGGTCAGCCGCGAGGCCCTGTCGACCCGCGAACGCATGAGTGATGTGCTTGAGCGGCTCAAGGGCGGCGGTTTTGTGCCGTTTGTCGAGCTGTTCACCGCCGAAGAGGGTCGCCTCGGTGTGGTGGTGACCTTTATGGCGATCCTTGAACTGGTCAAGGAATCCTTGGTCGAGCTGGTGCAGAATGAGCCGTTCGCCGCGATCCACGTGCGAGCCCGAGCCGAATAACGAGTCCAAACATGAACCTGACTGAACCCCGCGAGCTGGCCCCCCTGCTTGAAGCCTTTCTGCTGGCCTCGGGAAAGCCGCAATCGCTTGAACGTCTCTACGAACTGTTCGAAGACGGCGAACGGCCCGAGCCGCCGGTCTTCAAGAAAGCCCTGGCGTTGCTCGCCAAGTCCTGCGATGGCCGAGCCTTCGAACTCAAAGAAGTCTCCTCGGGCTATCGCTTGCAGATCCGCGAGAAGTTTTCGCCATGGGTTGGCCGTCTGTGGGAGGAGCGCCCGCAGCGTTATTCCCGTGCCTTGCTGGAAACCATCGCGCTGATTGCCTATCGCCAGCCGATCACCCGGGGCGAGATCGAGGATGTGCGCGGTGTGGCGGTCAACAGCAACATCGTCAAAACCCTGATCGAACGCGAGTGGATCCGCATCGTCGGTTACCGCGACGTGCCGGGCAAACCGGCGATGTTCGCCACTACCAAGGCGTTTCTCGATCACTTCAATCTGAAAAACCTCGAAGACTTGCCGCCGCTGGCCGAACTGCGCGAGATGGAGGCCGACCCGGTACTCGATTTTGACGACGCGCCGGTGCCTCAGGGTTTGCAGGAGCTGGCCGACGCCAGTGCCGAGCCCGAAGAGGAGAAGGAGGAAACCAGTTTCCACACCTTGCTGCTGGAGCTGGACGGTATGGAGGAGGGGATCAAGACCGATTTCGATGATTTGTTGCGTGATGGCGCCGATTTCGAAGCGCCGCCGGTTGAGCCTGAGACGCAAATCACCGAGCCGGTTATCGAGGTTGAACTTGAAGCCGAGCCTGAAGCCGTACCTGAAGAGGACGTGCTGGGTGTTGCGCAAGCACGGGAAAAACTTCTCGCTGCCGTTGCAGCCCTTGAGCAGTGCGCACCGCCACCCGAGTTGAGCGAAGAGGAAGCCGAAGCCCGAGCCTTGGCTGAAGCCATCGAAGCCGAACGCCGCGAATTTGAGGATTGAACACGGCCGCTCCCCCATTGGCTCTATGTTCAGCCCGGAGAGATTGATGAGCTCAACCAAAGACCCGTGCATCAGCCTCTGCAAGTTCACCGATGATGTTTGTCAGGGGTGCGGTCGCAGCAAGCGCGAAATCAAAGCCTGGAAGAAACTCGACAAGGACGACAAACGCGCTGTCCTGGCCGAAGCCGCGCTGCGGCTGATCAAGCTTGGCGGAGCCGGTCGGCGGAAAAAGAAATAACTGTGCATTGATCAGCTAGTCTCTGATGCGCGATGGCCCACATCCGCGTATGATTCGCGACCCTTCGCCGATCCCTTCGGCCAAGTACCCAGATTTCAATGCTTCAGGCGCCGCCTGAACAGACCACACCGGGAGGTGCCCAGATGAGTGACATCAATCAGAAAGACGACCAGGAAATCGGCCCAGCAGGCGAAAAGCTGCAGAAAGTCCTCGCCCGTATCGGCGTCGGCTCGCGCCGTGACGTGGAAGCCTGGATCAGCCAGGGCCGGATCAAGGTCAATGGCAAAGACGCCACCCTCGGCCTGCGCGTCGACATGCACGACGCCATCACCATTGATGGCAAGGTGATCAAGCGTGAAGAGGCTGCCGAATCGGTACGCCGCGTGATCATGTACAACAAACCCGATGGCGAGATCTGCACCCGTGACGACCCGGAAGGCCGTCCGACCGTGTTCGACAAGCTGCCGCGTCCGAAAGAAGGTCGCTGGATCAACATCGGTCGTCTCGACATCAACACCACCGGGCTGCTGATGTTCACCACTGACGGTGAGCTGGCCAACCGCCTGATGCACCCATCCTATGAGATGGACCGTGAGTACGCCGTGCGTGTACGCGGTGAAGTCGATGACGAAATGATCGAGCGCCTGAAGGCCGGCGTGGTGCTGGAAGACGGTCCTGCCAAGTTCACCGACATCAAGCAGGCACCAGGCGGCGAAGGCTTCAACCACTGGTATCACTGCGTGGTGATGGAAGGTCGTAACCGTGAGGTTCGTCGTCTGTGGGAATCGCAAGGTCTGGTGGTCAGCCGTCTGAAGCGCGTGCGTTTCGGCCCGGTGTTCCTCAACTCCGACCTGCCGATGGGCCGCTGGCGCGAAATGAGCCAGTACGAAGTCGACATTCTGAGTGCTGAAGTGGGTCTGACGCCGGTAGCGATGCCACAGCTCAATGCCAAGAGCAAAGACAAGCTGGAACGCATGCAGCGCAAATCGTCGCGGCCGATGGCCAAGACCGAGCGCGTGCGTACCCTGCGTCCAGCCGCTGGCGCGCCGACCGGCCCGCGTCCAGGCCGCGAGCCGCAGATCGAAGGCGAGCGTCCGGGGCGCAAGCCAGTCGCCCGTGACGGCGAGCGCGCTCCGCGTCCGGCCAACGGTCGCACCGAGCGTGGTGAGCGTGGCGCACCGGCCGGTCGCGGTACACCGGTAGCGGATCGTCCGGCGGACACCACCAACAAGCGTCCGGCCAAGCCTGCGCCGAAGCGCCCAGGGATCAAACTGGTCGACGGTGACAAGCCGTCGGGCAAGCGTCGCGGCGCACCGGCCGGCTCTGGCCAGCGTCCGGGTTTCGGGCGCAAGAAGCCTGAGTGACCGGGTTTAGCGCCTGAATGAAAAACGCCAACCGCAGGGTTGGCGTTTTTTTTTGTCTGGCGAAAGTGTTGTGGTGCCTGCCCCGCGAAGAGACCGCTAGCAGTGCCATCAATTTCAGGCTAAAACACAAACCGTCCATCAAACACTGGCTTGTCATCCAGCGCCAACACGCCACCGGAGAAGATCAGGTCCAGGTGATGACTGCCCTTGGCTCCACCCCCAAGCCCAAGGTGCAATCCACAATGCCGTTCTTCAAACCCGGCATTGCGCGCATACAGTGTTTTCACGCCTTCGTTGGTGCCAATCCCCAGCTCCTCGATGCGCCGGTTCGACGGGTTCGCGTCCAGGTACTTGTTGAAATCATGCTCCAGCCCCGGCACATCGGTGGCGATGCGGCTGATGGTCGAATTCTCGATCCACAGTTCCAGCGGTGATTCCAGTACCCCGTACTTGCGCGCAAACGGAATGGTGCTGAGGAAGGTGCCCTTGAACTTCACATGACCGTTAATGGCTTCGCTGTGGGTGGCGATCTCGCCAGGCGCCAGATCGAAGTTGCCGACGCCGTTGATGTCGGTCCACTTCTTGATACTGCTCATGGGCGCTTCGAACCATGAGCCTTCATCGTCTTTGAAACTCAGCGTCGTCGCTTGGGACATGCGTTGGATCAAGTGGCTATTGAGCCCGGCAATGCGCCGTGGCGTGACACTGAATGTGTCGTAGAAATAATCGCCGTAATCCTTGAACAGCAGCGACTTCTTCCAGTTCTGCGCCATCACCGCTTGCAGGGCGCGAACAAACTCCGGACCGTCGGGGCGCGGGTTGGGCAGGGTGGAAGAGTCGTAGAAGAAAATGTACAGATCGCTGTCGGCAATCGCCGAACTCAGCGCTGCGCTACTTTCCAGGTCCAGACGTCGGGCGCTGAACCTGAAGCGTGAATGTTCGCCGGCCTGTTCGGCGATGGCGCCGGTGAGGGCTTGGTAATCGGCAGTGTGCCCGAGCAGAATCTGCGCCGAGTCGAGGTCGGCGAGGGCCGGGTGATGTTCTAGGTAGTAAAGGAAATGCGAGATCGCGCGTGGCTTATCCATGAGTCCTCCCTGACTGACCGTGAAAAAAGCGGCAGGCACGATCGGCCGGATCGTGTCTGCCCAATGATGTGTTACAGAGGCCACATCGCCGTGCCGAACGGCACGACCGCGTCGGCTTGCATCATTTCCACGGCCGCTTCGTGAGTGGGGGCTTCAAACCATTCGTCCAGTTGCAGTTCGGTATCCAAGTCTTTTTCCAGTGCTTGCATGGTCGATCTCCTAGATGACTTTCATGGTTGTGACTGGCCGGTCAAGTTGGCCGACAAGACGTGAAGAACCTAGTTCAGGGTTTTTTGTAATGCAAAAAATCATCTATTTAATTTTTAAATAAACTTTTTATTCTGTTTTTGAATGAGGTTTTTCTTATTTCAAAACAAAAAACTAGATGGCTTTTTTCAAGAGTGAGCGAGCCACCGTCAATTTGCAGGCGACCTACGGAATTGTCTGAATTGGAAATTTTACGTTACGCCTTGTAAGGAAATATTTACGAAAAGGGCGCCCAAACCCAGTGAAAGTCCCCCCACGTCGCTCGTGTAAGGAAAAGCTGCCGGACGTTGCCCGGTCAGGTGTTGCACAAGGCTCTGGCCCGCTTGTTTCAGCGGCGTTTGAAGGGTGAGATGCGCTCCATGCCTGTCGTGCAGGCGCATAACAACAAGGAGGCGCAATGAACGCCGTGACTGATTTCCACCTCTCACCGTGGGACGGTTTTCCACTCGTCCCCGTCGATGGCCTGCAACGGCCTGACTCATTTTTTGCAGCCGCCCTTGCGACTCGAGGCGGACACGTGCAATCCCGGCAACCGACACGCTGATCCAGCGGAGTCTGGCAGCAGGGGGTTAGCGGTGTACAATGCGCCGCGTTTTAACTGTGACCCTCTGCGTAATCGCGCAAATCTCAAGGCTATCTGCCTTGTTCACTCCGCCGCGTCACAAGCGTGTCGGGTTCGATTTCGTCACAGATAAAAACAAACAGGTGACGCATGACCGTTGTAAAAAAGCTGAACTCCTGGTGCCTGCGCTGGGGTTTGATCGGGGCTGCTTGAAATCGCAACCTTGCAGCAACGTCTACTGAACATCATCAAACCTTGCGTGAGACCTTTTTCATGAGTGGACAACCCTCACAATCAGGCGAGCTGAAACGCGGCCTGAAAAATCGCCACATTCAACTGATCGCCCTCGGTGGCGCGATCGGTACCGGATTGTTCCTCGGCTCGGCCGGGGTGCTGAAATCCGCCGGGCCGTCGATGATCCTCGGCTACGCCATCTGCGGCTTCATCGCCTTCATGATCATGCGCCAGCTTGGCGAGATGATTGTCGAAGAGCCGGTGGCCGGTTCCTTCAGCCATTTCGCGCATAAATACTGGGGCGGTTTCGCCGGTTTCCTGTCGGGCTGGAACTGCTGGATTCTGTACATTCTGGTGGGCATGTCGGAGCTGACGGCGGTCGGCAAGTACATCCACTACTGGGCGCCCGACATCCCGACGTGGGTTTCTGCTGCTGCATTCTTTGTGCTGATCAACGCCATCAACCTGGCCAACGTCAAAGTATTCGGGGAGGCCGAATTCTGGTTCGCGATCATCAAGGTCGTGGCGATCGTCGGCATGATTGCGTTGGGCAGCTACCTGCTGGTCAGCGGTAATGGCGGCCCGCAAGCCTCGGTCAGCAACCTGTGGTCCCACGGTGGTTTCTTTGCCAACGGTGTCAGTGGTCTGGTGATGGCCATGGCGATCATCATGTTCTCGTTTGGCGGCCTGGAAATGCTCGGTTTCACCGCAGCCGAGGCCGATAAACCGAAAACCGTGATCCCGAAAGCAATCAACCAAGTGATCTACCGGATCCTGATTTTCTACATCGGCGCTCTGGTGATCCTGCTGTCGCTGACCCCGTGGGACAGCCTGCTGGAAACCCTCAACGCAAACGGCGATTCCTACAGTGGAAGCCCGTTCGTACAAGTGTTCTCGATGCTCGGCAGCAACACCGCCGCCCACATCCTCAATTTTGTCGTGCTGACCGCTGCGCTGTCGGTTTACAACAGTGGTACCTACTGCAACAGCCGCATGCTCCTGGGCATGGCCGAGCAGGGTGATGCGCCCAAAGCCCTGGCGAAGATCGACAAGCGCGGCGTGCCAGTGCGTTCGATCCTGGCCTCGGCGGCGGTGACGCTGGTGGCGGTGTTGCTCAACTACCTGATCCCGCAGCATGCGCTGGAACTGCTGATGTCGCTCGTTGTGGCAACGCTGGTGATCAACTGGGCAATGATCAGCTTCTCGCACTTCAAGTTCCGTCAGCACATGAACAAGACGAAGCAAACGCCGCTGTTCAAGGCACTGTGGTATCCGTACGGCAACTACATCTGCCTGGCGTTCGTCGCGTTCATCCTCGGCGTGATGCTGCTGATCCCGGGTATCCAGATCTCGGTGTACGCGATTCCGGTGTGGGTCGTGTTCATGTGGGTCTGCTATGTGATCAAGAACAAGCGCAGTGCTCAGCACGCGTTGCACGCGGCGGGTTCGGCCGCGAAGTAAGCAAGACGCAGAGGCGACAAACCCGGCCAAGTGCCGGGTTTGTCGTTTGGAAGTGTGGCTCTGAAGTGAAACCAGATCCTGTGGGAGCGCCGCGGCTGGTCCAATGAGGGGGCCTGTGTTTCTGGCAGGTCTTGGTCTCTTGGTATGGATTGTCACTGGTGGTGCCTGAGCGTTGTCGAATTATGATCGACGAGATTGATTAGTTTCTAATGTAACTGCTTGAGAATCAGTGGTTTTGATTTTTTTTGCTCGGTGTGCAAAGCGTTTGAAGTATGGCGCTTACAAAGGCAATCCATCGAATCATGTAGTTGTTTTCAATAGTGTCTTTGGACGAAGGGATAAACAAGATGTAGCCATAGCGAGCAACGTTAAGTTGTATTGCCCCCCAAAGCATGAGTAATGCAAAAAAAAACCAAAACATTCCGGCTTTAAGATTAGGTCCTGAAATTTTTTTTGCTGTTGAGTAAAAAAGCCAAAATGCTACTAAAGAAACAAGTGAGTATAGTGTTGTTGTAAGTGGTTGGCTACTCATCACTATTTTTTTTCTCCTTGTATATTGAGTTTATTGTTATTGAGTTTGAGATGGCCTCAAAAGACAGTGCTGATTTACTTGCTTTTTCATACCCGCGCACGTAATCAGCTCGTACATATCTAAACAATCGCCATGCATCAGGCTTTAACACTTGACCGGCAACTCCATATACGGAAAGCCCTAAATCAACGACTCCATATGCCATATTTCCTTCAGGCTCTCCGGTGCCTACCAGTTTTGCAGCCTCTTGGTAACCTTTTCTGACTGGCCCCTGCGTATCTGAGCGATCTTCCCACAAATTTCGCCCATTCTCATATACGTTATTCGCCCCATGAAGCATCAAAGGGGTACCTGCGAGTAGACAAAGTGTGCCCGCGGAGCCGTAACAGATCCCCGCGCCTGCTGCAAATTGGAGCGCTCCAGCAATTGCTCCCACGCCTTTTTGAGCAACCTCCAGTGACTGGCTTAGAAGGCTGCTCTGTTCATTCTTGAGATCCTTTAGAGCCTGCTCGGGATTTTTTTCACCCTGTGCAACTGCATCAACAATGCTTTTGGCGTAGTAAGAAACCTCTCGACCAAATTGCAAGCGTAGCGTGCCGTCCTTAATGTGCCTGGCACCTAATGTGCGGGCTTGGCTTCCAAGTCTTCTTGCGGCTTCACTGACAAGCCAATAATCGCAACTACCGGGTTTGCATTCACTTATTGGTTTCACGCCTCGTTTCCCCAGGTGCTGTGGCCGCTGGTTCCAGCTGAGTGGTGTACCCAGGTGATCTCCCTATAGCGAATAGCCAGGTGTTCCTGCGGCTCTGCATCGTTTTGCAAAATAGAGTGAGGCATCTCAAGCGTCAGATCGGCAATAACACCGCCAGTAATCGAGATGGAATAAAACTTTTCCTGTATGCCAAAGGAGGACGCGCGATAAAAGTTGATCGTGCAGTCTATTTTTTCTCTGGTTGATAGTGCATGAGCGAGAAGTGGTGAGGAATTGTCGACGTTTTTAGTTATGATGAGAGGGCTGTGTGTCGGCTTATTAATGTTTTCGATATTGGCCATGTTGTGGCTGTAAGACAACACCATAACTTCGTCTGTATGTCCTGCCTGATATTTATTGCCAATAGAGTCTGGGCTTGAGCAGCCCGCTGAAATCAAACCTTGAGTTCTACCGGTGATGGACATATATCCGTGGTTGGCCATTTCTTGACACTCCTTTAGTCGACCTGAAATTGTATTACAAGGACTTGAGGTGTTCTGTAGGGCGTTTCTGAAAAGCATGTTGGTGTCTGCTGGCTGGCGCTATCTCCAGTGCGCAGGCCTTCGTCCATGTATCTCGCTCAGGCCCGGCATCTGTTTCGCGGTATCCTGCGCACTCTGAATACGGACGCTTTTCCATGCTGGTGATTTCCAACAACGTGCATCTGCCGGATGCCGAGATCGAATTGACGGCCATCCGTGCCCAAGGCGCCGGCGGGCAGAATGTCAACAAAGTCTCCAGCGCTATGCACCTTCGCTTCGATATTCCGGCCTCGTCCTTGCCTGATTTCTACAAGGAGCGATTGCTCGCGTTGCGGGACAGTCGCATCACCAGCGACGGCGTGTTGATCATCAAGGCCCAGCAATATCGTACGCAGGAAGCCAACCGCGCCGATGCGCTGGAGCGTCTGGTCGAGTTGATCCTGAGCGCCACCAAAGTCGAAAAGAAACGCCGCCCGACCAAGCCGACCCTTGGCTCGAAGAAGCGTCGGCTTGAGTCGAAAACCAAACGCGGCAGCATCAAGGCCGGGCGTGGCAAGGTGGATTTCTAGTCTTCGCGATACTTGGCGGTGTGACGGTACAGATAGACGCTCAACGCCAATCCACTCAGAGAGGCGAGGGCGGCAAACAGGAAGATCGAGGCAAAACCGAAGCCTGCCGCAATCGCGCCGGCCAATGGCCCGGTGATCCCCAGCGACAAATCGATGAACAGCGAGTAAGCGCCGACGGCCGCGCCGCGACTGGACGCGGGCACCAGATTCACCGCTTCCACACCCAGCGCCGGGAATACCAGCGAGAAACCAAAACCGCTCAACGCTGCGCCGGCCAATGCCCAATGGGCATCCGGTGCCAGCCACAACAGCAATAGGCCAAGGGTTTCCACCGACAGGCAGGCAATCGCCACGCGAAAGCCTCCAAGACGATTGATCAGGTTGCCGAACAGCAGGCGCGCACCGATGAAACTGGCGCCGAACAGACTCAGGCAGAGCACCGCGTTGTCCCAGTGCTGAGTGGCGTAATAGAGGGTGATGAAGGTGGCGATGGTACCGAAGCCGATTGAACCCAGCGCCAGGCCGCAGCCGTGAGGGAGAACGCGGCCCAGCACATGCATGAATGGTAGACGTTCACCGACGACAATCGGCGCGGCGGTTTTTGGCCAGGCCAGTAACAGGCCCAACGCGGCCAGCAGAATGATGCTCACCCCCATGCTCCACAAGCCCAGACGGCTGACCAGCCACACGCCGAACGGTGCGCCAATTGCCAGCGCGCCATAGCTGGCGATGCCGTTCCACGAGATCACTTTGGCGGTGTTCGCCGCGCCAACCCGACCAATGCCCCAGCCGATCGAGCCGGAACCGACCAGACTTTCCGCGCTGCCCAGCACCAGTCGGCCGATCAACAGGCTGATCAGGCTGAGCATCGGCATGTTCGGTGTCCATGCCGAAATCAGCATGAACACACCGCTCAAACCACAGCCCGCCAAGCCATACATCACTGCCAGCTTGCTGCCCTTGTTGTCGATGATCTTGCCTGCATACGGACGGCTGAGCAGGGTGGCCAGATACTGTACGCTGATCACCAGGCCAGCGATTACCGCGCCGAAACCGAGGTCGCTGTGGACGTAGCCCGGCAGTACAGCGAGTGGAATGCCGATGTTCAGATAGCCGATAAAGGTGAAGAGGACGATGGAAACGACTTGCAGCGTGACCGCCAGGGGGCGCTGGGGCTCTGACATAGAGAACGACATGGGTAAAGGTCCACGGGAGCAGCAGATTAGATAGGCTGCTCATGATACCGGCGCGAACGTTTCAGGGGCGGGGAAAAGTAAAACTATTTGCCGGTCGACGGTTTCAGGGTTTGGCGGGGGGCGACCAGTTGCGTGGTGACCAGTGCGGCAAGTGCGTTCTCTTCGCTGCCGAAACGGGCGAGCAGGGCGGCTTGCTTCTCGGGGGAGAGCCGACTCCAGATCTCGATCATTTTCTCGGTGGCACCGATCAGAACGGCGGCTTGGCTTTCGGAGAATTCGTCGGTCATGGCGGGCTCGGGGTTTCAGGCAGTGTGGAAAGCGCATGTTAGCGCTTTCCACACGGTCTGTACGGCGGGGTTACTCTTCGCTGTCGGCCGGACGGCTCTCAACGGCTTCTTTCGGTTCGGGCTGCCCCGCGCCGGCTTGTTGCGTGGTCGTCTGCTCAGGTACGTGCAGGCTTGGGAAGGGGAGATTAGGAATCTCGTGCATGGTTGCGCTCCTCGCTAAGTCTGTTGATAGATCTGGTAGATCCGCGCTTTTTGAAAGCCTGAGCAGGATACAGCAGGAAAAATGACAATCAGACTTTTAATTCGAATTATTGCGACAAATGGCCGCAGGGGGAGCAAAAACAAAGATCACCGCAACGTAAATGTGGGAGCGGGCTTGCTCGCGAAGGCGGTGTATCAGGCAACTTAATTGTCGACTGACACTGCGCCTTCGCGAGCAAGCCCGCTCCCACAGCGGTTTGTGTGGCTGGATCTATTTGCTGACGTCAGCGATCGCTTGTGCCAGCAAGGCGAGGCGTGTGGCGTCGATACCGGCCACGTTCGCCCGGCCTGAGCTGACCATGTAAACGCTGTGTTGCTCGCGCAGTTGTTTCACTTGCTCGGGTGACAGGCCGGTGTAAGAGAACATCCCGCGCTGCACGCCAATGTGCGCAAAACGCTCACGCAGACCATGGGGCTCCAGCGCCTCGACCAAACCACTGCGTAATTGCGCGATACGCAAACGCATGGCCTCCACTTCGTCGGCCCAGCGGCTTTTCAGCTCCGGATCGGCAAGGATGGTCGCTACAACGGCTGCGCCGTGATCCGGTGGGGTCGACCACAGGTTGCGGGCGATGTTGGCCAGTTGGCTGCGAATGTCGAGGAGCTTGTCGGCGGTGTTCGCGCAGACGATCAGCGCGCCGGTGCGGTCGCGATACAGGCCGAAGTTCTTCGAGCAGGAACTGGTGATCAGCAACTCCGGCAGTTGCGCGGCGAACAAGCGGGTCGACCACGCGTCTTGCTCCAGACCATCGCCAAAGCCCTGGTAGGCAAAGTCGATCAGCGGCAGCAAATCGCGACGGCGCACGACGTCCAGCACGCGCTGCCAGTCGTCGTGGTTCAGGTCGAAACCGGTCGGGTTGTGGCAGCACGCATGCAACAGCACCACATCGCCCTTCGGTGCTTCATTGAGCACTGCGAGCATGGCTTCGACGTCGAGACGGTTATCGCTGCCCACATACGGGTAGTGACTGATCTTGACGCCGGCCGCCGCGAAAATGGTTTCGTGGATCGGCCAGGTCGGGTTGCTCAGCCATACGCCTTTGCCCGGCAAGCACTGCGCGATGAAGTCGGCGGCCAGACGCAGGGCACCGGTGCCGCCCGGGGTCTGAGTAGCGCCGGTGCGTTGTTCGGCGATCAACTTCGAGTCAGCACCCAGTACCAGCTCATTGATGACTTTGCCAAACAACGGATTGCCGTGGCCGCCGATGTAGGTTTTGGTGTCCTGGCTTTCGACCAGCCGTGCCTCGGCGATCTTCACTGCCTCGGGGATTGGCGTGAGGCCTTGGGCATCCTTGTAGACGCCAACACCCAGGTCGAATTTGCGCGGGTTGCTGTCCTGCGCATACGCCTCCATCAAACCGAGGATCGGGTCGCCGGGTACCCGGCCAATGGCGTCGAAGTGCATTACTTGCGTCCTTCTGCGGTCTTGGCCACTTCGTCGGTGCGTGCGGCCATGATGAAGTCGTTGCGGTGCAGGCCTTTGATCGAGTGGCTCCACCAGGTCACGGTGACTTTGCCCCACTCGGTCAACAGGCCCGGGTGGTGACCTTCGGCCTCGGAGATTTCGCCGACGGCGTTGGTGAAGGCCAGTGCATGTTTGAAGTTCTTGAACAGGAAGACTTTCTCCAGCTGCATGATGCTGTCGCGTACTTCGATGTTCCAGTCAGGGATCTGCTTGATCAGGATCGGCAGTTCTTCGTCGCTGACTTGTGGCGCATCGGCGCGGCAGGCTTCGCAGTGGGCTTGGTTCAAAGTGGACATGGTTGGATTCCTGAATCGAGTGTTTTTTTTATAACGGTCGTCAATTGCGCCACGCTAAACCAAAGTGGCGCTAACGGACAGACTCACTTGTAAGCAAAAGCCACGGTTCACGCCGCTTTTGGTTTCGGCGGAAATTTTGGTGCATGCAGACCCAACTGCATGCCTTGTCTGACCATGGCCATGATGTCTTCATGGGCCACGTCGAACAGGCGCTTGAGGTTTGGCAGGACAAAGTACAGTGGTTGCAGAATGTCGATGCGGTACGGCGTGCGCATGGCTTCCAGCGGATCGAATGTCTGATGCTCAGGTTCGTCCGACAGGCAGTAAACGGTTTCTTTCGGTGAGGACAGGATGCCGCCGCCGTAGATCCGCTTGCCTTGCGGGGTGTCGACCAGGCCGAACTCGATGGTCATCCAGTACAGGCGCGCCAGGTACACGCGCTCTTCCTTGGTCGCTTGCAGGCCGAGTTTGCCGTAGGTGTGGGTGAATTCAGCGAACCACGGGTTGGTCAGCAGCGGGCAGTGACCAAAAATCTCGTGGAAAATGTCCGGCTCTTGCAGGTAGTCGAGTTCTTCGCGGGTACGAATAAACGTGGCCACCGGAAATTGCTTGCTGGCGAGCAGTTCAAAGAACGTCTGGAAGGGAATCAGTGCCGGGACGCGAGCGACCTGCCAGCCAGTGGTTTCACCGAGCACCTTGTTGATTTCGCTCAGTTGCGGAATGCGGTCGTGGGGCAGGCCGAGTTGTTCGATACCGTCCAGATATTCCTGGCACGCACGGCCTTCGATCACTTTCAGTTGGCGAGTGATCAGCGTGTTCCACACCGCGTGTTCTTCGGCGGGGTAGTCGATAAAACCTTGCGCATCGGGCTCGCGGGCCACGTATTGCGTCTGCTTCATGCTGCTCTCCTGCTAGGGGAATTCGTTCTTGTTATGTCCAGCGATGGACTCAGAATGACTCGAGAGCGTGTTGATTTGCAGCGGGTTGAATGGCGTCCTTGTAGGAAAGATCGTCGATTTTCGTAAAGTATTCGTTACGGATTGTAGTCTGCTTCGCGTTTGCTGCGATTTTCAGGTTTGAAAAGGCTATTGGGTGTCACATAATCTTGACGACTATCTGCGCGCCTCGACAGAAAAGTGAGACCAGGGTGCGCCGCAAAACCCTGTGGGAGCCGCTTGCTTGCACAGGGGTTGTGTTCAACCTCATCCTTGTCAGGCCTTTTCTATGCGCATCAAAGTCCACTGCCAGAACCGCATCGGTATCTTGCGCGACATCCTCAACCTGCTGGTGGCTTACGGAATCAACGTCGCGCGCGGCGAGGTCGGTGGTGAGCACGGCAACGCGATCTATCTGCATTGTCCCAACCTGATCAATATCCAGTTCCAGGCGCTGCGGCCGAAGTTCGAGGCGATTGCCGGGGTGTTCGGGGTCAAGCGAGTAGGGCTGATGCCCAGCGAGCGACGGCACATGGAGTTGAATGCCTTGCTCGGCGCCTTGGAATTCCCGGTGCTGTCGATCGACATGGGCGGCTCGATTGTCGCGGCGAACCGGGCGGCGGCACAGTTGCTGGGCGTACGGGTTGATGAGGTGCCGGGGATTCCGCTCTCGCGCTATGCCGAGGATTTCGATTTGCCGGAACTGGTGCGCGCCAACAAATCGCGAATCAACGGTATGCGGGTCAAGGTCAAGGGTGACGTCTTTCTGGCCGACATCGCACCGCTGCAATCAGAGCACGACGACAGCGAAGCCATGGCTGGTGCGGTGTTGACGTTGCATCGCGCCGACCGCGTCGGCGAGCGCATCTATAACGTGCGCAAACAAGAGTTGCGCGGGTTCGACAGCATCTTCCAAAGCTCGAAAGTCATGGCCGCGGTGGTGCGCGAGGCGCGACGCATGGCGCCATTGGACGCACCTTTATTGATAGAGGGTGAGACCGGCACGGGCAAGGAGTTGCTGGCGCGCGCCTGCCACCTCGCCAGTCCGCGTGGGCAGTCGCCGTTGATGGCGCTCAATTGTGCGGGGCTGCCGGAGTCGATGGCTGAGACCGAGCTGTTTGGCTATGGCCCGGGTGCTTTCGAAGGTGCGCGCGCCGAAGGCAAACTCGGGCTGCTGGAGCTGACGGCGGGCGGCACCTTGTTTCTCGATGGCGTCGGTGAGATGAGCCCGCGTTTGCAGGTGAAGTTGCTGCGTTTTCTGCAGGATGGCTGTTTCCGTCGGGTCGGCAGCGACGAAGAGGTTTATCTGGATGTGCGGGTGATCTGCGCCACGCAGGTCGACTTGTCGGAGCTGTGCGCGCGCGGTGAGTTTCGCCAGGATTTGTATCACCGCTTGAACGTGCTTTCGCTGCACATTCCACCGTTGCGTGAATGCCTCGATGGCTTGACGCCGCTGGTGGAGCACTTCCTCGATCAGGCCAGTCGGCAGATCGGGTGTTCGCTGCCCAAACTGGCACCGGCGGCGATGGACCGGCTCAGTCATTACCATTGGCCGGGCAATGTGCGGCAGTTGGAAAACGTGCTGTTCCAGGCTGTTTCGCTGTGTGATGGCGGTACGGTCAAGGCTGAGCATATTCGTCTGCCGGATTACGGCGTGCGTCAGCCGCTTGGCGATTTTTCGCTGGAGGGTGGTTTGGACGAGATTGTCGGGCGCTTTGAGAAAGCAGTGCTGGAGCGGTTGTATTCCGAGCATCCGAGCAGTCGGCAATTAGGCAAGCGGTTGGGGGTTTCGCATACGACCATTGCCAATAAGTTGCGGGAGTATGAAGTCGGTAAAACCGATTCATAGCCCAAACATGTGTGGGTAATGATGGCCTCTTCGCGAGCAAGCCTGCTTGCACATTTGCAATGCAATCGCTGTGGGCGCGAGCTTGCTCGCGAAGGCGTTGGTACCGACAACCTCAGCGCCAGGCTTTGCCACCTACCGGCATAACACCGCCGGTTTTTCGACTTCGATACATTTCTCCCGTTCGCGCAAAACCCCTCAAGTCCTTTGTTTGCCGGGCCTGAAGCCGCCAGAAAAAAGTTGGTCTGCAAATTGCTTATGGCTCAGCAGTACAGCGGTGGGCGGCAAACGTCCGGCATGCAGAGGAAAGAGTGTGGACAAGTACCTTTATGTGGCAATGACCGGCGCCAGCCAGAACGCACTGGCGCAAAAGGCGCATGCCAACAACCTGGCGAACATCTCCACCAACGGTTTTCAGCGCGACCTGGAGCAGGCGCGTTCGATGCCGGTGTTCGGTGACAGCTTTCCGGCGCGTGCGTATGCCATGAGCGAACGTCCCGCCACTGATTTCACCCCAGGCTCGCTGGTGCAGACCGGCCGTGACCTCGACGTCGCCGTGGCCGGCAATGGCTGGATCGCCGTGCAGAACCCGAACGGTGGCGAAAGCTACGTGCGCACCGGCAGCCTCAATGTCGATGCCCTCGGCGTACTGCGCGCCGGCAACGGCATGCCGGTGATGGGCAATGGCGGTCCGATCGCCGTGCCGCCCGAGCAGAAGATCGAAGTCGGTGAAGACGGCACCATCAGTATTCGTGCGATGGGCGAAGGCCCGCGCGTCATGGCAGAGGTGGACCGGATCAAACTGGTCAACCCGGACATCAAGAACATGAATAAGGGCCTCGATGGCTCGATTTACACCAAGGACGGCAAGCCTGCGCCGGCCGATGCCAATGTCAAACTGGTGTCGGGTTTCCTGGAGTCGAGCAACGTCAATGCCGTGGAAGAGATGACATCGGTGCTGGCCCTGGCCAAGCAGTTCGAGTTGCACGTCAAGATGATGAACACCGCCAAAGACGACGACCAGGCCATGGCTCGGGTCTTGCAGATCAGCTAATTATCAGAACGTCGCGCCGTAAAACAGGCGCACGAGGAGAATCGAATGCTTCCGGCTCTATGGGTTGCCAAAACAGGTCTGTCCGCCCAGGACACCAACCTGACGACCATTTCCAACAACCTGGCGAACGTCTCGACCACGGGTTTCAAACGTGATCGCGCCGAGTTCCAGGACTTGCTGTATCAGATCAAGCGTCAGCCAGGCGCCCAGTCGACTCAGGACAGCGAGCTGCCGTCGGGTCTGCAAGTGGGTACGGGTGTGCGTATCGTCGGTACGCAGAAAAACTTCACCGCCGGTAGCCTGCAAACCACCGAGCAGCCGCTGGATCTGGCCGTTGATGGTCGCGGTTTTTTCCAGATTCTGCAGCCGGACGGCACCACGTCCTACACCCGTGACGGTACTTTCCACCTCGATTCCAATGGCCAGGTCGTCAATGCCAGCGGTTTCGCCCTGGAACCCGCCATCGTCATCCCGAACGATGCGCAGACCTTCACTGTCGGTCGTGATGGCACCGTCTCGATCACCGTTGCCGGTAACCCGGCATCCCAGGTGATCGGCAACCTGCAAACCGCCGACTTCATCAACCCGGCCGGTCTGCAAGCGGTGGGTAACAACCTGTTCCTGGAAACCGCTGCGTCGGGTGCACCGCAAGTCGGTACGCCGGGCCTGAACGGTTTCGGCACCACGCTGCAGAACACCCTGGAAACCTCCAACGTCAGCACCGTTGAAGAGATGGTCAACATGATCACCACTCAGCGCGCTTACGAGATGAACTCCAAGGTGATCTCCACCGCCGACCAGATGCTCTCGTTCGTAACGCAGAATCTGTAATCAAGTCTATGAGGCGGCCATGAGGTCGCCTGCAACACCGTGAGGTAGGGTCATGAATCGCTTCGTATCTGTTCTGGCATTGAGTGGAGTCGTCTCGCTCGCGGGCTGCGTCGCTCCGACGCCCAAGCCCAATGACCCTTACTACGCTCCGGTGTTGCCGCGCACGCCGTTGCCAGCGGCTGCCAACAACGGCTCGATCTATCAGGCCGGCTTCGAGCAGAACCTGTACAGCGACCGCAAGGCGTTCCGGGTCGGTGACATCATCACCATCACCCTGAACGAGAGAACCCAGGCGAGCAAAAACGCCAACTCGCAAGTGGCCAAGAACAGCAAGACCGGCATCGGCCTGACTTCGTTGTTTGGCGGCAGCGGTACCCTCAACAACCCGTTGGGCAGTACTGATCTGAGCCTGGACGTCGGCTACAGCGGCGACCGCGCAACCAAGGGCGACAGCAAGTCCGGCCAGAGCAACAGCCTGACCGGTTCGATTACCGTGACCGTGGCCGACGTGCTGCCCAATGGCATCATCGCTGTGCGCGGCGAGAAGTGGATGACCCTCAATACCGGCGATGAGCTGGTGCGGATCGCCGGTCTGGTACGTGCCGATGACATCGCCACTGACAACACCGTGTCGTCGACCCGTGTCGCCGATGCGCGCATCACCTACTCGGGCACTGGCTCGTTTGCCGATGCGAGTCAGCCAGGCTGGTTCGACCGTTTCTTCCTCAGCCCGCTGTTCCCTTTCTAGGTGGCTACGTTGAATTTCAGAAGCTTTATGGTGGCCGCGTTTTTGTTGTCGGCGGCCTTCAATGCACAAGCCGAACGGTTGAAGGACATCGCCAGTATTTCGGGCGTGCGTTCCAACCAGTTGATCGGCTATGGCCTAGTGGTCGGGCTGAATGGCACCGGTGACCAGACGACGCAAACGCCGTTCACCCTGCAGACCTTCAACAACATGCTCTCGCAGTTCGGTATCAAGGTGCCGGCAGGGTCGGGCAACGTGCAGTTGAAAAACGTCGCGGCGGTGTCGGTGAGTGCCGATTTGCCTGCGTTTGCCAAACCGGGTCAACAAGTCGACATCACCGTTTCGTCCATCGGTAACTCCAAGAGCCTGCGCGGCGGCACGTTGCTGCTGACGCCGCTCAAGGGTATCGACGGTAACGTCTACGCCATCGCTCAGGGCAACCTGGTGGTGGGCGGTTTTGATGCCGAAGGTCGCGACGGTTCGAAGATCACTGTCAACGTTCCGTCGGCCGGTCGTATTCCTGGCGGTGCGTCGGTGGAGCGTTCGGTGCCGAGTGGTTTCAACCAGGGCAACAGCCTGACGCTGAACCTCAATCGTTCTGACTTCACCACTGCCAAGCGCATCGTCGACAAGATCAACGACATGCTCGGCCCTGGTGTGGCGCAGGCCGTTGATGGTGGATCGGTTCGCGTCACCGCACCGCTCGACCCGAGCCAGCGTGTCGACTATCTGTCGATTCTGGAAAACCTTGAAGTCGACCCCGGTCAGGCGGTGGCCAAAGTCATCATCAACTCGCGTACCGGCACCATCGTCATCGGTCAGAACGTGAAAGTCTCGCCAGCCGCCGTCACCCACGGCAGCCTGACCGTGACCATCACCGAAGACCCGATCGTCAGCCAGCCGGGCCCGTTGTCCAACGGCCAGACTGCCGTTGTGCCGCGCTCGCGGGTCAATGCCCAGCAAGAAGCCAAGCCAATGTTCAAGTTCGGCCCGGGCACCACCCTCGACGAGATCGTCCGGGCGGTGAACCAGGTCGGCGCGGCGCCGGGTGACTTGATGGCGATCCTTGAAGCACTGAAGCAGGCCGGCGCGTTGCAAGCCGACCTGATCGTGATCTGAGGACGACGACCATGGACATGCGCAAGAGCGGGCTGGTCAGTAGCAGCGATTCGGGTTCTTACTCTGACCTCAATCGCCTGAACCAGCTCAAGGTTGGCGACAAGGACAGCGATGCGAACATGCGCAAAGTGGCGCAGGAGTTCGAGTCGCTGTTTCTCGGCGAGATGCTCAAGTCGATGCGTTCGGCCACCGAGGCGCTGGGGCAGGACAATCCGCTCAACACGCCGGCGGCCAAGCAGTATCAGGAAATGTACGACCAGCAACTGGCCGTGTCGCTGTCCCGCGAGGGCGGTGGTATCGGTCTGGCCGACGTGCTGATGCGCCAGATGTCGAAGAACAAGCCCCTGGCGTCCGGCGAGGCGGCGGCCGCGTCCGCCGCCAAGCAGGAAGAAGCCAAAGCCAAGGCTGCTGCCGTGGCAACGCCGATTGCCGCTGGCACGGTCGCCACCCATGGCCCGTTGTCGCGACTCAATGGCGAACGTCCATTGTGGGCCTCGCGTTCAGTCAATGCGCCGAACACGCAACTGGACCATCGCAACGACATGGCATTGATCAATCAGCGGCGTTTGGCTTTGCCACCGAAACTGGCTGATCGCCTGCTCGCGGGTCTGGTGCCGTCGGCCACTGCGACGAACGCCGCGACACAATTGCCACAGCGCGCTACGACGGCCGCCACCACTGGCGCAGGTCCGTTGTACAACGGCGACTGGCTGGCACGCGCCGAGGCCGATAAGGCTTCCGGCGGGCAGATGCAGGTTTACGGCCGTGCGGTGGCACAGATTCCGCTGGCCCCGGCGAAGAAAGCCTTCAGCTCCGCCGACGAATTCGTCAACACCATGCTGCCCATGGCCAAGGAAGCGGCTGACCGTATCGGTGTCGATCCACGTTATCTGGTGGCGCAAGCGGCACTGGAAACCGGTTGGGGCAAATCGGTCATGCGCGCACAGGATGGCAGTAGCAGCCACAACCTGTTCGGCATCAAGGCCAGCAGTAACTGGAAGGGTGATTCGGCCCGGGCAATCACCAGCGAGTTCCGTAATGGCGCGATGGTCAAGGAGACGGCCGAGTTCCGTTCCTACGCCTCGTACAAGGACAGCTTCCATGATCTGGTGACTTTGCTGCAGAGCAATAATCGCTATCAAGATGTGCTGAAGTCGGCCGATAACCCAGAACAGTTTGTACGCGAGTTGCAAAAGGCCGGTTACGCCACCGACCCGAACTACGCAAACAAGATTTCGCAGATTGCCAAGCAGATGAACAGTTTCCAAAACTACGCTGCGGCGGGTGTATCCACCACGCCTTTATAAGGCACAAGGTATAAGGTCTGAACCATGAGTTTGCTCAATATCGGGATGTCGGGACTGTCGGCCAGCCAGTCCTCTTTGGCTACGACAGGCAACAACATTGCCAACGTCGACACCGCCGGTTATTCACGTCAGCAAACCGTGCAGGGCACCAAATCCTCGCAGCAGTTCGGCACTGTTTTCATTGGTACGGGCACGACCCTGGCTGACGTGCGCCGGGTGTATAACTCATATCTGGAAAGCCAACTGCACACAGCAACCTCGCTCGACAGCGAGTCGGCCTCTTTTCTGGCCCAGGCTACGCCGCTGGACTCCATGCTGTCGGACACCAACACCGGCCTGACCGGTGTGCTGCAAAAATTCTTCACGACGATGCAGGGCGTTTCGACGTCGGCGACCGATGATACCTCGCGTCAATCGGTGCTGACGGGGGCTCAGGCGCTGACCAGTCGTTTCAATACCATCGCCAAACAGCTCAACGATCAGAACACCACCATCAACGGCAGCCTTGGCGACATGACGGGCCAGGTGAACAAACTGGCCACTTCGATTGCCAATCTGAACCAGAAGATCGGTGAGATCTCCACCAGCGGGGGCGCGCCGAACGATCTGCTGGACAGCCGTAACGAAGCCGTTCGCCAGCTCTCCGAACTGACGGGCGCACAGGTTGTTGAGCGTGGCACCAGTTTCGACGTCTACATTGGCAGCGGTCAGCCGCTGGTGATCGGCAACACCACCAACACGCTGAGCATGGTCGCGAGCAAAACCGATCCGTCGCGCATGGCCATCCAGATGGATCGCGGTTCGAGCACCATCGACATCACTTCGGCGATGAGCGGTGGCGAAATTGGCGGCCTGCTCACTTACCGCAAAGAAGTCCTTGACCCGTCACTCAACGAGTTGGGCCGAGTGGCGCTGGTGATCGCTGATCAAGTCAACAGCCAGCAAGCCCAAGGCATCGACAAGAACGGTGACTTCGGCGCGGCGATTTTCAACAACATCAACAGTGCCGCACTGATCAGTCAGCGCAGCATCGCGCAGTCGGGTAACAGTGCAGGTTCGGGCAACCTCGATGTCACCATCAAGGACACCGGCAAGCTGACCACCAGCGATTATCAGGTAACGTTCACCAGCGCCACTGACTACACCGTCAAGCGTTCTGACGGTACCGACCTGGGCGCCTTCAGCACTACGACCAATCCGCCGCCAGTGATCGACGGTTTCACCCTCGCACTCAATGGTGGTGCGTTGAGCGCCGGTGACACCTTTAAAGTGACTCCGACCCGTAATGCGGCCACAAGCATCCAGACGGTGCTCACCGATCCGAAGAAAATTGCTGCGGCAGGTCCGTTGACCGGCGTGGCCAGCGCTGCCGGCCTGGGGACTTACACTCAGCCGACGCTCAGCGACAAGATTGATATCTACAACCCGACTGCCCAGGCTGATATGCAGGCGGCTTTGAAGAACTCGACGCCGGTCAAGCTGGTGTTCGGCGCGGCGAGCGGTGGCAGCCAGTCGTACAACCTGGTGGATGCCAAGGGGGCAACCATTGGCACCGGCACGATCGTTCCTGGCCAATCGAACACGCTGAACCTGCAAGTCGGCGTCGTCGATGCCAGCGGCAACCCGGTGATGGACACAACCGTCACGCCGAACGTACAGAAGACCTTCACGGTGCAGACTACCGTCGGCGGCACGCCGAAGTCCGGCGAAACCTTCACCATGAACCTGACCGGTGCGGCGTCCTCGGACAATCGCAATGCGCAGGCCCTGGTTGGCCTGCAAACGCAACAGACCGTCGACACCGGTTCGGCGAGCAAGGGCATCAGCCTGACAGACGCCTACAACAAGCTGGTCACCAACGTCGGTACCAAGACCGCCCAAGGCAAGTCCGACAGCGCGGCCACCACGGCGATTCTGGATAACGCCAAAGGTGCTCGCGACTCGTTGTCCGGGGTCAACCTGGACGAAGAAACCGGCAACCTGGTCAAATACCAGCAGTACTACACAGCGTCTTCGCAGATCATCAAAGCTGCGCAGGAAACTTTCGCCACACTGATTAACAGCCTTTAAGGAGTCGTAATTCATGCGCATTTCCACCGCCCAGTATTACGGCACGCAAGCGTCGGACTATCAGCGTAATTTCAACAAGGCCGTTGCCACCGCCAGCGAGGCGAGCAGCCTGCAGCGCATCAACACCGCGGCCGATGATCCGGTCGGTGCCGGGCGCTTGCTGCAGCTGGGTCAACAGGCCGCAATGCTGGATCAGTACAAGACCAACGTCGACACCACCAAAAGTGCATTGAACGTGCAAGAGTCCACGCTGGATTCAATCACCACCGCGTTGGCGCGCGCCAAGGAACTCGCTCTCGCCGCCAACAACGGCACGGCCACCGACAAGGATCGCCAGGCTTACGCTTCGGAACTGGGCCAGATCCAGCAACAAGTGCTGGGCCTGATGAACGCCAAGGATGCTGGCGGCAACTACCTGTTCTCCGGTTCGAAAACTGATACTGCGCCGTACTCGCAGAATGCTGACGGCACCTATTCCTACAACGGTGATCAGACCACGATCAACCTGGGCATCGGTGATGGCATGACGGTCGGCACCAACACCACTGGTTGGGCTGCTTTCCAGCAGACCATCAATACCGCGCGTACCAACGTCACCATGACCGCGCCAGCCGTGGATGACGGGCGCGTCGTGCTGTCCAACGGTACAGTCGGCACAGCCGCCACCTATGACTCCAAGTTCACCGCTGGCCAGCCTTACACCGTCAGCTTCCTCAGCAGCACCCAACTGAAAATCACTGATGCCTTGGGCAACGATGTGACTGCTGAAGCAAGCCAGAACGGCTTGGTCAGTAACAGTAGCGGTGCCAACCAGACGGTCAGCTTCCGTGGCGTCGACATGAAGCTGAACATCAACCTGAAGACCGGTGACACCAACCCGGACGCGGTCATTGCCGGCCACAGCTTCCAGCTGTCGACTGCGCCGGATTCGTTTTCCACCACGCGCAGCCCTGGCAACTCGTCGACTGCGGTGATCACGGGGTCCAGCATCACCGACGAGGCAGCGTACACGGCAGCCTTCCCGCAGGGTGGCGCAGTCCTCAAGTTCACCAGCGCCACCGCTTTCGATCTGTACGCAGCGCCGGTCACTGCCGACAGCAAACCCGTGTCCTCGGGGACTGTCGTGGGTAGCAATGCTACTGCTGCGGGCGTCACTTTCGCGCTGGGCGCTGCGCCGGCCGCCGGCGATCAGTTTTCGATCAGATCGAACGATCACCAGACCCAGAACGTGCTTGATTCCCTGGGTCAGATGATCACAGCACTGAACACACCGATCGATGGTGATCCGGTGGCCAAGCAACAATTCCAGGGCGCGATGGAGGCAGGTATCGGCAACATCGATGCGGCCAGCAATCAAATCGGCACCGCGGTCACCGAAATTGGTGCTCGCGGCCAGGCGCTGGATATGCAAGCCTCCACGAACGACAGCTTGAGTACCGCGAACACCACCACTCAAGGTTCGATCCGCGATTCGGATCCGGCTGAAGTGATGACGCGCCTGACCTTGCAACAAACCATGCTGCAGGCTGCACAACTGGCGTTCAGCAAGATCAGTCAGTTGGGTCTGTTCAACAAGATCTGACGCCAACGGGCGCGTAAGCGCCCGGTTGCCTTGTCCCTCAGTTTTGTTTTTTAGCGGTATCAAGGGCTCGCTTTTCCGAGCGGGCTCGTACCGCCTGTGAGCCCGCCGTGAATTCACTTCCTCTTGTCAGCCTCGTTATTCCCGCCTTCAATCCGCGTTTCTTCGAGCGGGCATTGAACAGTGCTGTCAGTCAGACATACGCGCACCTTGAGATCATTGTCTGCGACGACAGTCGGGGCCAGCAGATCGAAGGGATTGTCACCGTCGTGGCTGAGCAGTCCGGTGTTGCCGTGCGTTATGTGCGCAACCCGCGCACCCTGGGCATGGTCGGCAACCTCAAGGCGTGCCTCGATCAGGCGCAGGGCGAATTCGTCAAGTTCCTCTGTGACGATGACCATCTCTATGCTGCCTGCATCGAGCAGCAGGCGCACGAGATGTTGCGCGAGGAAGTCAGCCTGGTGCTGGCTCAGCGTCTGTTCTGGGACGCCAACGACATCATCCTGCCGGCGCGCTTGGAAAACACTTCTTTGTCACCCCACAGCGGTCTGTTCAAGGGTGACGACCTGCTGGGCATTTTTGAAAAATTCCCGGTCAATGTGCTGGGCGGTTTCACCAATGCCTTGTTTCGACGTGCGGATCTCGTCGAGCTGTTGCCGGTGCTGACTCAAGAGGGCCACTGCTTTGTCGCGACCCTGGATTTCGCCCTGTACGTTTGCCTGCTGCGGCGCGGCAATCTGGCGGTGTCCAATAATGTGCTCAGCGCCGAACGGCTCTACCCGGAACGTCTGAGTGCGCAGCAACCGATGAAAGACGCGGTTGAGGTCGAGCGCGAGTGGATTCTGCAAATGCTCAAGGCTCGCAGCGGTGAATCTGCACCTGCCCCGGGCTGGGTTCGTTATATCCAGCTGACCAAGGCTGACGAATCACCGCGTGTCTGGGAAGAGCTGCCGCTGAGCCGAACGCTAGGCACCAAACAGAGTCGCCAGGAGTGGTGTGTCGGTATCGATAGCTGGAGCTTCGCCGAACTTTATGCGCACTGGCTGCAATGCCGCAGTCTGACCGAAGGGCAGCGCAAGTTGCTCCCGGAAACTCTGGCCGCCTGGCCGCAGCAGCCGCGAATTGTGCCGATCATCATGGATGCCCAGGGCAGTCGCGATGGCGTCGAACGGACGCTGGAAGCACTCGCAGCCCAGGACTATCCGCCGGAGCTGATTCTGCTGTTGTCCGCCTCCTGCTCCGTTCCCATGCTGGATGGGCGAGTGTTTCGTATGCCGTTGCAGGATGACGGGTTGGGGCAGATCAACGCACTGTTGCCGCAACTCGAAGGTGCCGACTGGTTTTACCTGTTACAGGCTGGGGACCGTCTGGTAATGCCGGCCTTGCTGGTCATGGCTGACCGCATTGCGCATTCGCCATGGCTGAGCTGCATGTACAGCGATGAAGGCAGCCTGCGCGATGGCGAATCGGCAGAGCCCGCGTTCAAACCGGATTTCAACCTCGACCTCATGCGCAGTTATCCGTATGTCGGGCGTGCCTTGGTGTTCAAGCGCGAACGTTTCCTGGCGCTCGGTGGATTCGATACGACGTTCGCCGAGCTGGCGCCTCACGACATGCTGTGGCGAATGGTCGAGAGCGAAGGTCCGCAGGTGGTCGGGCACGTTGCCGAAGTCCTGCTTGAATCGCCTTTCGATCTGTCTGGGTGGCTGGCTGAGCCGGCGGTGATCGAACAGAATCCACGGGTGCTCGAAGCGCATCTGCAGCGTATGGGGATTGCTCACGGCATTCGTCGTGGCAGTTGCGAGTTGCTCAATCGAGTCGACTATCAGCACGCCCGGCGTCCGCGTGTGTCGATCATCATCATCACGCGCGATCAGACCGCTGCCTTGCAGCGCTGTGTCGAGACCGTGCTGGAGAAAACCGCTTACTCCGAGTACGAGTTGTTGCTGGTCGACAACGGCAGTGAAAGCGCCGAGGCGCTGGCATGGCTGGACGGCATGGCGCAGCTGGGGGGCGAGCGGATTCGCGTCCTGAGCTACCCGCAGCATGACAACATGGCGGCCCTGCATAACTGTGCGGTGACGCAGGCCCGTGGCGAGTACGTGCTGCTGCTCAATACCTTCTCGGTGATCACCCACACTGACTGGCTGGACGAACTGCTCAATCAGGCGCAACGCCCGGAAGTCGGCGTGGTCGGCGCCAAGTTGTTCAACCCGGACGGTTACGTATTGCATGCCGGCATGATCCTCGGCCTGCAAGGAGCCGTCGGGTTGCCATTTTATGGGCAGTCGCTGCAGTCCGACGGCTACATGTTCCGGCTGCAGGCGACCCATGACCTGAGTGCCGTCGGCGGTGATTGCGTGATGGTGCGCAAGGCCGTTTTCGAGTCTGTCGCAGGGCTCGATGAGCAGGATTTTAAGCAGGCGCTCAATGTCGTCGACCTGTGTCTGCGCATTGGCCAGGAAGGTTATCTGGTGGTGTGGACGCCATATGCCTTACTGGCCCAGGGGGTGCGGCCAACTGTCGATGCGACAGCCGAAGAAGGCCAGCAGCACATGCATGAGAAGGAGACCTTCTACACGCGCTGGTTGTCGCGTATTGCCCGTGATCCAGCCTTCAACGTCAACCTGTCATTGCAGGGTGTCGGTGCGACGAGTTTCAGTCTTGAGCCGGGTTTGCGCACCGGCTGGACGGCTTTTTCGCGACCGCAATTGCCCAACGTACTCGCCGTGCCGATCAATGCATCTGCCATTGGTCACTACCGCATGAGTCAGCCGCTGATCGAGCTGGAAGCGGCCAACCGCGCTGAAGGCTGCATTCGCTACGGCTTGCCGTCGATCATTGAAATCGAGCGTCAGTCACCGGACGTCATCGTTCTGCAAGGGCGCTACTCGCAAGGTGCGATCGATGAAATCCCGCCGTTGAAGAAGTTCTGCCATGCCCGGCGGATTTTTGAACTCGATGACTATGTGATCGACGTTCCCCATCGCAATGCCCATATCCGCAACATGCCCAACAAGCAGGAGATGGAACGCATGGTGCGCCAGGCAATCGGCTTGTGCGATCGCGTGGTGGTATCGACCCAGCCATTGGCCAATGCGCTGTCGGACATGCACCACGACATTCGCGTTGTTCCCAACATGCTTGCCCAGAATCTCTGGACCGGCCTGCGCAGCCAGCGCCGCACTTCGAAAAAACCGCGGGTCGGCTGGGGCGGTGGCACCAGTCACCACGGCGACCTGGCGGTGATCGCCGATGTCGTGCGTGAGCTGGCCAACGAAGTCGACTGGGTGTTTTTCGGCATGTGCCCGGATGATCTGCGTCCGTACATGCATGAATTCCACGGGGTAATCCCGTTGGAAGTGTACCCGGCCAAACTGGCAAGCCTGAATCTCGATCTGGCGTTGGCGCCACTGGAATTCCACATCTTCAACGACTGCAAGAGCAACCTGCGTCTGCTGGAGTACGGCGCCTGCGGCTACCCGGTGATCTGCACCGACACCGAGGCCTATCGCGGTTACCTGCCATGCACCCGGGTCAAGACCAACAGCACCGATGAATGGTTGCAGGCTATCCGCATGCACCTGGCCGACCCGGATGCCAGCTACCGCATGGGGGACGAGTTGCGTGAGGTGGTGCTGCGAGACTACGTGTTGCGTGGCGACAACTTGCGTTACTGGGAGAGTGGCTGGCTGGCGGATTGATCGAATCGCGTACGGCCCTATGAGAAACAGGCGACTTTCGAGTCGCCTGTTTTTTTTTGCGTGGCAAAAAGGTTTTTGTATCAAGTCGGATACTTTTTTGGCAGCGGGCTCAAGCATCGGGATTTTTCTGTCGATACCTTTCCATGTGCTCAATTGGCACGGCCAGTGAAGACCTGTCCGGCCGGTATCTGAGGTGACAGATTTCCGTATTCGACAACAACGCAAGGAAGAAGCAAATGACAGTAGTAAATGGAACGAGTGAAGCGGATGTCCTGATTGGCACCCACGGCAATGACGAGCTCTATGGAATGGAGTCGGATGATCAACTGTTGGCCAGCGCAGGATCGGACGTGCTGGACGGCGGTGAAGGGTTTGATGCGGCGACCTATTATGGAATGAGTACGGGAGTCGGTGTCGAGGTTGGCGCTGGCGTTGTTACGGTCATAGGGGCTGATGGCAAGGTCGACACGCTGGTTTCGGTGGAGAAGGTGGTTGGCAGTTTCTACAACGACACCTTTACCGCTTCCGTGGGTGGCGTGACGCTTGACGGCAGTGGCGGTGATGATCTGTACACCGTCGACGCCGAAGGCGTGACCCTCATTGAAGAAAACAACGGTGGCTACGACGAGCTGCGCACCAGCCTCAACACGATCAAGATGGACCCGTTCATCGAGAAACTGACCTTTACCGGCAACGGCGATTTCAAGGGTTACGGCAACGCCAGTGACAACGAGATCATCGGCGGTGCGGGCAATGACTGGCTGTGGGGCGGCGCCGGTGCCGACCACTTTGTCGGTGGCGATGGTTACGATACCGTCAGCTACACCGACAGCCTTGAAGGTGTGCGCGTCCAGGACTTCACCAACTATGATGGCTTGACCATTGCAGATGGAGACACCTTTACCGGCATCGAAGCGATCCAGGGTTCGAACTTCGATGACGTGGTGTATCTGCTCGATAACGCGATGACCGTTGATGGCGCCGACGGCTACGACACTGTGAGCTATCGCCACTCCTTGGATGGCGTCAGTATCGACATCGGCCCGCGTGTCGGGGCGCCGGGTGTCACGCTGCTGAATGTGGAGCACGTTATCGGCTCTTCGTTCGCTGATCATTTCACCGCCAATGTCGGCGGCGTGACGCTGGAAGGTGGTTCGGGTGACGATGTGTACACCATCAACAGCGTCGGTGTGTCCATCAAGGAAGTCGAGGGCTACATGGGCGGTACCGATCAGCTGTACACCAGCCTGTCATCGATGCACATGGACCCCTTCATTGAAAACCTGACGTACACCGGCACTGCAGACTTCACCGGCTACGGTAACGACGAAGCCAACACCATCATCTCCGGTGCCGGCAATGACGTGTTGCTGGGCGGTGCAGGTGGCGACCGTTTTGAAGGCGGCGCCGGTATCGACATCGTCAGTTACGACGACAGCGCTGAAGGCCTGAGCGCCTCTCTGAACTGGGGGCCGCAGAGCGGAATTGCGCTCTACGATATCTACATCGATATCGAAGGCCTGCGCGGCAGCCAGTACAACGATTCGCTGCAAGGCAATTCGGACGACAACATCCTCGAGGGCGGGGCCGGCGACGACCAGATTACCGGTGGCGATGGCAATGACCATATCTATGGCGGCCTGGCGTCCGGTCTGGACAAGGCCGGGCAGTCCGACGCTCTGTCGGGTGGCGCGGGGGATGATGTCATCGTCGGTGCCCGCAATGGTCTGTTCACTTGGGCCAGTGGCGATGACGGCAACGACACCATCACGCTGGGTCGGGGCATGGCCTTTGGCGGTGAAGGCAACGATGTGCTGACGGCTACGGGCAGCAACTATGTGCTCAATGGCGACGGCGGGAATGATCTGCTGATTCTCAACCTGGCCGGCCAGTCGAATTCCGGCGGCAGCGCCTACGGTGGCCAGGGTGATGACACCTACGTGGTCAACACCAGCGGCCTGGTGACGATTCAGGATTACGGGCTGGACATCAACGACACGCTCATCCTCAACACCATCACCAACGCCAGCCAGTTGAACGTCACCCGTATCGGTGACGACGCCTACCTGCACAGCGCCAACGACGGCAGCACCAGTGTGCCGGACAACGGCGTGAAACTGGCGGGGTGGTATGCCGGGTTCAACAACATCGAGCACCTGCAGACTGCCGACGGCCAAGTCTACGACCTGCCGGCGACTGTCGATGGCTTCGCCCTGTTTGGCTGATCGCTCAATCTGTTGATGCAGCGCAATGAAAGGGATGAATCCGCTGCTGGATTCATCCCTTTTTCATGCCTCGCGGCGCACCTGACGCAGCGGAGCTGGCGCGTTTCCTGCAAGTCCTCCTCAAATCGCCATAAAACGAGCGCTCGCGGTCATCGCAGCGGCGCCGTAGGCGGCAAAAGGGTTAGCCAGATGGCCCGCATCGCTCAACGAAGCCATGCGCAGCCCGGTGAAGAACAAGAGGGGAGACGATGAAGGCAGTTATTTTGGCGGGTGGCCTCGGCACGCGCATCAGTGAAGAGTCGCACCTCAAGCCCAAGCCCATGATCGAGATCGGCGGCAAGCCAATTCTCTGGCACATCATGAAGCAGTATTCCGCCCACGGAATTCACGACTTCGTGATCTGCCTGGGCTACAAGGGCTATGCGATCAAGGACTTCTTCGCCAACTACTTCCTGCACACCTCCGACGTCACCTTCAACATGCGCGAGAACCGCATGGACGTGCACCAGAACTACAGCGAGCCGTGGAGCGTCACCCTGATCGACACCGGCGAGGAAACCATGACCGGTGGTCGTCTGCTGCGTGCCGCGCGTTATCTGCAAGATGAAGAGGCGTTCTGCTTCACTTACGGCGACGGCGTTTCCGACATCAACATTGCTCAGCTCGTCGATTACCACAAAGCCCACGGTCGTCTGGCGACCGTCACCGCCGTGCAGCCACCCGGCCGCTACGGTGCCCTTGAGCGTCAAGGCGATCAGGTGCTCGGTTTCACCGAAAAACCTCGTGGCGACGGTGGCTGGATCAACGGCGGCTTTTTCGTGCTGTCGCCCAAAGTCCTGTCCTATATCGCTGGCGATGAAACCACCTGGGAAGCCGAACCGCTGGCGCGTCTGGCAGAGGATGAACAACTGAACGCCTTCGAACACGAAGGCTTCTGGCATCCGATGGACACCCTGCGCGACAAGAACCACCTCGAAGCGCTGTGGCAGAGCGGGGAGGCCCCATGGAAGCAATGGGCCTGAGTGCAGACTTCTGGCGTGGCAAGCGTGTGCTGGTTACCGGGCATACCGGTTTCAAGGGCAGTTGGCTGACCCTGTGGCTACAAAGCCTCGGCGCGCAAGTCAGCGGTTTTTCCCTCGATCCTTCGACTGAGCCGAGCCTGTTCGAACTGGCGCGAGTCCACGAAGGCATCAACGATCAGCGCGGCGATCTGCGTGATCTCGGCGCCTTGCTCGAAATCATCGCCGACACCGAGCCGGAAATCGTCTTGCATCTGGCGGCTCAACCGCTGGTGCGCGAAGGCTATCGCGATCCGCTGGGCACTTATTCCAGCAACGTGATGGGCACGCTCAATCTGCTCGAAGCGATTCGTCAGGTCGGTTGCGTGCGCGCCTGCGTACTGGTGACCACCGACAAGGTCTACGCCAACAAGGAATGGCTGTGGCCGTACCGCGAAGACGAAGCCCTCGGCGGACATGATCCTTACAGCAGCAGCAAGGCTTGCTGTGAATTGTTGGCGCAGTCTTACGCCGCCTCTTTCTTTGCGGCAGACAAGTACGCCGAGCACGGTCTGGCCCTGGCCACGGCGCGTGCCGGCAATGTGTTGGGCGGCGGTGATTTCGCCCCAGAGCGACTGATTCCCGATGTGCTCAAAGCCTGGACGGCAGACGAGCCGGTGACCCTGCGTTACCCGCAAGCCGTACGCCCCTGGCAGCACGCGCTGGAGCCGCTGGCCGGTTACCTGCAACTGGCCGCCGGCCTTTACGAACAAGGCCCGGAGTATGCCGGAGCGTGGAACTTCGGCCCGAGCGAAGCGGACATGTGCAGCGTCGGCGAAGTGGTCGAATTGCTCGCCAGCCGCTGGCCACAGGCACGCGGTCTGCGCATCGAAAAAAGCGAATTGCACGAGGCCGGTCTGTTGCGCCTGGACAGCAGTCGCGCCCGTCAGGTGTTGGGCTGGCAACCGCGTTGGACCTTGCAGCAATGTTTGGCTCAGACCCTCGACTGGCACCTGGCGTGGCAGAGCGGCGATGACATGCGCGCCGTGACCCTCGGCCAACTGAACCTGTACCGAGGCGCGCTGTGAGCGAGTTTTCCTTGAAGGCGTTGCCGCTGGCCGGATTGTTCAGCGTCGAGCACAAGCGTTTCGAAGATCAGCGCGGGCACTTCGCCCGACTGTTCTGTGAAGGCAGTTTGAGTGCGTTCGGCCGTGAGTTTCACATCCGCCAGATCAATCATTCCTGCACCCGTGAAAAGGGCAGTGTGCGCGGTCTGCATTACCAGAACGCGAATGCCCCGGAAGCCAAACTGATCACCTGCCTGCGCGGTGAGGTGTGGGACGTGGCGGTGGATCTGCGCCCGGACTCCGAGACTTTTCTGCACTGGCATGCCGAGCATCTGAAGGCTGGCGACGGTCGCAGCCTGCTGATTCCGGCCGGCTTCGCTCACGGCTTTCAGACCCTGACCGAGGACGCCGAGCTGCTTTACCTGCACAGCGCCGATTACGCGCCGGAGCATGAGGGCGGCTTGTCGGTGAACGATCCACGGCTAGCGATTGCCTGGCCGTTGCCTGTCAATAATTTGTCAGCGCGTGATTCCAGCCATCCCGCGCTCGATCAACACTTTGCTGGAGTGCGTCTATGAACTGCCGTGGGTGCGCCGCACCGCTGAGCCTGCCGCTGATCGACCTCGGCACCTCGCCACCGTCCAATGCCTACGTGCACGCCGATCGCCTGGAGCAGGCCGAGCAATGGGTGCCATTGAAGGTCGCCGTGTGCCAGCAATGCTGGCTGGTGCAGACCGAGGATTACACCAGTGCCGACAGCCTTTTCGACGCTGAATACGCCTACTTCAGTTCGTTTTCCAGCACCTGGCTAGCGCATGCCGAGCGCTATGTCGCCGAGATGGTCGAGCGCTTTGGCCTGACGGCTGACAGCCGCGTGGTTGAAGTCGCCGCCAATGACGGCTACCTGCTGCAATACGTCGCGGGTCGCGGCATTCCGTGCCTGGGCGTCGAGCCAACCCGCAGCACCGCACAAGCGGCGCGGGAAAAAGGCCTGGAGATTCGTGAGCTGTTCTTCGGTCGCGACACTGCCGCGCAGTTGAAAAGCGAAGGCTGGGGCGCCGACCTGATGGCCGCCAACAACGTGCTTGCGCATGTGCCGGACATCAACGATTTCCTCGGTGGCTTCGCCACGCTGCTCAAACCGACTGGCGTGGCCACGTTCGAATTCCCGCAACTGCTGACGCTGATGGCCGGCGCGCAGTTCGACACGCTGTATCACGAGCACTATTCCTATCTGTCGCTGACTGCCGTGCAGACTCTGTGCGAGCGCAACGGTCTGGAAGTCTTCGACGTCAGCCAGTTGAGCACTCACGGCGGATCGCTGCGCGTCTTCGTCCAGTGCAAGGACGGCGAGCGTCGCGCAGTACAACCGGCGGTGCAGCAACAACTGCAGGCTGAACTGGATGCGGGCGTGAAAACCGCCGAGTACTACGCGACCCTGGCGCCTGCCGCCGAACGCATCAAGCATGAACTGCTGCGCTTTTTGTTGCAGGCCAAGGCTGACGGTAAACGCGTGGTCGGCTATGGCGCGGCAGCCAAGGGCAACACCTTGCTCAACTACGCCGGAGTCAAACCTGACTTGCTGGCGTGGGTGGCCGATGCCAATCCGCACAAGCAGGGCAAGTTTCTGCCGGGCAGCCGCATCCCGATTGTCGCGCCGGCGCAGATTGATATCGAGAAACCGGACTACGTGCTGGTGCTGCCATGGAACCTGTTGCGTGAAGTCAGTCAGCAACTGGCGCAAGTGCGCCAGTGGGATGGCCACTTCGTGATTGCCGTGCCTGAGTTGAAAGTGCTGTGAAAGTCCTCGTCACAGGCGCTACCGGTTTCGTTGGCCGACATTTGGTCTCGGCATTGCTGGCGCGTGGTTGCACCGTTCGTGCAGTGGCACGCAACGCAGAAACCGCGCAGGGCATGCCGTGGATCAATGACGTTGAATTCGTCGCAGCGGATATTCACGCCGCCGATCTCGACGTAATCGCGTTGACCGAAGGTGTCGATGCGCTGGCGCATCTGGCCTGGCCGGGCTTGCCGAACTATCGCGCACTGTTCCATTTCGAGCACAACCTGATGGCCGACTACCGCTTTATCAAAGGTGCGGTCGAGGCGGGCGTGAAACAAGTGCTGGTCACCGGCACCTGCTTCGAGTACGGCATGCAAAGCGGCCCGCTCAGCGAAACCACCGAGCCACGGCCGAGCAATCCCTACGGGCTGGCCAAGCACACGTTGCACCTGTTTTTGCAAAACCTGCAGCAGGAACAGCCATTGACCTTGCAGTGGGCGCGGCTGTTTTACCTGCATGGCGAAGGGCAGAACGCCAACAGTCTGCTGGCGGCGCTGGACCGGGCGATCGATGCCGGGGACGCGTCGTTCAACATGTCTGGTGGCGAGCAACTGCGTGACTTTTTGCCGATCGCCAGCGCCGCCGATTACCTCGCCACGATCGTGCATCAGCGCGATTTCAACGGCGTGATCAATTGCGCCAGCGGCCAACCGGTATCGGTGCGTGCACTGGTTGAACAACGTCTGCGCGAGCGCGGTGCGCGACTGAATCTGAACCTGGGCCATTACCCTTATCCGAGCCATGAGCCGATGGCGTTCTGGGCCGTGACCGAGCGTTTGCAACAGCTACTGGGAGAGTCGCAATGAGGCACGAGTTGTATCGGGTCACCGATTTGCCGGTGCTGCAGAACCGCACCTTCGCTGACCCGGAGTCGGCGAAAGCCTCGGCCAGTGCCGACATGCTGTTGGTACAGGATGAGCGCAGCGGTCTGATCTTCAACGCGGCGTTCGATGCCGACAAGCTCAGCTATGACGCCGACTACCAGAACGAGCAGGCGCATTCCGGCCAGTTTCAGAAGCACCTGAGCGACGTCGAAAGCATCATCGCCAGGCACTTCAAGGGCCAGGAACTGATCGAAGTCGGCTGCGGCAAGGGCTACTTCCTTGAGCTGCTCAAGGGCCTCGGTTATTCGATCACCGGGATCGATCCGGCCTACGAAGGCGAGAATGCAGACGTGATCAAGGCGCCGTTCACCCGTGGCCTCGGTCTGGCGGCGGACGCCATCGTGCTGCGCCATGTGCTTGAACACATCGAAGACCCGGTGAGCTTTCTGTCGGTGATCGCCGAAGCCAATCAGGGCGGGCAGATCTACATCGAGGTGCCGTGCTTCGACTGGATCCTCGAGCACAAGGCCTGGTTCGACCTGTTCTACGAACACGTCAATTATTTCCGCCTCGATGACCTGCGCCGGATGTTCGACACGGTGCACGAGGCCGGCCACCTGTTTGGCGGCCAATACCTGTACATCGTCGCCGACCTTTCGACGTTGCGCCTGACTCCGCAGCAACCGGTGCCACGCCTGATGTTGCCGGACGATTTCACCGCGAGCCTTGAACGCGCGGTGCAGATCATCCAGTCCGCCCCCGAGCAGGGCTCGGCAATCTGGGGCGCCTCGTCCAAAGGCGTGATCTATTCGCTTTTCCTGCAGCGCGCCGGTGTGGCGGTGGATCGTGTGGTGGATATCAACCCGGCCAAGCAGGGGCGTTATCTGCCGCTTAGCGGCGCACGTGTGTCCTCGCCGCAAGAAGCCATGGACGCCTTGCCCGAAGGCGCCAACCTGTTTGTGATGAACTCCAATTACCTCGAAGAGATCAAGCGGATGACCGGTGGACGCTACGTCTATCACGCCGTTGACAGCGCTTCGTTCCAGTGACCATTGAGACTTTGAATATGACCGACAACAGCATCAATCAAGCCTTCGAAGCCGAATGCCGTGAGCAGATCGCCCAGCAGGGTGACGACCAGAAACTCACTGGCCTGGCCCGTGATTTCTTCAACGAATCGGCCAAACACAAGTACAGCTACCACTTCTCGTGGATGGGCCGCCCGATCATCCAGTTGCCTCAGGACATGATGGCAATGCAGGAGATCATTTGGCAGGTCAAGCCGGATCTGGTCATCGAATGCGGCATCGCCCACGGCGGTTCGATCATCTACTACGCCTCATTGCTGGAGCTGCAGGGTCACGGCGAAGTACTGGGCATCGATCTCGACATTCGCCCACACAACCGTGAAGCGATTGAAAGCCACCCGATGGCCAAGCGCATCAAAATGATCGAAGGCTCGAGCATCGACGCGGCCATCGCTGCCCAGGTGCAAGCCGCCGCCAAAGGCAAGAAGGTCATTCTGGTACTGGACTCCAACCACACCCACGATCACGTCCTCGAAGAGCTGCGCCTGTACGCACCGCTGGTGTCGGTCGACAGCTACTGTGTGGTCATGGACACCGTGGTCGAAGACATGCCCGCCGATTTCTTCCCGGATCGTCCATGGGGTCCGGGCGACAATCCGAAAACCGCGGTATGGAAATACCTGGAAGAGAACAAGGATTTCGAGATCGACCAGCAGTTGCAAAACAAACTGTTGATCACCGTGGCGCCGGACGGCTATCTGCGTCGCGTTCGTTAATTCGCAACATCACCAAAGCGTTATCTCGGCGAGTCGCCGGTTGTGGAGAGAAGTTATGCAAGGCAAGTACAGTTCTGAACTGGCGCTACCGCTCAACGAGCTGTTGACCGTGGTGCTGATTACTCACAATCGGCCGGCGTTTCTGCGCCGGGCGGTGAAGTATTACAGCAGCTTGCCCTGCCGGATCATGGTGCTGGACTCCACACCCGAGCGGCCGGAAGGGGATTTTTCCGCTGTCGATTACCATCATGTGCCGCAATTTGCCTACTGGGGCATGCAGGCCAAACTGGCTTATGGTGTGGAGCAACTGACCACGCCTTACATGGTGCTGGCGGCTGACGATGACTTCATCCTGCACGACTCCCTGGCTGAGTCCGTTGGCTTCCTGCATGCCAATCCGGATTACGGCATGTGCCACGGCTATTGCCTGATGTACCTGACGTTGGCCGGTGGCGTCAGCTACTACCGCCGCGACAAGAAGGTCCAGGAAGACTACTGCGCTGAAAAGGCTGAGGATCGGGTCATCGATTACATGCGTCAGTACATCCCGCCGTTTTACGCGGTGACCCGTACTGACCTGATGAAGAAATGGCACTCGGCGCTACCGCCGGGCACCAGTTTTCAATGGCAGGAAATCGGCCATGTCTACTACCTGCTGGCCAGTGCCAAGGCGCGGATTCTGCCAATGCCTTATGTGGTACGGGAGATCAACTATGGTGCGTCCGAACACAGTACCGAGGTGTATCACTCGCTGACCTACGTCGATGCCAAGTCAGTAGCCGAGCGTGAAGCGTTTGCCGAGTTCCTCGCCGCGCTGCCGACCGACGTCAAGAATCTCGACGCCGAGCAGGGCAAGGCGTTCGCCCTGCGAAGTTTCGAAGCGATGGTCGACAGCCTGCAATCGGGCCGGGCACTGACGGCGGAACTGATCATCCAGTCCACCTGGAATCAGGAACTCAAGCAGCCGGATCGCCGGTTCGGGCCATTGCAGTACGTCGAAATGCCGTTCTACAACGAGGCGTTCTTCGACCGCCTGGCGCAGTTCGAATTCATGCTGCACGCCATGCCGGCGGGGCGCATCCAACTGGAAGGGCTTGAGGGCGTCTGGACCCGTCAGGCGCACTTGCTGCAAGCACGCAACAACGACACGCCGGAGAGTGTGCTCGACCGTCTCTGGCAGGCCCATGACCTGAATGCGTTCAACCGTACCGTGGTCAAGCGTCTGGCGACGCAACTGGTGTCGATGGGCGAAGCAGAAGAAGCCCGGGATATGCAGGCATGGATCGAGCGCCTCGAAGCTTTGACCATCGAAGATCATCATGCAGTCATGGAAAAGATGCAGTCCGGTCGCCTGCTCAAATGGCTGGCCGCACGCGCACCAGACGAGCAGCAGGTCGCGGCAATCAGCCAACATCTGGCGGAGAATGGCGGTGGCCCGCAGTTCGGCATTTTTCTGCTGGATCTGGATGGCGACATTGACAAGATTCAGGTCTCTCTCGACAGCTTGCTGGAAGGGCAGTGCAAGGCCTTCCGGATTGTCGTGTTCACCACCGGCGAAGCACCGGCCGCAACCACCTCACAGAACACCCTGCACTTTGTCCGGGTGACACCGGGCAATCTGGTCGACAAGCTCAATCAGAGTGCGCGTCAGTCGCCGTGCGACTGGTTGCTGCTGGCAGAGGCTGGTGATGAGTTCACCGCCAGTGGCCTGCTGCGTGCCAGTCTGGAACTGATGAACGCCGGCGATTGCCGTGCAGTGTCCACGGACGAAATCCAGCGCCAGGAAAACGGTGTACTGGTGGACGTGTTCCGACCAGGTTTCAACCTCGACCTGTTGCTGAGCCTGCCAACCCTGATGGCGCGGCACTGGTTGGTCCGCCGCGATGCGCTGGTGGAAATCGGAGGTTACCGCGCCGACTTCAGCAAGGCGCTGGAGCTTGATGTGCTGTTGCGCCTGATCGAAGAGCATGGCCTCAACAGCCTGGCGCACCTTGATGAGCCGCTGCTGATTACCCAAGCCCCAGAACTGGCAGAGAATCCTGACGAGCGTCTGGCGTTGCTGCGTCATTTGGGCAATCGCGGCTACAAGGCCAAGGTCACTTCTGCGGTACCCGGGGTTTACCAGATCGACTACCACCACAGTGATCGCCCGCTGGTGTCGATCATTATTCCGGCCGGTAACAATCTGGCGGTGCTGCAACGTTGCCTCGAAGGCGTGTTGTTGCGCACCCGTTATCACCAATATGAAGTGCTGATCGCCGCCGCGGCGGATCAAACGGCAGAGCTCAATGACTGGCTCGGCACCTATCAGCACTCCAAAGTCCAGGTGCTGCGCACCGATCGGGCGTTCAGCGAAACGGCGTTGTTCAACGCGGCCAGTCGTCAGGCGCGGGGCGAGTATCTGGTGTTGCTGGCTGCTGATGCAGAAGTGGTCAACCCGAACTGGCTCGACTCACTGCTCAACCACGCCCTGCGTCCGGAGGTCGGCGTGGTCGGTCCGAAACTGATCGACCGTGATCGCAAGATCAGTCAGGCCGGTCTGATCCTCGGCATGAACGGTGGCGTCGGTTCGGCTTTCGTCGGTGAGAAACACGACGCTGACGGGTACCTGCATCGCCTGACGGTGGAACAGAACTATTCGGCGGTATCGAGCGTGTGCCTGATGGTCCGCAAAGAACTGTTCGACGCTTTGGGGGGGCTGGACGACAGCGCCTTTGTTGATGGTTTCAGCGATGTCGATCTGTGCCTGAGCGCGGGGCAGGCCGGTTATCTGACCGTCTGGACACCCGCGGTGCAGGTCATCCATCAGGGCGAGTTGCCGCAGGCACCGAAAGCGCTCGCGGCTCTGATGGAAAAATGGGCAGCCGCTTTCGCCCAGGATCAGGCCTACAACGCCAACCTGAGCCTGCACGGCAAAGGTTACGTGCTCACTGACAGCCCTGCGCTGGATTGGGCACAGTTGCTCGCTTAAGCCTGCCGGACAGGGAAGAGGAATCAATACATGTTCAACGGAAAATCGATCTTCATCTCCGGCGGCACCGGCTCGTTCGGGCGCAAATTCATCGCCCGTCTGCTTGAGCAATACCAGCCCAAGCGCGTGGTGGTGTTCTCCCGTGACGAGTTGAAGCAATACGAAATGCAGCAGACGTTCAACGCACCATGCATGCGTTACTTTCTCGGTGACGTGCGCGACGCCGACCGCCTGCGTCAGGCCATGCGCGGCATCGACTACGTGGTGCACGCGGCGGCGCTCAAGCAGGTGCCGGCGGCGGAGTACAATCCGACCGAATGCATCCGCACTAACGTCAATGGCGCGGAGAACATCATCGCCGCCGCCATCGACAACGGCGTGAAAAGGGTTGTGGCGCTGTCCACCGACAAGGCCGCCAGCCCGATCAACCTGTACGGTGCGACCAAGTTGCTCTCGGACAAGCTGTTCGTCGCCGCCAACAACATTGCCGGCGAACAACAAACCCGTTTTGCCGTGGTGCGCTACGGCAACGTGGCGGGCTCGCGGGGGTCGGTGGTGCCGTTCTTCAGCAAGCTGATTGCCGACGGTGCGCAGCAGTTGCCGATTACCGACGAACGCATGACGCGGTTCTGGATTACTCTCGACCACGGCGTGCAGTTTGTCCTCGATAGCTTTGCGCGCATGCACGGCGGTGAGGTGTTCGTGCCAAAGATCCCGTCGATTCGCATCGTCGATCTGGCGCGGGGCATGGCTGAACACTTGCCGCACAAGAACGTCGGCATTCGCCCCGGCGAAAAGCTCCATGAGTTGATGGTGCCGCTGGACGATGCGCGGATGACCCTGGAGTTCGAAGACCACTACACCATCCAGCCGTCGATCCGCTTTACCAGCGTCGATGTCGATTTCTCCATCGACAAGCTCGGCGAACGTGGCCGGCCAGTGAGTGAAGATTTCGAATACCGCTCCGACACCAATCCGCACTACCTCTCGGTCGGGCAAATCGCCGAGCTGCACGCGAAGTTGTCGGCATGATTCCCTACGGTCGCCAGAGCGTTGATCAGGCGGACATCGATGCGGTGGTCGAGGTGCTGCAATCGGACTGGCTGACCCAGGGTCCGAGCATCGAGCGCTTCGAGCAGGCGATGGCCGAACGTTGCCAAGCCGACTTCGCGGTAGCGGTGAGTAACGCCACGGCGGCGCTGCACATCGCCTGCCTCGCTGCCGGCCTTGGTCCGGGCGATCGCTTGTGGACCACGCCGAACACCTTTCTGGCCTCGGCCAACTGCGGGCGCTATTGCGGCGCCGACGTGGATTTCGTCGATATCGATCCGCTGACGTGGAACCTCGATGCCTTCGCCCTCGAAGCGAAGCTCGATCAGGCCGAGCAGGACGGCACGTTGCCCAAAGTGCTGGTGGCGGTAGCGTTTTCCGGGCAGAGCTGCGATATGCGCAAGATTGCCGAACTGGCCGAGCGCTATAACTTCACCGTGATCGAAGATGCCTCGCACGCCGTGGGCGCCCGCTATGCCGGGCGTCCGGTGGGTTGCGGGGAGTTTGCGGCGATGACCGTATTCAGTTTCCACCCGGTGAAGATCATCACCAGTGGCGAAGGCGGCATGGTGCTGACCAATCGTCCGCAACTGGCCGAGCGCTTGCAACGCCTGCGCAGCCACGGCATGACCCGTGACCCGCAACAGATGAGCGAACCCAGTCACGGCCCGTGGTATTACCAGCAGATCGAGCTGGGCTTCAATTACCGGATCACCGATTTGCAGGCGGCGCTGGGCCTGTCGCAACTGAACAGGCTGAATGGGTTCATCGCCCGTCGCCGCGAACTGGCGGCGCGCTACGACCGTTTGCTGGCGTATCTGCCGCTGACCTTGCCTAGCGCGCAGCCGGAGGCGGAGTCGGCGTGGCACCTGTACGTGGTGCGCTTGCAGACCGAGCGCATCGGTCTGCCCCACCGTCAGGTGTTCGAAGGCTTGCGTGCCGCCGGCATCGGCGTGAACCTGCACTATATTCCTGTGCATTTGCAGCCGTACTATCGCGACCTGGGTTTTGCCGAAGGTGACTTCCCCGAAGCCGAGCGTTATTACGCCGAGGCGATCAGCCTGCCGCTGTATCCGTTGCTCAGTGATGAGCAGCAGGATCATGTGGTCGAGCAATTGCGCCGGCTGACCGAATAAATCCCGCTACGGCGGCGAGTGAGACTGTGTAATGCGTGATCTGAGTGAGCAGGAAAAATTCTGGCAGGGCGATTTCGGCAATCAGTACGTCGATCGCAACGTCGGTCAGCCACTGGTAGCGGCCAACCTGGCGTTGTTCGCCAAGGCCCTGAGCCGCGCAGGGCGCATCGACAGCGTGGTGGAACTGGGCACCAATGCCGGCAACAACCTGCAGGCGCTGCATCAACTGCTGCCGCAAAGTGAACTGTTCGGGGTCGAGATCAACGAAAGCGCCTGCGCTCAGGCGCGGGCACTGGGTATCGCGCAGATCTGGCACGGCTCGCTGTTCGACTTTCCCCGCGAGCGCAGTTACGACCTGACCCTGAGCAAAGGCGTGTTGATCCATCTGGCGCCGGAGTTGCTGCCGACTGCCTATGCGCAGCTGTACGCGTTGAGTCAGCGCTACATTCTGATCGCCGAGTACTACAACCCGGCGCCGGTGGAAGTGTCTTATCGCGGCAACAGCGGCAAACTGTTCAAGCGCGATTTCGCCGGGGAAATACTTGATCGCTATCCGGATCTGCAACTGCTCGATTACGGTTTCGTCTACCACCGCGATCCGCAGTTCCCGGCGGACGATGTCACCTGGTTCCTGCTGGAAAAACGCCCTTGAGCAACGTCGCAATCATCCCGGCGCGCGGGGGCAGCAAACGCATCCCGCGCAAGAACCTGTTGCCGTTCGACGGCGTGCCGATGATTGTCCGTTCGATCCGTACGGCGCTCGACAGTGGCCTGTTCGAACAGGTCGTGGTCAGTACCGACGACGCCGAAATTGCCGAACTGGCGCTGGCCCATGGCGCGCAAGTGCCGTTCTTGCGTCCGGCTGAACTGGCGAATGATTTCACCGGCACCGCTGCGGTGATCACGCATGCCTTGCAGCAGCTCCCGGCCTTCGATTACGCCTGCTGCGTGTACGCCACCGCGCCCTTGTTGCAGGCGCGCTTTCTGCGTCAGGGCTTAGGGTTGCTGCAGCAGCATCCGCAGAAGTCGTTTGCGTTTTCCGTGTGCAGCTTTGGTTTCCCCGTGCAGCGGGCGCTGACGGTGGACGGGCAGGGTGCGCTCACTGCGTTGTACCCGGAATTTCGCGATACCCGCTCGCAGGATCTGCCCGAAGCGTTTCAGGACGCCGGCCAGTTCTACTGGGGCCTTAGCGAGGCTTGGCTGCGCGGTGAGGTGCTGTATTCCCCCGCGAGCCTGCCGGTAATTGTGCCGCGGCATCTGGTGCAGGACATCGATACGCTGGAAGACTGGAAACGCGCCGAATACCTCTACGCCGCGCTCAAGGCCGGCGGAGAACTTCAATGAGAGTGCTGATCCGCGCTGACGCCTCGCCGACCATCGGCAGTGGCCATATTGCCCGTTGTCTGACGCTGGCGCGGGTGCTGCGCAAGCAGGGTAGTCATGTCGCGTTTGCCTGCCGGCGGTTGTCGGGGCATCGGCTCAATTCGCTGAGCGATGAGGGTTTTGAAACCTTCGCGTTACCGGACTTTTACCCCGACGAAGACCCCCAGCAGGCCATCGAATCGATGCTGCCGTGGCAGGCCGATATCGATGCATTGGCATCGTTGCTGGAGGGGCATACCGGGTTCGACTGGATCATCGCCGACCATTACGGCCTCGATCATCACTGGCAAACCGCGGCCCGTCGCTGGGCGCCACGGATCGCGGCGGTGGACGATCTCGCCACCCGTCATTACAGCGTCGATCTGCTGCTCAATCAGAATCTGTCCGGAGTCACCGAGAACTACGCGCCGCGGCTGCCCGCCGATTGCCGCATTTTGCTCGGTCCACGCTACGCCATGTTGCGTGAAGAGTTCGTGTGTCCGGCCATCGAGATCAAACCCAAGGCCCGTCGGGTGCTGGTGAATTTTGGTGGTTTCGATGTGGCGATGCAGACTCATCACGCGATGCTCGCGCTGCAGGATTTCACTGATCTGGAAGTGGATTTCGTCGCCGGTGCAGACAATCCGGCCTGGGAGCAAATGCAGGCACTGGCCGAAACACGGCCGCACTGGCGCCTGCACAGTTTCGTCAGCGATTTCCAGCAGCGCATGATCGGCGCCGATCTGTTCATCGGCGCCGGTGGCGGCACCAGTTGGGAGCGTGCGGCCCTGGGCCTGCCAACCCTGTGCATCGCAGTGTCGAACAATCAGCAGGCCAACGGCGAAGTGATGGCGGCGGCGGGGGCGCATGTGTTCATGGGCGCCCGTGAGCAGGTCAGCGTCGAACAACTGCGCGACGCCATCGGTTTTGTCGTCGACAATTTTTATCTGCGCCAGAGCTTGTCGGAACGTTCGCGGCAACTGGTGGATGGGCGCGGTGCGTTGCGGGTGGCGGCGGCGTTGGCCGGTGCGGTGCTCAAGCTGCGCACGGCGACGCTCGATGATGCGCACTTGCTGTTCGACGGGCGCAATGCCGAGACTGTGCAGTGCTGGTCGCTGGACAGCGGCGCGATCGCGTGGCCGCAGCATTTGCACTGGCTGAATGGGAGCCTGCGCAATCCGCATCGCTTGCTATTGATCGCCGAGGCCGATGACGGTCCGGTCGGCGTCTTGCGTTATGACCTGCGTGGCTTTGAGGCCGAAGTTTCGCTCTACCTGCTGGAGGGACGGTTCGGTCTTGGCTGGGGCAGGGCGCTGCTGGCGCGAGGTGAGGTGTTCGTCCTTGCACACTGGCCGCAGTTGAGAGCCATTACGGCGCAGGTCCTGCCGGACAATCGTCCCTCTTTGAATGTGTTTAGTGACGCCGGATTCACCCAAAGTGCCTGCGCGTTCACCAAGGTTTTGAAGGATCACCGCGATGAGTAGTTTCAAAATTGGCGAGCGTCTGATCAGTGCCGATGCGCCGCCATTCATCATTGCCGAAATGAGCGGCAACCATAACCAGTCGCTGGCGGTGGCTCTGCAGATTGTCGAGGCCGCCGCCAAGGCAGGCGCCCATGCCTTGAAGTTACAGACCTACACGGCGCAGACCATGACTCTGGATCTGGCCGAGGGTGAGTTTTTCATCAAGGAACCAAACAGCTTGTGGGCCGGTACTTCGCTGTACGATCTGTACGAGAAGGCCCACACCCCGTGGGAGTGGCACGCGCCGATTTTTGCCCGGGCCAAAGAGTTGGGCATGCTCGCGTTCTCGACGCCGTTCGATGCCACGGCGGTGGACTTTCTCGAAAGCCTCGATGTGCCGGCGTACAAGATCGCCAGTTTCGAAAACACCGATCTGCCGTTGATCCGCCGTGTGGCTGCGACCGGCAAACCGCTGATCATCTCCACCGGCATGGCCAGCATCGCTGAGCTGGATGAAACCGTGCGCGCCGCCCGCGAGGCCGGGTGCAAGGATCTGGTGCTGCTCAAATGCACCAGCACTTACCCGGCGACCCCGCTCAACAGCAATGTGCGTACGATCCCGCATCTGCGGGAATTGTTTGATTGTGAAGTGGGGCTTTCCGATCACTCCATGGGGTTGGGCGTATCGGTGGCCGCCGTGGCCCTCGGGGCGACAGTGGTGGAAAAGCACTTCACCCTCGACCGTTCGGCAGGTGGTGTGGATGCCAGTTTCTCGCTGGAGCCCGCAGAGCTGGCCAGTCTGGTCATCGAAACCGAGCGTGCCTGGCAGGCCATGGGGCAGGTGCATTACGGCGTCACCGAAGTCGAACGCAAGTCACTGGTCTATCGGCGCTCTCTATATGTGACTGCCGACATGGCTGCCGGCGAAGCCTTTTCCGGTGACAATCTGCGCGCCATTCGGCCCGGCCTTGGCCTGGCGCCCAAGCACGCCGATGCTGTCCTCGGGCGTCGCGCTCGCGCACCGATCAAGCGTGGTACGCCGCTGGATTGGTCGTTGGTCGAATAACCCAATCTGCATCCGATTCGGCAAAATAGCGTGACCTGCGAGTCATAACGCGCATCTTCACTGTATTGTATTGAGCGGGGAGATGGCGCCTGGCCGTGTATCGGTTTCAGTGACAGCCCTATGCGCTCCCCGTGGCTGCCCGTTGTGGCAGCCATTTTCTGTTTGTCGGCGCCCCTCGAATCCTTGCGAGCGGTGGTTTTGGGCTGTTTTATATTGGGAAGCCGTAATGATTGGCATAAAAAGCATTGCGAGCTACGTTCCTGTAGCCGGCGTGGACAATTACGCACAAGGTGCAAAATTCGAGAAGGATGAAGAATTCATCCTCGGTAAAATCGGTTCGGCCTTCCTGCCGCGCAAAGATGCTGAACAGGAAACCTCCGATCTGTGTGTGGAAGCGGCCAATGCGCTGTTTGCCAGCAACCCTGAACTGAAGCGTGAATCGATCGACGCACTGATCGTCGTCACTCAGAACGGTGACGAAGAAGGCCTGCCGCATACTGCTGCAATCGTCCAGGACAAACTCGGTCTGCCGACTAATGTCGCGGCGTTCGATATTTCCCTGGGCTGCTCCGGTTACGTCTACGGCATCTATGCGATCAAGGGCTTCATGGAAGCCGCCGGCCTGAAGAACGGCCTGCTGATCACCGCTGACCCGTATTCGAAAATCGTCGACCCGGAAGACCGCAACACCACCATGCTGTTCGGCGATGCCGCCACCGCCACCTGGATGGGCGAAGACCCTGCCTGGGCGCTGGGCAAGGCGAAGTTCGGCACCGACGGTTCCGGTGCGCCGCACCTGAAAGTGACCGATGGCGTGTTCTTCATGAACGGGCGTCAGGTGTTCAACTTCGCGCTGCTCAAAGTCCCGGCGCACTTGCATGAACTGCTCGACGATTCCGGCCTCAAGGCGGACGACATCGACGCCTTCTGCATTCACCAGGGCAGTGCGGCGATTGTCGATGCGGTGGCCCGGCGTTTCGAAGGTGAGCCTGAGAAGTTCATCAAGGACATGGTCGAGACCGGCAACACCGTGTCGTCGAGCATTCCGTTGCTGCTGGAAAAACATGCCCTCGACTCGCAGTGGCAGCGCGTTGCGCTGAGCGGTTTCGGGGTCGGTCTGTCGTGGGGGTCGGCGATCATCTATCGTCCATGAGCCAAGCAAAAAACGGCGGATACAAAAATAGCGTTCAAGGTTACCCTTGAACGCTATTTTTTTGCCTGAAAGGGAGCGCGAGGCGCCATGAAGGAGTTTTTTCAAGCCAATGCCGAGGTGTTGCAGCGGCGCTGGCCGGCGCTGTTCGAGCGACTGCTGGCTGAAGACAGTGCGGCCCTTGCAGCTCAGTTGATTGAGGGGCTGGGCTCGACGCTCAGCATTAATGGCGTTCAACTCACTAGCCGTCACGATCGCCTCCAGGAGGCGCATACTCAGGCGGCCAGTCTGCCGGACAAGGCGCAATTACACGTCTACGGCACCGGTCTCGGTGATTTACCTGCTGTGCTGCTTGAGCGTGACCGATTGCAACGTTTGTACGTGCATATCCTCAATGGAGCGTTGTTCGCACTGGTGGTGCAATTGCTCGATCAGCGCGGATGGCTGGAAGATCCACGCGTCGAGTTATTTTACGCCGCTGATCATCTGGACTTTTTCACGCCGTTCTTCGCGCTGCCTGCCGAGATGCTGCTGGCCGATGATTACAACGCCAAGATCCGCGATCGGTTGGTGAACGAAGTCCATCTGAGGTTCAACAATCGCGAGTTCGACGCGCAGTCGCCGTTCATTCAACAGCGTCTGCAGGATTGCCTGCCAGTGCTGCTGGGTGATGACGATGTGGCGCAGTTATTCGGTACCTGCACCGATCGCGAGATCTACGTGATCGGCACCGGACCGACCCTGGAAGGGCACTTTGAACGATTGGCTGCGCTGCGGGCTCAGGCTCAGCGCCCGCTGTTCATTTGTGTCGACACGGCTTATCGGCCGTTGATTGAGCGCGGGATCGTGCCGGATCTGGTGGTGACCATTGATCAGCGGATCAGCTTGCGTCATTTGCCGTTCGAGGCGTCCGACGGTATCGCGCTGGTGTATTTGCCCATGAGCGACCCCGAGGTTTTGCGGGCCTGGAAGGGTAAGCGCTATGGCAGTTACTCGGCCAGCCCGGTGTATGCCGGGCTGCGGGAGCAGCATCCGCGGGCATTGCTGCATGTCGGTGGAAGCGTGATTCACCCGGCCGTTGATCTGGCGGTGAAAATGGGCGCGTCTCGTCTCACGCTATTTGGCGCCGATTTCGCCTTTCCGATGAACAAGACCCACGCTGGCTGGAGCGATGGCGATCTGGGGCCTGGGGTCAGTCAGGCGCGGCACTGGGTGCGCGACGGGTATGGCCAGCGAGTCAGCACCCAGCTCAACTTCCGCGGTTACCTGTGCGTGCTGGAGCGTTACATCGCTGCGCATCCGCACGTTGAGTTTTTCAATAGCAGCAGGGCGGGTGCGCTGATCGCCGGAACGCAATTCAATCAGGAGTTCGTGCAATGACGGCGATGCAAAAGTGTATCGGCGAATGCCGTCAGTGTGCTGGTCTGTTTCGGCTGGGGCGGGATGTCGAGGCGGGGTTGAGCATGGTCGATGTCTTCGAAGGTGCGCAGCAGTTGCTGCTCTCGGCGCCTGCCGATGTCCAGCAAATGTGGGCGCAGGTGCTCACGCAAATGCTCGATTGTCAGGAGCGCCAGGACTGGTTGGGACTGGCCGACTATATGGAGTACGAACTGCTCGACTTGCTGGAAAGTGTCTTGGTCTGAGCCCGGCGACTGCGCTGGCCCGCAGGTTTGCGCCGAAGTCGGTTTTATGACGTCATTTTTTCGCGGCTCAATTACTGCTAAGTCTTTGTTTTCTCGGGGGTGGCAGGGTGATGGCAAATTTTTTTCAAAAAGCCCTCAAGCAACCTGCAATCCCGACGATAACTATTACGAAGGTTCTCTAGGCCATACCCGGCGGTTGCCAGGGCCGGAAGCCGCAGTACCCAACCAACGAGGAATTCGTCATGGCTTTAACAGTAAACACCAACACCACATCGTTGAACGTTCAGAAAAACCTGAACCGCGCTTCCGACGCTCTGTCGACTTCGATGCAGCGCCTGTCTTCCGGCCTGAAAATCAACAGCGCTAAAGACGACGCTGCTGGCCTGCAGATCTCGAACCGTATGTCTTCGCAGATCCGTGGTAACACCCAAGCTATCCAGAACGCCAACGACGGTATCTCCGTTGCTCAGACCGCTGAAGGCGCTCTGCAAGCTTCGACCGACATTCTGCAGCGTATGCGTGAACTGGCTGTTAAAGCACGTAACGGTACCAACGGCACTGCTGACCAGACCGCTACCAACGCTGAATTCGCTCAGATGTCTGACGAAATCACCCGTATCTCCGCTGCTACCAACCTGAACGGCAAAAACCTGCTGGACGGTTCGGCTGGTACTGTGACCCTGCAAGTGGGTGCAAACACCGGTTCGGCTAACCACATCGACCTGGTACTGAGCTCCAAGTTCGACGCCGTCAGCCTGTCCGTAGGTAGCGGTACTGTAGTTCTGACCGGTACTTCGGGTACTGGTGCTGGTTCTGCTTCGGACAACATCGATAACGCGATCACTGCAATCGACGCCGCTATCGCTGCAATCGGTGCAACTCGTGCCAGCCTGGGTGCTTCGCAAAACCGTCTGACCAGCACCATCCAGAACTTGCAGAACATCACCGAGAACACCACTGCTGCACAAGGTCGCGTACAAGATACCGACTTCGCCGCAGAGACTGCTAACCTGACCAAGCAGCAAACCCTGCAACAGGCTTCGACCTCTGTTCTGGCTCAAGCCAACCAACTGCCTTCCGCTGTACTGAAGCTGCTTCAGTAATTTCGGATAGAGTTTGGGCGGGGGGGTGCGCTGGTCGTGCTCTCTCGCCTTTTTACGTCAAGAGGTGATGGGTATGGACATGAGCTTAAAGCTTAACGTGTCTTATCCGGTTCCCAAGCCAGTAACGCCGGTCGCTGACAAACCGTCAGAGACGCCTGAAGTTGCCAAGACTGAAGCGCCGGTCGTTGCGAAGAGTCAGGGTTCGGACGACGCCAAGTTGAAACTGGCGGTGCAGGAGATCGAAAAGTTTGTACAGTCGATCAAGCGCAATCTGGAGTTTTCCATCGATGAACACTCCGGAAAGGTCATCGTCAAGGTGATCGCAAGCGAGACGGGTGAGGTCGTTCGACAGATTCCCTCCGCAGAAGCCCTCAAGCTGGCAGACAGTCTTGCCAATGCGAGCCACGTTCTGTTCGATGCCAAAGTCTGATAGCTGGCATGAATAATGTTTGTACGTTCTCAGGACGCGTGTAACGGTCAAAAGAATGGCAACAATCTGAAGGGAGATGCACATGGCAAGTCCAATTCTACCGGGTTCCGGACTGGGTTCCGGCCTGGACATCGGCGCGATCGTGACCGCGCTGGTCAACGCCGACAAGTCTGCCAAGCAGACGCAGATCGACACTCAGACGAAAACTAACTCGCTGAAGATTTCCGGTGTCGGTTCGCTGAAAAGCGCACTGGCGGCGTATCAAAAGGCGATGACCGACCTTAATAAAGCGTCGAGCCCGGCATTTGCCGGTTTTACCGCAACGTCGGACACACCAACGATTGTTGGTGCGACATCGGACAAAACGGCTGTACCGGGTACTTACAGCGTTGTTGTGAAGAACCTGGCCACCGGCTCGAAAGTGGCCAGTGCCGCATTTGCCGGCGGTGCCGCCAGTGCCATTCCGAGTGGTACTCTGAAAATCAGTCAGAATGGCATTGATTACAATGTTGCGGTTCCGGCCAATGCCACCTTGCAGTCCACGCGGGACGCGATCAACACGGCGCAGGCCAGCAACGGTATTTCCGCCAACATAGTGACCGACAGTAGCGGTTCTTCGCGCCTGGTGCTGAGCTCGAACAAGACTGGCGCCGGCATGGACCTGCAGGTCAGCGGTATCGCTGGTCTTGAGATCGATGGCACCCAGGAAATGGGTGACAATCCGGCGGCAGGCGCTTCCGGGGCGGTTGGTAAGGTGGCCAAAGATGCCAACCTCACCATTGACGGGCTGGCGGTCAGCAGCAAGACCAACACGGTGACGGGCGCAATCAGCGGTATGACGCTGAATCTGGTTGCTGCGAGCCCTGTCGTCAACGGCACGGCAACCCCGGCGACGGTTTCGGTTGCGACCAATACCGCCGGTATCCAGGCGTCGCTGCAGACGTTCATCGATGCCTATAACACCCTGAGGAAAACCGTCGACACGCTGTCCAAGGCGACGCCGGACGCCGATGGCAAGCTGACCGTTTCATCGGCTTTCACCGGTGACGCGTTGCCGCGCTCGTTGATGGCAGATGTGCGTGCTCAACTGACTGATCCGGGGGCTGGTGGTCAGGGGCAATTGTCCGTACTGTCGCAGATGGGTGTTCTGACTGACAGCAAAACCGGTTTGCTGGCGCTCGACACGGCGGTGTTCAACAAGCGTATGGAACTCCCGGGCATGGCCGGTCAGGTTCAACAGCTGTTCAGTGGTACCGACGCCAAAAACGGTCTGTTGGCACGCATGAACGCGGCGGTTGATCCGTACGTCAAGACCGGTGGCCTGCTCGATCAGCGCAGTTCCAACCTGACGAACCTCACCACTGCCCTGCAAAAGCAGCAGACGGCCCTGGACTTGCGCGTCGATAACCTGACGAAGACGTTGACGGCCAAGTACAACGCAATGGACCTGCTGGTCGGGCAGATGAAAGCAACGGCAAGTAATATCACGTCGTTCTTCAGCTCCCTGAACGCTCAGCAGTCCGCGAAGTAACAGGCGGTAACGACAAAAACCCGGCTACGCTTTATCGGCGTGCGCCGGGTTTTTGTCTTTTGATCTAAAGTTCTGTGATTCGTTGGCGATAAACTGGTTATACGAGTCATTGTGGCAATGAGGTAGAACATGAATCCGATGTTAGCCCTTCGGCAGTACCAGAAAGTCGGCGCACACGCTCAGACATCCGAAGCGAGCCCGCACCGCCTGGTGCAAATGTTGATGGAAGGTGGACTGGCCCGTATCGCTCAGGCCAAAGGCGCCATCGAGCGCAAGGACATTCCTGGCAAGTGCACTTCGATCAGCAAGGCGATTGGCATTGTCAGCGGCCTGCGCGAAGGCCTCGATCTGGAGAATAGCGCAGACACCCTGGCTGATCTGGATGGGCTGTATATCTACATGATGAAGCGCCTCGCCGAGGCGAACATCAGCAGCGATCCGCGCATTCTCGATGAGGTTGCAGGCTTGCTGGGTACGGTGAAAGAAGGCTGGGATGCCATTGCTCCTGTGCCGGCACCGCAGTTCTGAAGGAGATCGTCATGAGTCTAGTATTGCAGCGAATCGCCGATACCCGTGAAGCGTTGGTCACTGCGCTGGCCGAACGCAACTGGGAAGCCATTGGCGAGCTGGATCTGGCGTGCCGTTCCTGCATGGAAGACGTCATGGCTGAAGCTGCTCTGGATGAAGACGCGTTGCGCAACAATCTTGAGGAGTTGCTCCATGTCTACAAGGCGCTTCTTGAGGCGGCGATGGGTGAGCGGCAGGCGATAGCCAGCGAAATGTCGCAGATCACCCAAGCGCAAAAGGCGGCAAAGGTTTACCATCTGTTTGGTTAATTGACCCCCAGTTAATCCAGGCATGTGCGCCATAAATTTGACTGTGCACGGTTTTTTGACTTAACTAGTGGCTGTTTTCAGATTTCAGGCGTCTACAGGCACATGGTGTCCTGCAAGCGTCTCGCTTGCCCCTTATTTTGGGCATTGAGTTGACTAGGGAAGTTGCTATTGCATGTGGCGTGAAACCAAAATTCTGCTGATCGATGACGATAGCGTCCGCCGCCGCGACCTGGCGGTGATCTTGAATTTTCTCGGCGAAGAAAATTTACCCTGCGGCAGCCATGACTGGCAGCAGGCGGTCGGCTCTTTGTCGTCTAGTCGTGAGGTCATTTGCGTACTGATCGGGACGGTCAATGCTCCTGGTGCGCTTTTTGGCTTGCTAAAGACACTCGCAACCTGGGATGAGTTCCTTCCGGTTTTGCTGATGGGCGATAATTCTTCCGTCGACTTGCCTGAAGACCAGCGTCGCCGCGTGCTTTCGACCCTCGAAATGCCGCCGAGCTACAGCAAGTTGCTTGACTCGCTGCACCGCGCCCAGGTCTATCGCGAAATGTATGACCAGGCCCGAGAGCGCGGTCGTCATCGAGAACCCAATCTGTTCCGCAGTCTCGTCGGCACCAGCCGTGCGATCCAGCACGTGCGTCAGATGATGCAGCAAGTGGCCGACACCGACGCCAGCGTGCTGATCCTCGGCGAGTCCGGCACCGGCAAGGAAGTGGTCGCGCGTAACCTGCATTACCATTCCAAACGTCGTGACGCGCCGTTCGTACCGGTCAACTGCGGGGCGATCCCGGCAGAGTTGCTGGAAAGCGAACTGTTCGGTCACGAGAAGGGCGCCTTCACAGGTGCCATCACCAGCCGAGCCGGCCGTTTCGAACTGGCCAATGGCGGCACGCTCTTCCTCGACGAAATCGGCGACATGCCGCTGCCGATGCAGGTCAAGCTGCTGCGCGTGTTGCAAGAGCGTACGTTTGAGCGCGTGGGCAGCAACAAGACCCAGAGCGTTGACGTGCGCATCATCGCCGCGACCCACAAGAACCTCGAAAGCATGATCGAGATCGGTACTTTCCGCGAAGACCTCTACTATCGCCTGAACGTGTTCCCGATCGAGATGGCGCCGTTGCGCGAGCGCGTCGAAGACATTCCGCTGCTGATGAACGAACTGATTTCGCGCATGGAGCACGAAAAACGCGGTTCGATCCGTTTCAACTCGGCGGCGATCATGTCGCTGTGCCGTCACGCCTGGCCGGGCAACGTCCGTGAGCTGGCCAACCTGGTGGAGCGCATGGCGATCATGCATCCGTACGGGGTGATTGGTGTGGTCGAATTGCCGAAAAAATTCCGCTACGTCGATGATGAAGACGAGCAAATGGTCGACAGCTTGCGCAGCGATCTCGAAGAGCGCGTGGCAATCAACGGCCATACGCCAGACTTCACCGCGAACGCCATGCTGCCGCCAGAAGGCCTGGACCTGAAGGACTACCTTGGTGGTCTCGAGCAGGGCCTGATCCAGCAGGCGCTCGACGACGCCAACGGCATCGTGGCGCGGGCTGCCGAGCGCCTGCGCATTCGGCGTACCACGCTGGTGGAAAAGATGCGCAAATACGGTATGAGCCGGCGCGATGGAGACGAACAGGCGGATGATTGACGCCTGTTTTTCAACCTCTTCATTTATAAACAGTTTTTTTTAGGCACGGGTATTGCTACATCCCTCGCAACGTTCCGTTTCACTGACGGTCAGCAAAGCGAGAGATCACAATGCCCCAAGCCGCCCAGATGTCTTCTGCCTCCAGTCCCGAGGGGCAACCGTCCTCCGTAGAGCAGGCAAGCCGGCAGGGTCTTGAGCAGGCCTTCGCGCTGTTCAGTCAGATGTCCAGTCAGTTGACTGACTCCTACAGCATGCTTGAAGCGCGGGTTACCGAGCTCAAGGGTGAGCTGGCCGTGGTCAGCGCTCAGCGCATGCAGGAGCTGGCGGAAAAAGAGCGTCTGGCCAATCGTCTGCAAAACCTCCTGGATCTGTTGCCCGGCGGCGTCATCGTGATCGATGGCCACGGCATTGTGGTCGAAGCCAACCCGGCGGCCATCGAGTTGCTCGGTTTGCCACTGGAGGGCGAACTGTGGCGCCATGTCATCGCGCGTTGCTTCGCCCCGCGTGAAGACGACGGTCACGAAATATCTCTGAAAAACGGTCGGCGCCTGTCGATTGCCACGCGCTCGCTGGATGCCGAGCCGGGGCAATTGGTGCTGCTCAACGACCTGACCGAAACCCGTCACCTGCAGGATCAACTGGCGCGCCATGAGCGCTTGTCTTCGCTGGGGCGCATGGTGGCCTCGCTGGCTCACCAGATCCGCACGCCGCTGTCGGCTGCATTGCTCTATGCCAGTCATTTGACCGAGCAGGAGCTGCCGGTCGCCACCCAGCAGCGTTTTGCCGGGCGCCTGAAAGAGCGTCTGCATGAGCTGGAGCATCAGGTGCGCGACATGCTGGTGTTCGCTCGTGGTGAATTGCCGCTGACTGATCGCCTTACGCCCAATGCCTTGATGCAATCGTTGCAAGCGGCCGCGTTGACCCATGTGCAGGATTTGCCCATTCGCTGGCAGTGCGACAGTCATGTCGGCGAGTTGCTGTGCAATCGCGACACGCTGGTCGGGGCCCTTTTGAATCTGATCGAAAACGCGATTCAGGCCAGCGCCGCCGTTGTGCGCTTGAAAGTGCATTGCTACACCCGCGACAACACGCTGCGGTTGTGCATCAGCGACAGCGGCAGCGGCATCGAACCGTCGGTGCTGGAACGCCTCGGTGAACCGTTTTTTACCACCAAAGTCACCGGCACAGGCCTCGGTCTGACCGTGGTCAAGGCTGTGGCCCGGGCGCATCAGGGAGAATTGCAGCTGCGTTCGCGTGTCGGGCGCGGCACGTGCGCGCAGGTGATCCTGCCGCTGTTTTCCGCTGTACAGGGAGCTGAGTGAGCATCATGGGTATCAAGGTTCTGCTGGTCGAGGATGACCGTTCGTTGCGTGAGGCGCTGGCCGATACACTGCTGTTGGCCGGTCATGATTACCACGCAGTCGGCAGTGCTGAAGAGGCGTTGACGGCGGTGGCGCGCGAAGCGTTCAGTCTGGTGGTCAGTGACGTCAACATGCCAGGCATGGACGGTCATCAATTGCTTTCGCTGCTGCGCGCCCGCCAGCCGCAATTGCCGGTGTTGCTGATGACGGCGCATGGCGCCGTGGAGCGTGCCGTCGATGCGATGCGCCAAGGCGCCGCTGATTATCTGGTCAAGCCGTTTGAGCCTAAAGCGTTACTCGATCTGGTGTCGCGCCATGCGCTGGGCAGCCTCGTTACCGGCGACGTCGAAGGCCCGATTGCTGTCGAACCGGCCAGCGCGCAGTTGCTCGAATTGGCCGCGCGGGTCGCGCGCAGCGATTCAACCGTGTTGATCTCCGGCGAGTCCGGCACTGGCAAAGAGGTGCTGGCACGCTACATTCATCAGCAATCCCACCGCGCCAATCAACCGTTTATTGCGATCAATTGCGCCGCGATTCCCGACAACATGCTTGAAGCAACGTTGTTCGGTCACGAGAAGGGCTCATTCACGGGGGCAATTGCGGCGCAGGCTGGCAAATTCGAACAGGCCGACGGCGGCACGATCCTGCTCGACGAAATCTCCGAGATGCCCCTCGGTCTGCAGGCCAAGCTGTTGCGTGTGCTGCAAGAGCGCGAAGTCGAGCGAGTCGGTGCGCGCAAGCCGATCAGCCTGGATATCCGGGTGGTGGCCACCACTAACCGCGATCTGGCAGGTGAGGTGGCGGCGGGGCGATTCCGTGAGGATCTTTTCTACCGCCTGTCGGTTTTCCCCCTGGCCTGGCGTCCACTTCGCGAGCGCACTGCCGATATCTTGCCGCTGGCTGAGCGGTTGCTGGCCAAGCACGTCAATAAAATGAAGCATGCCGCGGCGAAACTCTCGCCCGAGGCGCAAGCATGCCTGACCGGATATCCATGGCCGGGCAACGTGCGTGAACTGGATAACGCCATTCAGCGTGCACTTATTTTGCAGCAGGGCGGTTTGATTCAACCGCAGGATTTCTGCCTGGCCGGTGCCGTGACGTTCGCCGCTTTGCCGGTGGCAGCGCCAGCGCCACAAATGATTCGTGAAGTTGAAATCGACGCGGATTCGGCCGGCGCCTTGGGCGATGACCTGCGTCGCCGGGAGTTTCAGATGATCATCGATACCCTGCGCACTGAGCGTGGGCGACGCAAGGAAGCGGCGGAAAAACTCGGCATCAGTCCGCGCACCTTGCGTTACAAGCTGGCGCAAATGCGCGATGCGGGGATGGATGTCGAAGGCTATCTGTTCGCCACTTGATCTGAACCGCAACGCTTTGAAAACGCTTTTCTCAAAAGGCTGCCCCTGAGCTGGCACCCTTGTTGCTAACACCTGTGTACCCGCCGAGTGAGTGTCAAAAAATTGCGGGCCGCCAAAGAGAGTAGACCATGAGCCAAGGTATTGAATTTAATCGGTTGATGATGGACATGAAGGCCATGAAAATGGATGCCATGTCTGCGCCGAAATCGACAGCCGCTGTCCCTGAACTGGCTGGCAGCAGCTTTTCCGACATGCTCGGTCAGGCGATCAACAAAGTCAGCGATACCCAGCAGGCGTCGAATCAGTTGGCTAACGCTTTTGAAATCGGTAAAAGCGGCGTCGATCTGACGGACGTGATGATCGCTTCGCAAAAAGCCAGCGTGTCGTTCCAGGCTCTGACCCAGGTACGCAACAAACTGGTTCAGGCATATCAAGACATCATGCAGATGCCGGTTTAAGGACGAGATTGAGTCATGGCAGAAGCAGTCGCCGATAATGTTCCGGCCAAGGCCACCCCGATAGACGGCAAACCGCCGCTGTTCGGTCTATCCTTCCTGGAAAACCTCTCCGAGATGACCATGCTGCGTCAGGTAGGCCTGTTGGTCGGCCTGGCTGCGAGTGTGGCGATTGGCTTTGCCGTGGTGTTGTGGTCGCAGCAGCCGGATTACCGTCCGTTGTACGGCAGCCTTGCCGGCATGGACGCCAAACAGGTCATGGACACCCTGGCCTCCGCCGACATCCCTTATACCGTCGAGCCGAATTCCGGCGCCTTGCTGGTCAAGGCCGATGACCTGTCCCGTGCGCGGATGAAACTCGCTGCCGCTGGTGTCACTCCCAGCGACGGCAATATCGGTTTCGAGATCCTCGACAAGGAACAGGGGCTGGGCACCAGCCAGTTCATGGAAGCGACCCGTTATCGTCGTGGCCTGGAAGGTGAACTGGCGCGCACCATTTCCAGCCTGAACAACGTCAAGGGTGCTCGTGTGCACCTGGCGATTCCGAAGAGTTCGGTATTCGTGCGTGATGAGCGCAAGCCGAGTGCCTCGGTTCTGGTTGAACTGTACTCCGGTCGTTCGCTGGAGCCAGGTCAGGTGGTGGCGATCATCAACCTGGTGGCGACTTCCGTTCCCGAGCTGAGCAAATCGCAGATCACTGTCGTTGACCAGAAGGGCAACCTGCTCTCTGATCAGGCGGAAAACTCCGAAATGACCATGGCCGGCAAGCAGTTCGATTACAGCCGCCGCATGGAAAGCATGCTCACCCAGCGCGTGCACAACATTCTGCAACCGGTACTGGGCAACGACCGCTACAAGGCCGAAGTCTCGGCCGATATCGATTTCAACGCCGTCGAATCCACTGCCGAACAGTTCAACCCGGATCAACCGGCGTTGCGCAGCGAGCAGTCGGTCAACGAGCAGCGTACCGCCAGCAACGGCCCGCAAGGTGTGCCAGGGGCGCTGAGCAACCAGCCGCCGTCGCCAGCTTCGGCGCCGCAAACCACCGGTGGTGCTGCCACTGCGGCTGGCATGATCCAGCCAGGTCAACCATTGGTTGATGCCAACGGTCAGCAGATCATGGACCCGGCCACCGGCCAGCCGATGCTCGCGCCGTACCCGGCTGACAAGCGTCAACAATCCACCAAGAACTTCGAACTCGATCGCTCCATCAGCCACACCAAGCAGCAGCAGGGTCGCCTGAATCGGCTGTCGGTGTCGGTGGTGGTCGACGATCAGGTCAAGGTCAATGCGGCCAACGGGGAAATCACCCGCGCGCCGTGGAGCGCCGATGAATTGGCGCGCTTCACCCGTCTGGTGCAGGACGCCGTCGGTTTCGACGCCAGCCGTGGCGACAGCGTCAGCGTGATCAACATGCCGTTCTCCGCCGAGCGCGGCGAAGTGATTGCCGATATTCCGTTCTACTCCCAGCCATGGTTCTGGGACATCGTCAAACAGGTGCTGGGTGTGTTGTTCATCCTGGTGCTGGTGTTTGGTGTGCTGCGTCCGGTGCTCAACAACATCACCGGCGGCGGCAAAGGCAAGGAGCTGGCCGGTTTGGGCAGCGACGTGGAACTCGGTGGCATGGGCGGCCTGGACGGCGAACTTTCCAACGACCGCGTAAGCCTCGGTGGTCCGCAGAGCATTCTGTTGCCGAGCCCGAGCGAGGGTTATGACGCGCAGCTGAATGCAATCAAGAGTCTGGTGGCTGAAGACCCGGGTCGCGTGGCTCAGGTCGTGAAAGAGTGGATTAACGCAGATGAGTGATAACCGAGCCGCTACCGTCAAACTGAACAAGGTCGACAAAGCCGCGATTCTGCTGCTGTCCCTGGGTTCGACCGATGCTGCGCAAGTGCTGCGCCACATGGGGCCCAAAGAGGTTCAGCGTGTGGGTGTGGCCATGGCGCAGATGGGCAACGTCCATCGCGAGCAGGTCGAGCAGGTCATGAGCGAGTTCGTCGACATCGTCGGCGACCAGACCAGCCTGGGCGTCGGTTCCGACGACTATGTGCGCAAAATGCTCACCCAGGCCCTGGGTGAAGACAAGGCCAACGGCCTGATCGACCGCATCCTGCTCGGTGGCAACACCAGCGGCCTGGACAGCCTGAAATGGATGGAGCCGCGTGCCGTTGCCGACGTCATTCGTTACGAGCACCCGCAGATCCAGGCCATCGTGGTCGCGTACCTCGATCCGGATCAGGCCGGTGAGGTGCTTGGCAACTTCGACCACAAGGTGCGTCTGGACATCATCCTGCGCGTCTCGTCGTTGAACACCGTGCAGCCAGCGGCACTGAAAGAACTGAACCAGATTCTCGAGAAGCAGTTCTCCGGCAACTCGAACGCCTCGCGCACCACCCTGGGTGGCATCAAGCGTGCGGCGGACATCATGAACTTCCTCGACAGCTCGATCGAAGGGCAGCTCATGGACTCGATCCGCGAAGTCGACGAAGACCTGTCCGGTCAGATCGAAGACCTCATGTTCGTGTTCAACAACCTGGCCGATGTCGACGACCGCGGCATTCAGGCGCTGCTGCGCGAAGTGTCTTCCGACGTGCTGGTGCTGGCCCTCAAGGGTTCGGACGAAGGCGTCAAAGAGAAGATCTTCAAGAACATGTCCAAACGTGCGGCCGAACTGTTGCGCGACGACCTCGAGGCCAAAGGTCCGGTGCGTGTCAGCGACGTGGAAACGGCACAGAAAGAAATCCTCACCATTGCCCGTCGTATGGCCGAAGCCGGCGAGATTGTGCTCGGTGGCAAGGGCGGCGAGGAAATGATCTAAGCCCATGGACAAGCATGACGATGTGACGGATCTGATCCGTGCCCGGGATGTTCGCAGTTTCGAGTCCTGGGCACTGCCCAGTTTCGATCCGCCGAAACCGGAACCCGAGCCGGAGCCGGAGCCCGAACCGCCGGAAATGGAAGAAGTGCCGCTGGAAGAAGTCCAGCCACTGACCCTGGAAGAACTCGAAAGCATCCGTCAGGAGGCCTACAACGAGGGTTTCGCCATCGGCGAAAAAGAGGGTTTTCACAGTGCCACGCTCAAGGTGCGTCAAGAGGCCGAAGTGGCCTTGGAGGCTAAACTTGTCAGCCTTGAGCAATTGATGGGGCATCTGTTCGAGCCCATCGCCGAACAAGACACGCAGATCGAAAAGTCGTTGGTCGACCTCGTACAGCACATCACCAAACAGGTGATCAAGCGCGAGTTGGCCATCGACTCGAGCCAGATCGAACACGTCATGCGCGACGCCCTCAAGCTGCTGCCGCTGGGCGTCGATAATGTGCGCTTGTACATCAACCCTCAGGACTTCGAACAGGCCAAAGCCCTGCGCGAGCGTCATGAGGAAACCTGGCGCATCGTCGAGGACGAATCCTTGATGCCGGGTGGGTGCCGCGTTGAAACCGAGCAAAGCCGAATCGACGCGAGCATTGAAACCCGCGTCACTCAGATCATGGACAAGCTGTTCGATCAGTTGCACGAACAGGCTCTGCACCCGGCCGCGCCGGACTTGAGTCTGGATATCCCTGAGGACGCCAAACCGGTGGCGGCCCCAGACGAGCCGCTCGCGGACGCCACCGATGCGCCTTGAACGCACCAGTTTCGCCAAGCGCCTGAGCACTTATGCCGAGGCCACTGAAATGGCCGGTGCGCCCATTCTCGAAGGTCGCCTGCTGCGGATGGTCGGCCTCACGCTGGAAGCCGAAGGCCTGCGCGCAGCCATGGGCACGCGCTGCCTGGTGATCAACGACGACAGCTATCACCCTTCGCAGGTTGAAGCGGAAGTCATGGGCTTCTCCGGTAGCAAAGTCTTTTTGATGCCGGTCGGCAGCGTCGCCGGTATCGCCCCGGGCGCCCGTGTGGTGCCGCTGGCCGATACCGGTCGCTTGCCGATGGGCATGAGCATGCTCGGTCGTGTGCTCGACGGCGCCGGTCGCGCGCTGGACGGCAAGGGCGGCATGAAAGCCGAAGACTGGGTGCCGATGGACGGCCCGACGATCAACCCGCTCAACCGTGACCCGATCAGTGTTCCACTGGATGTGGGCATTCGTTGCATCAACGGTTTGTTGACGGTCGGCCGGGGGCAGCGACTGGGCCTGTTCGCCGGTACCGGTGTCGGTAAATCCGTATTGCTGGGCATGATGACTCGCTTCACTGAGGCCGACATTATCGTCGTGGGTCTGATCGGTGAGCGGGGTCGTGAAGTCAAGGAGTTCATCGAGCACATTCTCGGTGAAGAAGGCCTCAAGCGTTCGGTGGTGGTGGCCTCGCCAGCGGACGATGCGCCGTTGATGCGTCTGCGCGCAGCCATGTACTGCACGCGGATCGCCGAGTATTTTCGCGACAAGGGCAAGAACGTTCTGTTGCTGATGGATTCGTTGACCCGTTTTGCCCAGGCCCAGCGGGAAATCGCCCTGGCCATCGGCGAGCCGCCCGCGACCAAGGGGTATCCGCCGTCGGTGTTTGCCAAGTTGCCCAAGTTGGTGGAGCGCGCCGGTAATGCGGAGAAGGGCGGGGGGTCGATTACCGCGTTCTATACCGTGTTGTCCGAAGGCGATGACCAGCAGGACCCGATTGCCGACTCGGCCCGAGGCGTACTTGACGGCCACATCGTGCTGTCCCGGCGCCTGGCCGAGGAAGGGCACTACCCGGCCATCGATATCGAAGCGTCGATCAGTCGGGTAATGCCAGCGGTGGTGTCGTCGGAACACATGCAGCGCGCGCAGTATTTCAAACAGCTATGGTCGCGTTATCAGCAGAGTCGCGATCTGATCAGCGTCGGCGCTTATGTTGCAGGTGGTGACCGCGAGACCGATCTGGCGATTTCCCTGCAACCACAATTGGTCAGGTATCAGCGTCAGGGGCTGAACGACAGCATCAACATGGGGGAGAGCCAAGCCTATCTTGAAACCCTCTTCGCGCCAGCGGCGGGCGGATAACCGGCCATGGCTGTCAGCCGAGCAGCGCGCCTGGCGCCGGTAGTGGACATGGCCGAGCAAGCCGAGAAAACCGCCGTGCAGCGTTTGGGCTATTTCCAGGGGCAAGTGAAGGTAGCCGAAAGCAAGCTCGCCGACCTGCATGCCTTTCGTCTCGATTACTCGCAGCAATGGATCGTGCGCGGCAGCACCGGTGTTAGCGGGCAATGGCTGCTAGGGTTTCAGGGGTTTCTGGCGCAACTCGACACCGCCGTTGATCAGCAGCGCCAGAGCCTGGTCTGGCATCAGAATAATTTGGACAAGGCGCGTGAGGCTTGGCAGCAGGCCTTCGCCAAAGTTGAAGGCCTGCGCAAACTGGTGCAGCGCTATCGCGAGGAGGCGCAGCGCCTTGAAGACAAACGCGAGCAGAAGTTGCTCGACGAGTTGTCCCAACGTCTACCCCGACATGATCCTTACTAAAAATAAGTACCTCAAGCTCGTACATGTATTTGATCGTGTATTGCGCCTTGCTCCTGCGCATGCCAAGTGCTAAACCTTGTACACGTTCGCAATGACAAGGAAGCCAGTCAATGTCAGTCGTTAGAGAAGTATCTCCGGATGGTCAAAAACTGACGATCTCGGTCAAGGGGCGTTTCGATTTCGGTCGCCATCAGGAGTTTCGCGAGTCTTATGAGGGGCTCAGCCGTAAGCCTGAGTCCATCGTGGTCGACCTTAAAGACGCGACCTATCTCGACAGCTCTGCGCTGGGTATGCTGCTCCTGCTGCGCGATCATGCTGGCGGTGATGAATCGGACGTACGGGTGGTCAACAGCAGCTCCGACGTACGCAAAATTCTCGCCATTTCCAACTTCGACAAGCTCTTCCACATCAGTTGACGACCATGCAGGCGCAAGAGCCGCTGACGATCCTGATCGCCGAAGACAGCGCCGCTGACCGTTTGCTGCTGTCGACCATCGTTCGTCGTCAGGGCCATGAAGTGCTCACGGCGGCCAACGGTGCCGAAGCCGTCGATATTTTCCGCCGTCAGCAACCCAGTCTTGTCCTGATGGACGCGATGATGCCGGTGATGGACGGTTTCGAGGCCGCGCGACAGATCAAGGCGCTGGCAGGGGAAACCCTGGTGCCGATCATCTTCCTCACGTCGCTGACCGAAAGTGAAGCCCTGGCGCGTTGCCTTGAGGCAGGAGGTGACGACTTTCTGGCGAAGCCCTACAACCAGGTCATCCTCGCCGCCAAAATCAAGGCGATGGATCGGTTGCGCCGTTTGCAGGCCACTGTGCTGCAACAGCGCGACCTGATTGCCAAACATCACCATTATTTGCTCAACGAGCAACGTGTCGCCAAAGCGGTGTTTGATAAGGTCGCGCATTCCGGTTGTCTGAGTGCGCCGAATATCCGCTATTTGCAATCGCCCTATGCGCTGTTCAATGGTGACCTGCTGCTGGCGGCGCACACCCCCGCGGGCGACATGTATTTGCTGTTAGGCGATTTTACCGGCCACGGTTTGCCGGCCGCGGTGGGTGCCATGCCGTTGGCCGAAGTGTTTTACGGCATGACGGCCAAGGGCTACGGCCTGGCCGAAACCCTGCGAGAGATGAATGCCAAGCTCAAGCGTATTTTGCCGGTGGACATGTTTTGCTGCGCAACGCTGCTGTGCCTGAGTTTCCAGAGGCGTTCGGTGGAGGTCTGGAACGGCGGCATGCCTGACGGCTATCTGCACCGGATTGCCAGCGGCGAGCGTATTCCGTTGGCCGCGCAGCATCTGCCGCTGGGCGTTCTGAGTCCGCAAGCGTTCGATGACAGTACGCAAGTCTATCCGATGGCTGTCGGTGATCGGGTTTTCCTGTTGTCCGACGGGGTGATCGACACCAGCAATGCCCATGATCAACTGTTCGGTGTCGAGCGTTTGCAGCAGGTGTTTGCTGCCAATCGCGAGCCTGATCGGTTGTTCGAGGATATCGAGCGGGCGCTGTGCGATTTTCGTGGTGAGGCGCGTGATGACGTGAGCATGGTCGAGATCAGCCTGCTGGAGCCAGTGCAGGCCAATCCTTCGCAGCCGATGTATTCGGACAGCGGCCAGTCGTGCCCGCTGGACTGGTCGGTGAGCTTCGAGTTTCGCGGCGCTACGCTCAAGCGTTTCAATCCATTGCCATACCTGTTGCAGTTGCTGCTCGAAGTGCATGGGTTGCGAGCGCAAAGCGGCGCGTTGTACAGCGTGCTCGCCGAGTTGTATTCCAATGCACTGGAGCACGGAGTGTTGGGGCTGGATTCCAGTCTCAAACGCGATGCTGCCGGATTCGCCCGCTACTATGAACAGCGCAATGCGCGTCTGGAAGCATTGCAGGACGGTTATGTCCGCGTACATCTACAGGTGCAGCCGCAAGGTTCAGGTGGCTGTCTGGTCATTCGGGTTGAAGACAGTGGCAAGGGCTTTGATGTTGCCCGGGTGATGGATCGGCCAATCGAAGATGTCCGTCTGTCGGGGCGTGGTGTCAGCTTGATCCGCCAATTGGGGCGCAACGCGAGCTGGTCGGACCAGGGCCGTAGTGCCCGCGTGGAATTTTCCTGGGGGGTTGGTGCATAATCCGCGCAATTCTTGATCAAGGAGTGAGCAAGTGACTGACGAACATGTGGATCACGAAACGCTGAGCGTCCTGCGCGAAGTCATGGAGGAAGGTTACCCGGAACTGCTGGATACCTTTCTGGCCGACTCCAGGCTGCGTCTGGACGATCTTCAAGTCACCGTCGACGCCAAAGCGCTGTCGGACGTTGCCCATAGTTTCAAGGGCAGTGCCAGTAACATGGGAGCCATTCGATTGGCTGAACTGTGTCGTGAACTGGAAGCCGAAGCCAAGGACAAGAGTGCGACGCAAATTGCCCAACTGATCGCCGATATCATTGGCGAGTTTGAGTTTATAAGCGCTGTCTACGAAAAAGAGCGACAGCAAGCGCTGACTCACTGACTCCCACCGTCCGGCGCTTTTCTTCGGCGCCGGACAAAACTGGCCCGGCACTTGCAGATATCTCGGTCAACTGTACCTACGATCCCAGTGCAGCGGAGACCGTTTTATGCCTGCGACCCCCAACATTCTTCTTCAGAGCGCCGCTCAGGCGAAGGCTCAAGCTGCCTCTGCCAAGTCGTCGGCAATGGCCCTGGACGCCGGGGGCAAGGCCTCAAGCTTCGCTGAAGTGTTTGCCGATCAAGGCCCGAGAAAATCTGCCGCAACCCCCGACATGGCGATTAAACCGGCGCGTGACAAGGTTGCTGACAACAGCGGTAAAACGGACGTTGGCAAGGATTCGGCTGCCGCCGCACAACCGACGGTTGCCGATAGCGGCAATGACTTGCCTGCCGACAAAACACCGGCAGCCGACGACAAGACAAACAACAGCGACGACAGCCCGGACACCGCTCAGGCCCCAGTGGCGGACGCTACACCGGTCGATCCGGCACTGGCAGAAAGCGTGCAACCGGTCGTCACGGCTCCTGTGGGGCCGGCCCCGGTTGTCGAAGCGACACCTTCCACCAAAACCGATACCCCGGCAGTAGCCTTGCAGCCCAGTGCGGTCAAGGACCCTTCGGCCACCGCCGACAGTGATTTCGACCCGGCAGCCGATCCCCTCGACTCGCTCCCGGTGGTGCGCATGGCGATGGAGCAGGGCGGACACATTTCCTCTGCCAGTCAGGCGCAACCCAAAGCTGCTCCCGCACAGGCTCAGGCCGACGGTGAATTGACCTCGGCGCAGAACTTCGCCGCGGGCATGGCCAGCATGCTCGATGTGCAGGCCGACAAGGACAGTACCAGTCAGGGTGGGGAGAAGGCTTTCAGCGGCCTGATCGATGACGGGCTCAAAGACCTCAAATCCGCCACCAGTGACACTCGGGTCGACGACTTCGCCAACCGTCTGGCGGCACTGACCCAGGCAGCCACGCCTAAGACCGCCAACGTCGTACCGGTAAGCCAGCCAATCGCCATGCATCAAAGCGGCTGGACTGAAGAAGTGGTCAACCGCGTCATGTATCTGTCGAGCGCCAATCTGAAGGCGGCGGATATTCAGTTGCAGCCCGCTGAACTGGGGCGTCTGGATATCCGGGTCAATATGGTTCCGGACCAGCAGACTCAGGTGACGTTCATGAGTGCGCACCCGAGTGTGCGTGAAGCGCTGGACGGGCAGATGCATCGTCTGCGCGAGATGTTCGCCCAGCAGGGTATGGGGCAGGTCGACGTCAATGTGTCTGACCAGAACCGTGGCTGGCAGGGGCAGCAAGGTCAGGATCAGGCGCAGCAGGGCCAAAGCGGTCGCACCAGTGCTGCCGGTGGCCGACTGGATTCGGCGGATGAAGAATTGGCGCCTGTCAGCGTGGCCGAAGCTGTCGCGCAGACCACCAGCGTGATTGGCTCCAGCGCCGTCGACTACTACGCCTGACACAACCCAGTACCCCCTGTGGGAGCGGGCTTGCTCGCGAATGCGCAATGACATTCAACATTAATGTTGGCTGACACACTGCATTCGCGAGCAAGCCCGCTCCCACATTGGTTTTGTGTGTTCTCCCAATTTGCTCCGACACTTCTGGCATAACACTTGCTCTTGCCTTGCCGTGCGACTGTGAAAACCCGAATAGTGACGGATTATTGGCATGGCGAAGAGCGAAACAGCAGCAGTAAAAGACCCTGCAACCAAAGGCAAACTCAAGCTGATCATTGTGATCGTGCTGGCATTGCTGCTGGCCATCGGCGCGTCTGTGGGGGCGACCTGGTTCTTCATGCACAGTGCCCAGAGCAAATCTGCCGAGGCGGCCGAGACTGTTCCGGTTGGTAAGCAACCGGCGATTTTCGAGCCGATGGCGCCGGCATTCGTCGCCAACTACAACCAGAACGGCCGTCAGCGCTACATGCAGGTGAGTATCACCATGCTGGCGCGTAATCAGGCCGATCTGGAAGCGCTCAAAGTGCACATGCCGGTGATCCGCAATAACCTGGTGATGCTCTTCTCCGGTCAGGATTTTGCCACTCTGGCGACCCCGGTCGGGCAAGAGATGTTGCGCCAGAAGGCCACAGCCAGCGTCCAGGAAGTGGCGCAGAAAGAGCTGGGCAAAGTGGTGATCGAACAGTTGCTTTTCACTAATTTCGTACTGCAGTAGGAACACGACATGGCCGTGCAGGATCTGCTGTCCCAGGATGAAATCGACGCGTTGTTGCATGGCGTCGACGATGGTCTGGTACAGACCGATAACGCTGCCGAACCCGGCAGTGTCAAAAGCTACGACCTGACCAGTCAGGATCGCATCGTCCGCGGGCGTATGCCGACCCTGGAAATGATCAACGAGCGTTTTGCCCGCTACACACGTATCAGCATGTTCAACATGCTGCGCCGCTCGGCGGACGTTGCCGTCGGTGGCGTGCAGGTGATGAAGTTCGGCGAATACGTGCACTCGCTGTACGTGCCGACCAGTCTCAACCTGGTCAAGATCAAACCTTTACGCGGCACCGCGCTGTTCATCCTCGACGCCAAACTGGTGTTCAAACTGGTGGACAACTTCTTCGGCGGCGACGGCCGTCACGCCAAGATCGAAGGGCGTGAGTTCACCCCGACCGAACTGCGCGTGGTGCGCATGGTGCTGGAGCAGGCGTTCGTCGATCTGAAAGAAGCCTGGCAGGCGATCATGGAAGTCAATTTCGAGTACATCAACTCGGAAGTGAACCCGGCCATGGCCAACATCGTCGGCCCGAGCGAAGCGATTGTGGTCTCCACGTTCCACATCGAACTCGATGGCGGTGGCGGCGATCTGCACGTGACCATGCCGTACTCGATGATCGAGCCGGTGCGCGAAATGCTCGACGCCGGTTTCCAGTCCGATCTCGACGATCAGGACGAACGCTGGGTCAACGCCCTGCGCCAGGACGTGCTCGATGTCGACGTACCGATCGGCGCCACCGTTGCTCGCCGTCAGTTGAAGCTGCGCGACATCCTGCACATGCAGCCGGGCGATGTGATCCCGGTTGAAATGCCGGAAGACATGATCATGCGCGCCAACGGCGTGCCAGCCTTCAAGGTCAAGATGGGTTCGCACAAAGGCAACCTCGCGTTGCAGGTAATCGAGCCCATCGAGCGTCGCTGAAGCGGCGCTCTCACCCCCACACATTTAGCTGAATTTTTGCCCGCCGAGGACAAATGATGAACGACGATATGAACGCCCAGGACGATCAGGCACTGGCCGATGAATGGGCTGCTGCACTGGAAGAGACTGGCGACGGCCAGGCTGACATCGACGCCTTGCTGGCCGCTGATGCCGGCGCATCGAGCTCCGACCGTCTGACGATGGAAGAGTTTGGCAGCGTGCCGAAGAATAACGACCCGGTCACACTGGACGGTCCGAACCTGGACGTGATCCTGGATATCCCGGTGTCCATCTCGATGGAAGTGGGCAGTACCGACATCAACATTCGCAACCTGCTGCAACTGAACCAGGGGTCGGTGATCGAGCTCGATCGTCTGGCGGGTGAGCCGCTGGATGTGCTGGTCAACGGCACCCTGATCGCTCACGGTGAAGTGGTCGTGGTCAACGAGAAGTTCGGCATCCGCCTGACCGACGTGATCAGCCCAAGCGAACGCATCAAGAAGCTGCGCTGAGTGAAACGGTTTCTCTGGGCTTTGCTGGCATTGCCGCTGAGCGTGCTGGCCGCCGAACCGTCGACAGCCACCACGGTGCCTGCCGCCACAGCGCCAATGGTCAACAGCGGCGTGGCCGGGCAGTTGACGCAACTGGTGTTTGGCCTGTTGCTGGTGCTGGGCGTGATCTTCTTCCTTGCCTGGCTGTTGCGCCGGGTCCAGCAGGCCGGACCTGCCGGCAAGGGGCAAGTGATCGAACTGATCGGTTCACGCGCACTCGGTCCGCGTGACCGCTTGCTGCTGGTGCGGGTCGGCAACGAGCAGATTTTGCTTGGGCTCAGCCCCGGCACCATCACCGCGCTGCATGTGCTCAAGGAACCGGTCGAAGTGCCTGCGACCCGTGAAAAAGCGACCCCTGAATTTGCTCAGCATCTGCTGAAGATTCTCGGCAAGGATCAGAAGGATACGAAGTAATGGGTGCGCTACGCATCGTCTTGACGCTGGCCCTGTTGCTGGCCGCGCCACTGGCGTTCGCCGCCGATCCGTTGTCGATCCCGGCAATCACGCTGGGCACCAACGCCGACGGCGCGCAGGAGTATTCGGTCAGTCTGCAGATTCTGCTGATCATGACCGCGCTGAGCTTTATCCCGGCGGCGGTCATCCTGATGACCAGTTTCACCCGGATCATCATCGTCTTCTCGATTCTGCGTCAGGCCCTTGGCCTGCAACAGACACCGTCGAACCAGATCCTCACAGGTATGGCGCTGTTTTTGACGATGTTCATCATGGCGCCAGTGTTCGACCGGGTGAACAACGATGCCTTGCAGCCGTATCTGGCGGAAAAACTCACCGCTCAGCAAGCGGTGGAAAAGGCGCAGGTGCCGATCAAGGACTTCATGCTCGCGCAGACTCGTTCCAGCGACCTTGAGCTGTTCATGCGTCTGTCCAAACGTACCGACATCGCCACGCCTGATCAGGCGCCGCTGACGATTCTGGTACCGGCGTTTGTCACTTCGGAGCTTAAAACCGCGTTCCAGATCGGTTTCATGATCTTCATCCCGTTCCTGATCATCGACCTGGTCGTGGCCAGTGTGCTGATGGCGATGGGTATGATGATGCTTTCGCCGCTGATCATTTCGCTGCCGTTCAAGATCATGCTGTTCGTGCTGGTCGATGGCTGGGCGCTGATCATCGGCACCCTGGCCAGCAGTTTCGGAGGTGTCTCGCCATGACGCCAGAAGTCGCCGTCGATATCTTTCGTGAAGCACTGTGGCTGACTACATTGATGGTTGCGATTCTGGTGGTGCCGAGCCTGTTGGTCGGTTTGATGGTGGCGATGTTCCAGGCCGCGACCCAGATCAACGAACAGACCCTGAGCTTCCTGCCGCGTCTGCTGGTGATGCTGGTGACCCTGATCGTCGCAGGCCCCTGGATCGTGCAGACGTTCATGGAATACATCATCCAGTTGTACAAAAACATACCGATGGTCATCGGCTAAGCCATGCAATCGCTGCTTCAGCTGACCGATACCCAGATCAGTACCTGGGTGGCCTCGTTCATGTTGCCGCTGTTTCGCGTCGCCTCAATGCTCATGGTGATGCCAGTGTTCGGCACGACCCTGGTGTCGCGCCGGATACGCTTGTATTTCGCCGTGGCCATCACCGTGTGCATTGCGCCGAGCCTGCCGCCGATGCCGGCGGTCAGCCCATTGGATCTCAGCGGTTTGTTGCTGATTGCCGAGCAGATCCTGGTCGGCGCCGTTCTGGGGTTTTCCCTGCAGTTGTTCTTTCAGGCGTTTGCCGTGGCCGGACAGATCGTCGCGATACAGATGGGTATGGGCTTCGCCTCGATGGTCGACCCGGCCAACGGCGTCTCGGTGGCGGTGATCGGGCAGTTCTTTACCATGCTCGTGACCCTGTTGTTCCTGTCGATGAACGGCCATTTGGTAGTGTTCGAAGTCCTCACCGAAAGCTTCACCACGCTGCCCGTCGGCGGCGGTTTGATGACCGCGCAGTACTGGGAGCTGGCCGGCAAACTCGGCTGGGTGCTGGGGGCTGCATTATTGCTGGTATTGCCGGCGGTCACTGCGCTGCTGGTGGTCAACATCGCGTTTGGCGTGATGACCCGTGCGGCGCCTCAATTGAACATTTTCTCCATCGGTTTCCCGCTGACTCTGGTGCTCGGGCTGTTCATCGTCTGGGTTGGTCTGGCGGATATTCTCAATCAGTATCAACCGCTGGCCACCGAGGCCTTGCAGTTGTTACGCGAACTGGCACGGGCGCGCTGAGTCATGGCGGAGAGCGAAAGTGGTCAGGACAAAACAGAAGACCCCACGGAAAAACGTAAAAAGGACTCCCGCGAGAAGGGTGAGATCGCTCGTTCCAAAGAACTCAACACCCTTGCCGTGATGATGGCCGGTGCCGGCGCGCTGCTGGTGTTCGGCGGCATGTTGGCTGAAGACTTGATGGAGCTGATGCGCCTGAACTTCACGCTGTCCCGTGAGGTAATCATGGATCAGGGCTCCATGGGCGCGTTTCTGTTGCAGTCGGGCCAGATGGCGCTGTTGGCGATCCAGCCGATCATGATCACCCTGCTGCTGGCGGCGCTGATCGGGCCGATTTCCCTCGGGGGCTGGCTGTTTGCGGCGGGCTCCATGGCGCCCAAGTTCAGTCGGATGAACCCGGCGTCGGGCCTGAAGCGGATGTTTTCGTTCAAGGCGGTGGTCGAACTGCTCAAGGCGCTGGCCAAGTTTCTGATTACCTTGGGCGTGGCGTTGGCGGTGTTGTCGGCGGACGTCGACGACTTTTTGCGGATCGCCCACGAGCCGCTTGAAATGGCCATCATTCACAGCGTCACGCTGGTCGGCTGGAGTGCGTTGTGGCTGGCCTGTGGCCTGATCATCATCGCCGCCGTCGACGTGCCGGTGCAGCTCTGGGAAGCCCACAAGAAACTGCTGATGACCAAGCAGGAAGTGCGCGACGAGCACAAGGATCAGGAGGGGCGGCCGGAGGTCAAGCAGCGCATTCGCCAGACCCAGCGCGAAATGTCCCAGCGGCGGATGATGGCGGCGATTCCCGACGCCGACGTGGTCATCACCAACCCGACTCACTACGCCGTCGCGCTCAAATACGATTCGGAAAAGGGCGGGGCGCCGGTGCTGCTGGCCAAGGGCAGCGACTTCCTGGCGCTGAAGATCCGCGAAATCGCCGTAGCCAACAACGTCATGCTCCTCGAATCGCCGGGGTTGGCGCGCTCGATCTACTACTCCACTGAACTGGATCAGGAAATCCCGGGTGGGTTGTATCTGGCGGTTGCTCAGGTGTTGGCCTACGTCTACCAGATTCGCCAATACCGCGCCGGCAAGGGCAAGCGCCCGGATCCGCTCAAGGATGATTTGCCGATTCCGCCGGATCTGCGCCGCGATTCCTGACAGTTGCCGTCTGTCTGAATTCGGTTTGCACCTGTCAACTCTGACAGGTGCGCTTGTTGAGCTTTTGCAGTTTGATGCTTGTTAACACCCAGTACCCGATACGGGTACTTCGAGCAGACGCAAGGGAGCACGACAATGAAAGGTACGTTCAGCAGCTATGACCCCAAAACCGGTAAAGGCATCATCACCCCGACGCGCTCGGGAAGTTCTTTTGCTGCCGCAACAGGTTTTTTTCTGGCGGACAAAGGTTACAAGTTCAGTATTGCGTTGATGGACGAACATCGTGAAAAAATCAAAGTGGGCGATCCGGTCGAGTTTGACGAACCGAAAACGGCGGGAGGAGAAGCAACAAATCTACGAATTAATCCAGATCGCCCGCTGAAGTAGTCTGCGGCTGTACGACGGAGGGTTACCGTCTGTCTGAAAACCCTGTCTGCCTGTCAGATCTGACAGTAGACGCCACCCTCCAGCTGCGCTGCCATACATTCGGGAATAATCCCTCGGCGCAGAGAGCACGATCATGACAGAACGAATCTACAAAAAACTCGAAGGCATGACGCTGGAATATGTTTCAGGGAGGTTGGAGGCGAATCCGAAGGAAAGGTCTATCCGGTACACGGTCAGCTTCGATCTGGATCTGGACTTCATCCACTTTGTGCAGATGGCCAATATTTATGTCCCGGATTATCTCGATAATCCGATCAACGCCATCAGGCCCGAGCTCTACGGTCTGGCTTATCACTACTCCTACAACTATTTGTTTGACGCTGCGGGGAAAATCCACGACAACCAGGCGTTGTTCGAGCTGTTCACCTCGCCAGGCTATTACATGGATCAATGGGCGACGGGGCGTGATTTGGAGGCGCGTTATGGCAAGCCGGTGTTCGAGCTGATCGGCCGCAAGCTACGCATGACGGCACGGCAAGACTTTCGGTCACTGGACGGCACGAGCCAGATTGAAATAGGTGATTTGCCAATTATTCAGTTTCATTGGGCCCTCAATCTGCTGCAGGGCCATTCGGCGGTTCCACAGATCAAGGTGCCAGAAACCAAGGTCGTGCTCATGTACATGGATGAGGATTTCGTTGAGGTCGACGGGCAGGCAATATTCCGGGGTACGCAGTACATTGATAGCAAACAACTCGCCTTCGGTAATATTTCGCCCAAGCAGATTCTGACCGCGCAGTAACCAGCGCTCAAACCAAAAGATCGCAGCCACGGCAACTCCTACCGTTGAGATGAACCTCAGTGGTAGCTTCCGAAGGCTGCGATCTTTTGATCTATGTGTAATCCAGGCTTATTCAGGTATGAAAAAGTCTTCCTATAGGTTTTGTCGCCTGACGCACCTAAGTCGTGAACAGACGCACTCCCCCTACTCTATGGGCTTGGGCACTACTGGGTGAAGCAAGGACGAACCACATTCATACAAAACGGTGCCCTGTCCCCGTTGAGCCATGAAACAAAAAACCGCTGTCCGGATTGAGTCGGGCGGCGGTTTTTTTATGCCTGAATACAGGTGTTGGCTGTGAAGCAGCCTTCGCGAGCAAACCCGCTCCCACAGGGGGTGGTGTCGATCACAAGTCTGGGTTCACAACGCTGAACCTGTGGGAGGGGGCTTGCTCCCGAAAGCGTCAGCAACCTGCTAATTCGGCAACTCCAGATTATCCATCACCCGATTCACCGCCAGCTCGCCGAGCATGATCAGTTGCGCGATCCCCAGCAGCGTCCTGCGCTGCGATGCGGGTATGAGATGGGCGAAGTCATGAGCGATGGTTCTGGCTGAGGCGAGTGTTTCGCTGGCATCGGCCAGCAGTTCCTCATTTTTGAAGTCAGCGGTAACGGCGTACATCCGGCGGGTTTTACGCGGTGGTGGCGTGGAGCCGGGTGGGCAGAGGTAGTGATCGAGGGCGCGTTCGGCGGCATCGTTGAGTTTTTTTGAATCGAGGGATTCGTAGGGGGAGGCGAGGTCGATTTCGGGTGGGTTGGGTGTTGGTTTGATCATGGTGAAGCTCCTAGAGTCATTGGAGCTGCCAGCGTTCGCTGCGAGACGAATGAGGGTGGCAGCTATACGCGGGTCGCAGACCGGGACTCTAGAACCGGCAGACCCGAAGGTCTCCCACGTACAGCCGCCATAAAAAAAACGGGTGTTGTGCGTCCAGAGATCGACGGGCTGCGAGACCCGATCGCTGATTCGTCAGCGACCGGACCACAATAGAACCCGCCCCCAAGGCGCACAAGCCGGCGGATTCTGTCGTAGCTGTAGGCAATGGCGCAAGAATTTGTAGCCTGAAAGGCGTGTCTGAAGGTGTCTTTTAAACGCCTGAGTTTAAAAGGCGATTTGCGCTGACTTCACTGGCCCGTTCGCGAGCAAGCTCACTCCCACATTTGAAATGCGTTTCCCTGTGGGAGCGAGCTTGCCCGCGAAAGGGCGATACCGGTCAGTAGAAAAATCTCGATCAAGCGCCGCTGTTTAAATCATTGGTTAAATAATCCGTCACCAAATTACTTAGAGTTTAAAAGACAAGAGATCGCACCCGGCGGCAGCTCCTAAAAGTGTCCCGCAAACTGTCACCATTTTGCTTAGCATCGAGCACGTGTGCCGTCTGTTGTGCGTCAAACTCAGCCAGGCAGAAGGCACCAGCCGTGTGCCTGTGAGTTATTACCGGTGAAACAGGCGATGTACCATGCGTTTGGGTTATTGGTTATGACCGAAAGGTATTGTCCGGCGCCACATCCATCATTACGACATAGCCAGCCGCCTGCGCTGGATGCCAGTGGCCTGTATTTGACTTTCAGTACTTCAATAGCTGCATTTGAAACAGGTGATCCGCCAATTGAATTCATCCAGTTAATAGCTGCGCTGATGCTGTATGTATGTGTAGGGGTCATGACAAGGCGTACAACATTTTGCACTTTTACGGGGAATGAGACTTCACGTTGAGTGCTGTTTTCTCGCACAGTAATAGTCGCACTTGCGTTTTTGTGGCCGCTGACCAGCCCGTTACTATTAACGGTCGCTACGTCGGTAGCACTAGAAAAATAGGAGTAGCTGCCATCTCCAGAAGTTGGAACCCGTGTTTGTGTCGTTTCGGGTGCAGGGGTGCCGGTCAGGGCAAGAAAGTCCGCATTGACGTTTAGGCCATTAATCTCCATGAGGGCGGGTTCTATGGTGAAAGGATGCAACGCCTTGACAGTATAAGTGCGCAACGGCAAGGCCACTGCCCTAGCGGCATCGACGACTTCATCCAGATTTATTTTTACGGTAGTCGTCAGTTCAGACCCGTCCTTGAGGCCTTTAAGCCACTCAGCCGGCGCCTCCACCGACAATCCAGCCGTCGAATCATTGAGCTCTCCCGACCTGACGTCCTTGCTGACGGGATCACCATTCTTGTCAAAGCCTGCAGACGTGACCCAGATCGGTTGCCCCAGCTTGAACAACGGCCATTTCACCGCGAGAATCCGCGCGTCTGCCGTGAGGTCTTGAACGTCCAGTTCCTTACCAGTGTTGCCGGCAATGTTCGGTGTCGGTAACCGCCGGTCATTCTCGGCGATAGGTTGGATAGTCAGCACCAGATCCGGGGACTCACCTTCGGATTTTCCTCCGCGAATCAATTCCCAACGCAATTTGATGGTTGTTCCGCGCCGTTCGACGAGAAACGCGGGATCAAGTTTGAAGTTGGCGCGTTTATTCTGGTTGAGCGTCAGTAACGGAAAGGGCTTTGCGTCGGGCTTGGGGTCAACTTCCAGCAACCGAGCCTGGTCCCCCGGCAAGGCCAAGAGGTGTTCGACGCGCACAGTGACACCTTCTTCGTAGGCCAACACATCAACCGGGTTGGTCGCCGGTGCCACCAAGGTTGGCGGCTTCAGATCGACCGGGATTGTTCCCGTCACCGTTGCGGTGGCCGTATTGGAACTCCCCACCAACCCCACATTGGGCCTGTGCAATTCATAAATCGCAGTCACCTTGCTGCCAGCGAAGACCTTGTCATTGGACACTTCAAGAAAACTGGGCAATTTCCCAAGGAACGGATCCTCTTCGACTTTACCCCTGACGACCACGGGGGCGGTTTGCCCGGTAGTGGTATAGGTCGCCACAATCTCGTCTCCCACCACAAAGCGGTTGTCTTTGGTCATCACGACCAGCAGCAATGGCCCGCCCGCCAGTTTTTCCAGGTCAATGATGCTCGCGTCATCACCGGGATAGTCTTCTTTGCGCTCCAGCAGAATTGGCATCGGCAGCAGGACGCCATCCAGATCCTCATCCACGCTCTGCACCGGCGACCACGGCGTGTCCGGGCCGTTGCCGAGCTGGTCGGTGACGGTGTAGGAGAAATGCAGTTTTTTATCCAGCCGTTTCGCCTGGTCCAGAAAGGCGCGGGTGACGGTGAAGCAAATGGTGATGGGGGTTTCGTCACCGGGGTTCGGCGGTTGCGGCGCCTGATTCGGATTGACCTTGGGCTTGGGTTCCAGCAGTTCGCCGTTGCACTTGAGGGTGATGAGGTCATACGCCCGGCAATACGGGTAGGCCACGCACACTTCGGCGCTGACGAAGTCCGGGCCGACGCCGTTCTT